>NZ_JBFUMY010000062.1:0-43339 GCF_054049135.1 Kitasatospora sp. P5_F3 | reverse complement strand
GGCATGCAGACCTCCAAGACCATCATCGCCATCAACAAGGACCCCGAAGCCCCCATCTTCGAACTCGTCGACTACGGCGTCGTCGGAGACCTCTTCACCGTCCTCCCCCAACTCACCACCGAGGTCAACACCCGCAAGGGCTGACCACAAAACGGACAACAGCGGAGCCCCGTCGGAAAACTCCGGCGGGGCTCCGCCGTGTCCGGCTATGCTGCCGTCCGTGTACCTCTCCGATCCACACTGACGGACCGTCAGCCCGCCCGCACCGCGTCCCCTGCTGAGCAGGGGCGGACGGTAGGGCCGGCCACGCCCCGTCGTGCCCGCGCGCGCCCGACTGAGCTTCGGCGCGCCAGTTCATCGGAGATCACCCCATGTCACGCCCCTCCCGGGGCAGCGCCTCCTATCGCGCTGTCCTCATGCTTCCGCACGCCCCGAGGCTCTTCACCGCCGCGATGCTCGCCCGGCTCAGCTACGGCGTGATCGGGCTGCCGCTGCTGCTCGCGCTGTACGAGGGCACCGGCTCGTACGCCGTGGCGGGCACCGTCACCGGCCTGTTCGGACTGGTCTCCGCCCTGCTCGGGCCCGCCCGGGCCCGGCTGGTGGAGCGTCGGCCCGCCGCGCTGACCTGTCTGTCCGTCAGTTACACCCTCCTGCTCGCCGCGTTGGCCACCGCCTGTGCCGTGCACGCACCCGCCCCGCTGATCGCCGTGCTCGCGGTGCTGACCGGTGTCTTCCCGCCGCCCGTCGGTCCGCTGATGCGCACCCTGTGGGGCAGGCTGGCCGCCGACGAGGCGCAGCGGCAGTCCGCGCTGAGCCTGGACACGGCCGCCGAGTCCACCGTCTTCGCGCTCGGACCGCTGGTCGGGGGCTTCCTGGTCGCGGTCCTGGGCGCCCCCGCCGCCGTCGGAGCCTGCACGGTGTTGGTGCTGGTCGGTTTCGGTCTGCTGGCGGCGGCCCTGCGAGGGGCGTCGATGAGCGTGAGCCCTGGGGTGAAGCGCTCCGGAAGTCCCTTGCGGGTGAAGGGATTCGCGCCGCTGCTGCTGCCCGTGCTGGGGATGGCCGCCGCGCTGACCGTGTTCGAGATCGCGATCGTGGCCGCGCGGGGCACCCTGACGGCCGGGGTGCTGACCACGCTGTTCGCGGTCGGCGGCGTGCTGGGCGGTCTGTTGTACGGCGGGTACCGGTGGCGCGGCGAGCTGCGGCGGCGGCCGGTGCTGCTCGTCGCGGCGGCCGCCTGCTGCTACGCCGTACCCGCCCTCGACGTGCTGCCCGCGACGGCGCTGGCGCTGCTGCTCGCGGGTGCCTGCGCGGACGTGCTGCTGATCACCGCCTACCAACTCGTCGAGGAGCTCGTCCCCGAGGGTTCCCGGACCGAGGCGGGCGCGTGGGTGAACACCGCCTACAACCTGGGGGCCGCGCTCGGTGCGGCGGCCGGGGGCGTGTTGGTCGACCGGGCCGGTCCGACCACGGCGTTCGGCGGTACGGCGGGGGCGCTGGCGTGCTGTGCGGCGTTCGGTGCGGTGGCGACCCTCGGCGTGGTCCGGCGGCGGCCGTCCCCGGCAGGCGTCTGACCCTCCGCTAGAGTCCCGCCCATGGGACTGCTGACGGCACTTGAGGGCGGCTTCGGCGACGCCGCCGACGCGCTGCGGATCGACGGACGGCCGCTCTCCAGGGAGCAACTGCTGGGCGCGGCAACGGCGGTGGCCGACCGGGTGGCGGGGGCACCGGCGCTCGCGGTGCTGGCCGGGCCGACCGTCGAGACCGTGGTGGCCACCGTCGGTGGGCTGCTGGCGGGCGTACCGGTGGTGCCGCTGCCGCCGGACTCCGGGCCCAAGGAGCGCGCCCACATCCTGCGCGACTCGGGCGCCACCCTGCTGGCTCTGCCGGTCGGAACGCCGGCGCCGGACGGGATCGAGGCGCTCCCGGTGGAGCTGACGGCCCGTTCGAGCGGTACGTACGCCGAGCCGGAGGTGGAGCGCACGGCCTTCGTGCTCTACACCTCCGGTACCACGGGGGCGCCGAAGGGTGCGGTGATCCGGCGCAGCGCGGTCGCGGCCGACCTGGACGCGCTGGCTGCCGCCTGGCAGTGGACGGCCGAGGACACCCTGGTGCACGGGCTGCCGCTGTTCCATGTGCACGGTCTGGTGCTGGGCGTGCTGGGTGCACTGCGTACCGGCAGCCGGTTGGTGCACACCGGCCGCCCCACGCCCGAGGCGTACGCCAAGGCGGGCGGCAGTCTGTACTTCGGAGTGCCGACGGTCTGGTCCCGGGTCGCGGCTGACGAACCGTCGGCGCGGGCGCTGGCCACCGCCCGGCKGCTGGTCTCCGGCAGCGCCCCGCTGCCGACGCCGGTCTTCGACCGGATCGCCGCGCTCACCGGGCGGGCGCCGATCGAGCGGTACGGCATGACCGAGTCGCTGATCACCGTCTCCACCCGGGCCGACGGCGAGCGCCGCCCCGGCAGCGTCGGGCTGCCACTGGACGGTGTCCGCACCCGGCTGGTGGCCGAGGACGGCTCCCCGGTGCCGCCGGACGGCGAGACGGTCGGCGAACTCCAGGTGGCCGGGCCGACGTTGTTCACCGGCTACCTCAACCGGCCGGACGCCGACGCCGAGGCGTGGACCGCCGACGGCTGGTTCCGTACCGGGGACGTGGCGACCATCGGTCCGGACGGCTTCCACCGGATCGTCGGCCGGGCCTCGGTGGATCTGATCAAGAGCGGCGGTTACCGGATCGGTGCGGGCGAGGTGGAGGCCGCGCTGCGAGACCACCCGGCGGTGGCCGACGCGGCGGTGATCGGCGCGCCTGACCACGACCTGGGCCAGGCCGTGGTGGCGTACGTGATCGCCGACGGGGTGGTGACGGGGGATCAGCTGACCGCCTTCGTGGCCGAGCGGCTCTCGGTGCACAAGCGGCCCCGGCGGGTGGTGCTGGTGGACGAGCTGCCCAGGAACGCGATGGGCAAGGTGCTCAAGAAGCAGCTGCTGGACCTGGGCTGACCGGGCGGGCGACTGCGGGCGACCAGTTGACCTGAGCAGGTCAGGCGATGCGAGAGTGCGGCTGACACATGCCGTACGGCCGGGAACCGACACCCGCACGGGCGGACAGGCATGGTCCTGGCCGTGGCGGGGGACCACCTCGATGGCGCCGGAGTGGGCTGGGCCATCGGGGCGGCGGAAGGCAGGGGCACTGTGATCGTCTGGGTCAACGGCACGTTCGGAGCGGGCAAGACGAGTGCCTGCCGGGAGTTGGTCGAGCTGCTGCCGGGCAGCGTGCTGTACGACCCCGAGCTGGTCGGCTACGGGCTGCGGCACATCCTGCCGGCCGACCGGATGGCCACCGTCTCCGACTTCCAGGACCTGGCCGCCTGGCGGCGGCTGGTGCCCGAGGTGGCGGCCGCCGTGCTGGCCGAGGTGCCGGGGCCGCTGGTGGTGCCGATGACGCTGCTCCGGGAGGACTACCGGGACGAGATCTTCGGCGGGCTGGCGGCCCGGGGGCTGGCGGTGCACCACTTCGTGCTGGACCCTGCGGAAACGATCCTGCAAGAGCGGATCGAGAACCGGGACGAGTGCCCCGGCGACCCCGAGGCCAGTGCCCGGGTCCGCACCTGGTGCCGGGAGCACCTGACCCCGTACCGGCGGGCTCGACGCTGGCTCAGCAGAGACGCCCAGCTGGTCGACACGGCGGGACTGACCCCGCGTCAGACCGCCGAACACCTCGCCGCCCTGGTCAAGGACGGTGTCGCGGTCTGCCCCATCGTGCAGAGCGCCGACACCACCGGGGACACCGTGGCGGCGGCCGTGCTGCTCTTCGACGACCAGGACCGGGTGCTGCTGGTGGACCCCGTCTACAAACCCGACTGGGAGTTCCCTGGCGGCGTGGTCGAACGCGGCGAGGCACCCACCGACGCCGCCCTGCGGGAGACCACCGAGGAGCTCGGCCTCCGGCTGGAGCCGGCCGCGCTGCGCCTGCTCGCGGTGGACTGGGAGCCGCGCACCGGCCCGCGCCGGGGCGGGCTGCGGCTGATGTACGACGGCGGACGGCTCGACGCGCGGGCCCGGAGCGCGCTCCGGCTTCCGGCCGAGGAACTGCGCGGCTGGCGTTTCGTCACCCTGGACGAGGCCGCCACCCTGCTCCCGCCGAACCGGCTGCGGCGCCTGGCCGCCGCCCTGGACGCCCGGGTCAGCGGCGAGCTGCGCTACCTGGAAGCCGGGCTCCCGGCCGCGGTCGGTGCCCCAACCCTTGGGTAGCGTCGCGGTCATGACGGAGAACGCGGGGGCGCACTGGCGCCAGGACCGGATCGGATCGGCGCTGCGCGGCGAGAACCCCACCGTGCTGCGGCGGCTCACCGCCGGATTCGCGGTGATCGGCGACGTGCAGTTCCTGCCGGGCTATGCGGTGCTGCTCACCGATCGGCCCGAGGTGCAGCGGCTCTCGGAGCTGACCCGTCCTCAGCGCACCGCCTTCCTGGCCGACATGGACCGCCTCGGCGAGGCCGTCGAACGCGCCTGCCGCCGGCTCGACCCGGCCTTCCGCCGGGTCAACCTGGAGATCCTCGGCAACACCGACGGCTTCCTGCACGCCCACATCTGGCCGCGCTACGGGTGGGAACCGGCCGAACTGGTCGGCGGCCCGGTCTGGCTCTACCCCCGGACGCACTGGACGGCGCCCGCGCCGGAGCACACGCTCGGCGCGCGCCACGACGGGCTCCGGCGCGCAATCGGCGATGAGCTGGACCTGCTCTGACAGGATGGCCGGGTGCCCTTCACGCTCAGTCACCCGGCCGCCGTGCTCCCGCTGTTGGAGGGCACCAGGGGGCGCGGCCCGCTGGTCGCCGCCGGGCTGGTGGCCGGGTCGATGGCGCCGGACGTCCCGTTCTTCGCCGACTCGCTGCTGCGCGGCTGCTACGACTTCGGCTCCGTCACCCACCGCTGGTGGGCCGTCCCGACCGTGGACGTGCTGATCGCGGGCGGGCTGACCTGGTGGTGGTACGGGCTGGTCCGCCCGTCGGCGGCCCGGCCGGTCGCGCGCGGGGAGTACGGCTGGTTCGCCGTCTCGGCCGCGATCGGCGCAGCCACCCACGTCTGCTGGGACTCCTTCACCCACGAGGGCCGAGCCGGGGTGCGGGCCTTCCCGGTCCTGAACACCGAGTCGGCCGGGATCCCGCTCTACACCGTGCTCCAGTACGGCAGTTCGGCCGTCGGCCTGGCCCTGATCGCCCGCCACCGGCAGCCGACCCCGACCCCGGTGGGGCACGCACATCGACACCGCTCCTTCACCCACCCCCTAATTACCGGTCGGTCCTAATGGCGGCGTAGTTGCGCAGGAAGAGGGCCTCGGTCAGGGCCATCCGCTCCAGCTCCGTCGGGTCGACGCTCTCGTTCACGGCGTGGATCTGGGTGGTGGGGTCCTCGACGCCGATCAGGATGATCTCGGCGGTGGGGTAGAGGGTGTGCAGGGTGTTGCAGAGCGGGATCGAGCCGCCCTCGCCGGAGGCGACCATGGGGGTGCCGAAGGCGTCCTGCATGGCGGCGCCCATCGCCTCGTAGGCCGGCCCGGTGGTGTCGGCGCTGAACGGGCTGCCGCCGCCGAGGCGTTCGACCTCGGCGTGGGCGCCGAGCGGGACGGCGGCCAGCAGATGGGCCTCCAGCGCCTCCTGGGCGGCCTTGAGCTCCATGCCCGGCGGGATGCGCAGGCTGACCCGGGCCCGGGCGGTGGAGTGGACCGAGGAGGTGGCGCCGACCACGGGCGGGGCGTCGATGCCGAGGACGGTCACGGCGGGGCGGGCCCAGAGCCGGTCGGCGACCGTACCGGTGCCGGTGAGGGCGGTCCCGTCGAGCACCTTGGCGTCGGCCCTGAACTGCTCCTCGGGGTACGCGACCCCGGGCCAGGTCTGGTCGGCCCGCAGGCCGTCCACGGCGACGTCGCCGTGTTCGTCGTGGAGCGAGGCGAGCACCTTGATCAGCGACTGCAGGGCGTCGGGGGCGGCGCCGCCGAACGCTCCGGAGTGCAGGTTGCCCGCCAGGGTGGAGACGGTGATCGCGGCCTCGGTGATGCCCCGCAGGGTGGCGGTGACGGTCGGCAGGCCGGGGGCGAAGTTGCCGGTGTCGCCGATCACCACGACGTCGGCGGTGAGCAGTTCGGGGTGGGCGTGGGCGTACTGCTCCAGGCCGCCGGTGCCCTGCTCCTCCGAACCCTCCACGATCACCTTGAGCCCGACCGGGTAGCCGCCGTCCACCTGGCGCAGTGCCCGAAGGGCCGTCAGGTGCATCAGGATGTTGCCCTTGCAGTCGGCGGCACCGCGCCCGTACCAGCGGCCGTCCCGCTCGGTCAGCTCGAAGGCGGGGGAGTGCCAGCCGGCCTCGTCCAGCGGCGGCTGCACGTCGTAGTGCGAGTACAGCAGCACGGTCGGCGCGCCGTCCGGGCCCGGCAGTTCGGCGTAGACCGACTGGGTGCCGTCCGGCGTGTCCAGCAGCCGAACGCCCGTCAGACCCTCGGCGGCGAAGGCGTCGGCGACCCAGCGGGCCGCCTTCTCGCACTCCTCGACCGGGAACTGCCGGGGGTCGGCGACGGACTGGAAGGACACCAGTTCGGCGAGCTCGGCCCTGGCCTGCGGCATCAGGGATCGGACGGCCTCGGCCAGGGGCTGCTGGGTCATCGGTGAACTCCGGTGGTGTGCGGATGAAGTGGCACTGCTGGGGATGGATCGATCATAGGCCCGCCACTTTGCCCGGGGCTGGCTTCGCACCTGCTCATCGGCACTAGGATTGCTGTCCGTGACTGACTCCGGTAGCTCCCACGGCCAGGACCGCATCGACCCGCCCGCCGCGCCCGGGCCGGACGCTGACGAAGTGTCGGACCAGCCAGACCCGTTGGCGGGCGTCTGGGACGTCGTGGTGGTCGGCGCCGGTCCGGCCGGATCCTCCGCCGCGTACGGCGCAGCCCTGCAGGGGCGTCGGGTACTGCTGCTCGACAAGGCCGAGCACCCCCGCTACAAGACCTGCGGCGGCGGCATCATCGGCCCGTCCCGGGACAGCCTGCCGGAGGACTTCAAGCTCCCGCTACAGGACCGGGTGTACGCCGTCACCTTCGCGCTCGGCGGCCGTTTCACCCGCACCCGGCGCTCCAAGCGGATGCTGTTCGGGCTGGTGAACCGGGACGAGTTCGACCTGCGCCTGGTGCAGTCGGCCGAGCAGGCCGGGGCGGTGCTGGTGACCGGTGTCACGGTGGCCGGGGTCGAGCAGCCGGCCGGCGCCGGACGCACCGTCACCGTCACCACCTCGGACGGCCGCCGGATCGAGGCCCGCGCGGTGGTCGGTGCGGACGGCAGCGCCGGCCGGATCGGTCGGCACGTCGGGGTGACCTTCGACCAGATCGACCTCGGCCTGGAGGCGGAGATCCCGGTGCCCGAGTCGGTGCTCCGCTACTGGCAGGGCCGGATCCACCTGGACTGGGGTCCGCTGCCCGGCTCGTACGGCTGGGTGTTCCCGAAGACCGAGTCCGGTTCGCTGACCGTCGGGGTGATCTCCGCGCGCGGCGACGGTGAGGCGACCAAGGGCTACCTCGCCGACTACATCCGGCAGTTGGGCCTGTCCGGCTTCACCCCGAGCATCGAGTCGGGCCACCTGACCCGGTGCCGGGCCGAGGACTCGCCGCTCTCCCGGGGCCGGGTGCTGGTCGCGGGCGACGCGGCCGGGCTGCTGGAGCCGTGGACCAGGGAGGGCATCTCGTACGCGCTGCGCTCCGGCCGGCTGGCGGGCGAGTGGGCGGTCAAGATCGCCGAGGCGGACGGTTCGGCGGACGTCCGGCGGCAGGCACTGAACTACGCCTTCGCGATCAAGGCGGGCCTCGGCGTGGAGATGCGCGCGGGCAAGGTCATGCTGGGCGCCTTCGAGCGCCGCCCGCACCTGTTCCACGCCGCCGTCTGCCTGGTCGGCCCGGCCTGGCGCGCGTTCGCCCGCACCACCCAGGGGCACACCACCTTCGCCCAGATCATGCGTGACTACCCTCCCGKMCGGGAGGAGGCCACCTTCGTCAGCGGTCGGGTTCAGTACCCGATCGCCTCGTACAGGCCGGTCTCGCGGTCGCGGAACAGCCTGCCCGCCTTGCGCAGCTGTTCGAGGTCGCGGCGGACCGTGCGCGGGTCCGGCTGCTCGTAGTACGTCTCGCGTGCGCGGGTCCAGTCCCAGTTGCCGCCACCCTTGCGCATGGCCTGGAACAGCTGCTCCCTGCGTTCGTTCGCGGACTTCGGTGCTTCGATGTGCTCGTCGGTCATGACGTCATTCTCTCGTGCCGGACGGGGTGCCCGCGCCCGCGGGGTCAGGCCAGCCGCAGATCGACGTACGGCACCGTGTCACCGGGCAGCAGATACCGCTCGATCTCGACGAACCCCTGCCCCTCGGCGAACCGCAACCCGTCCGGGTTGGACGCCAGGACGACAGTCTCGATCACCGTCGCGCCGAGCGACCGCGCGTACGCCAGGGAGTGCGCGTAGAGCTGCGCGCCGATCCCCTGCCGCCGGTACGCCGGGAGCACCCGGGCGATCACGGTGGCGGTCCCGTCCACCGGCGGCCGCACGGTCGAGCAGCCGACCAGCGTCTCGCCGAGGTGGGCCACCTCCAGCCGGTTGCGCCCGGCCCGCTCGCGGATCTCGTCCAGTGACAGCGGGTCGGTCGGGATGATCAGGTTGTGGACGAGCTGCCAGTCCCGGAGGCCGAGGTCACCACTCACCGGCTCGATGCGAAGATCGGTCATCGCAGTAGGAGACCGCGCCCGCCCCGAGGCGTCAACTGCCTTTCGAGAACGCGCAGAACCCGCACGCCGCACCGTGGTCAAGTCCGGTACGGCGTGCGGGTTCGGCCGGGGCCGGACCGATGGTCGCAGGGGGAGGGTCCGGCTACGGGCGGGTCGGGGCAGCGGGTCGGCCTCCCGGCCGGTCGGTGCGGCGGCGGGTCTCGGTGAGGGCGGCGCGGTCGTACGTGCGGTCCTCGTCCGGCTCCGCCACGGTGACGCTGTACAGGTCGAGCTCGCGGAACGGGTTGGGCTGGACCGTCCGCAGCCGCGTCGACCAGGCCGACAGCGTGCTCTGGTACCAGATCGGAACGGTCGGCATGTCCTCCAGGATCGCCCGCTCCGCCTGCTGGTAGAGGTCCCAGGCCTGCTCGCTGGTCGGTGCGGTGTCGGCGGCGGAGAGCAGGGCGTCGACGGCGGGGTTGCTGTACCTGCCGACGTTGTCGGAGGCGCCGGTCCGGAACATCGGGCTGAGGAAGTTCTCGATCGACGGGTAGTCGGCGATCCAGCCGGAGCGGAACACCGCGGTGATCTCCTGGGCGTTCAGCTTGCGCCGGAACTCCCCGAGGGTCGGGATCGACACGAAGCGGCAGGGCACGCCGAGCGTCTCGGTGACCGAGGCGCAGACCTCCTCCATCCAGGGCTGGTTCGGCGAGTCGATGTTGGACGTCAGCTCGATGTCGCCCTGGAACCCGGACGCTTCGAACAACTCCCTGGCCCGCACCGGGGAGTAGCTGCACAGCTCGCCGCCCTGGTTCTCGGCCCGGCCCGAGACGGCCGGCGGGACCAGGCCGTCGGAGGGCGCCTGGTGGCCCTGGAAGATCTTGTCGATCAGCTTGACCCGGTCGATCGCCATCGAGATCGCCTGCCGCACCCGCCGGTCGGCGTAGCGCGGGTCGTAGAGCGGGAAGGTGATGGTCTGGATGCCGAGATAGGTCCGGTCGTACGTGCGGTTCGGCAGGTCCCTCTGGTACCGGTTGCCTTCCAGCGCCCAGAACGGGGTGACGTCCAGGTAGTCGAGCCGGTCCGCCATCACGTCGTGGTAGGCGTCGCCCAGGTCTGCGTAGATCCGGAAGTCGACGCCGCCGATCTGCGGCTTGTCGTCCCCGGCGTAGTGGTCGTAGCGCTCGAGCAGGATGTTCTTCTCGGGCTCCCGGGAGACGAACCTGAACGCGCCGTTGCCGATCGGGTGGGCCTCGAACGCCGCCCGGTCCTCGAAGAAGGCCTTCGGCAGCGGAAAGAACGCGCTGCAGCCGAGGGTGACGAGGAATTCGGAGAACGGCGCCGACAGGGTCACCACGAACGTGTGGTCGTCGACCACCTTCAGACCGGACAGCTCCGTGACCGTCGAGTCGGCGGCGTTCACCTCGCCGAAGCCTTCGATGTGCGCCAGGAAGCTGGCCGCCTGCATCTTGTTCGGGCCGTGTGCGGTGTAGTTCCAGGCGTCGACGAAGCTGCTCGCGGTGACCGGCGTGCCGTCGTGGAAGGTCCAGCCGCGCTTCAGCTCGACGGTGAAGACCGTGGAGTCGGTGGTCCTGATGGATTCCGCGACCGCGTTCCGCGGGTGGGCGTCGATGGGGTCGTAGGAGATCAGCCCCCGGAACAGGGCCGCGATCACCTTGACCCCACCGGACTCCGTCGTATGACCGGGTATCAGCGCGTTCTCCGGCTCGGTGCCGTGGTAGCTGATGATCGTGGCCTTGCGGGCTTCGGTGGCCGCACCGTTCGCGGTCGCACCCGAAACACTCGTTCCGGGCAGAACCGCGGTCCGGGTCATAAAGGTTGATCGCATGATTCCTCCGGGAGATCTCGTCTGGTGGGTGAAGCCGGATTCGCGTACAGACCGCCGGGCATCCGCGCTGACTAGATTCCAACAGTCAGCCGAATTGGTCGCCAGCTTCGGGAATCGAAACAATCAACCGGGCCGGAGCTCAGCTGCGGAGCTGGTCGCCGAGGGGGCTGCGGGCGTAGAGGACCAGGCGGCCGCTGCGGGTGCGGGTGACCAGGCGGGTGGCGTGCAGGACGGCGAGGTGCTGGCTGACGGCGCCGGGGGTGACGCCGAGGCGGGCGGCGAGTTCGGTGGTGGAGGTGGGTTCGTCGAGGAGGGCGAGCAGGCGGGCCTTGGGGGCGCCGAGGAGGAGTTCGAGGGCTTCGCGGGCGGGCGGGGGCTGCGGCGACGGGGTCATGGTGGCCTGGCCGCGGGTGGGGTAGACGATCGACGGCGGGTACTCGTCGCTGATCGAGGTGACGGCACCGCGGACGAAGCAGCTGGGGGAGAAGACCAGGCCGCGCCGGGCCACCAGCACCTCGGCGTCGCCGGACGCCCAGTCCCGATGGATGGTCAGCACGCCGTCGGCCCACTGCAGTCGGCCGTCCAGGTCGGCGAAGAGCGCGGCCGCGCCGCGTTCGGCGAGCATCCGGGAGCGGTGCACGATGTCGGCCTGCAGGGCGGAGCGGGCCCGGGGCCACCAGGCGGGGGCGAGGCAGCGGTCCCAGTACGCGGCGAGGCCGTCGGCGATCTCGGCGAGCAGCCCGGCCGGGTCGGCTGCCAGCCCGGCCGCGAGCGGGGCGGGCAGCCGGCGGTCGTGCGGTAGGTGGGTGCGTTCCAGCTCGGTCGCGAGACGCTCCGGCGGCAGCGCCCTGACCAGGGCGAGTTCACTGCGGAAGTCCGGGAACGGGGTGGCCGGACGGGGCGTCAGGAAGTCCGGGACGTACCGGTTGGAGGCGACCAGCGAGCGGAGCAGTGCGGCCTGCGGGAGGCGCTCGAACTCCGGCCTGATCAGCTCGAACCAGGCGGTCTGGGCCGGGTGGTAGATGCCGGGGTGGGTCCACACCCGCAGGCTGAGCACGGCCTCCTGGAGCGGGGAGCAGGCGAAGGCGGCCGAGGCCAGGTCGTCCAGTTCGAGCTGGAACCGGTGCATTCGTCCTCCCCGGGGCCTGAGCACTCGTCAGGCATAGCCTAAATGAGTACCGGTGCCGGGCCGTCGGCGGTGGGATCTCCCCATGACCCCCACCACCGAGGCCACCGCGACCGCCCCTGCCCGGAACCGGCTGCTGCACCCCGACCCGACGGTGCGCCGGCTGGCCCGGATCACCCTGCTGAACTGCCTGGGCAACGGGCTGACCATGACCCTCGGCGTGCTGTTCTTCACCCGGGTGCTCGGCTTCGGCGCCGTCCAGGTCGGCACCGCGCTGACCGCCGCGGGCCTGTGCGGAGTGCTGGCGGGGGTGCCCGCCGGGCGGGCCGCCGACCGTTGGGGCAGCAAGCGGGTACTGGTGGTGCTGGTGACCGGCGAGGCGCTCGGCGTCGCCGCGTACACGCTGGTGCACTCCTTCGCGCTGTTCGTCCCGCTGGCCTGCCTGGTGGCCGCCCTCGACCGGGGCTCGGCCGCCGTCCGCAACGCGCTGTACGCCGAGGTGCTGCCCGCCGACAAGCGGGTGGCCGGCCGGGCCTACCTGCGGGTGGTCACCAACGTCGGGATCGGCGCGGGGACGGCCGTCGCTGCGCTCGCGCTGCACGTGGACACCCGGAACGCGTACGTGACGGCGCTGCTGGCCGACGCGGTCAGCTTCGCGGTGGTCGCGCTGATGTACGGCGCGCTCACGGTGCCGCCGCGCACCGTCGCCCCGAAGCTGCCGGGCGAGCGGACCGGGAACCCCGCGCTGCGCAACCGGCCGTTCCTGGCGGTGACCGTGCTGAACGGGCTGCTCTGCCTGCAGTTCCCGATGCTGGAGGTGGGCATCCCGCTCTGGGTGGTGGAGCACACCGAGGCGCCCCGGGTGCTGGTCGCGGTCTCACTGATCGTCAACACCGTGCTGGTGGTGCTGCTCCAGGTCCGTGCCACCCGGGGCACCGAGGAGCCGACCGCCGCCGCCCGGATCTTCCGCCGGGGCGGGCTGCTGATCGCCGCCTCCTGCCTGCTGATCGGCCTGGCCCACGGCCTGCCGGGCTGGCTGGCCGCCGTGCTGCTGATCGCCGGGGTGGCCTGCCAGACGTTCAGCGAGATCTTCTGCCAGGCGGCCGGCTGGGCGCTCAGCTACGACCTGGCGGGTGACGGCAATCACGGCTCGTACCAGGGGGTCTTCAACTCCGGCTCGGCCGCCGCGCTGATGCTCGGCCCGGTGCTGGTCACCACGGTGGTGATCACCAACGGCCTGTTCGGCTGGATCCTGCTCGGCGCCCTGATGCTGGCCGCCGCCGTCGCGATGCCGCCGACCGTCCGCTGGGCCCAGCGCACCAGGCCGCCGGCGCCCGTCACCCCGTGACGACCGGCAGCTCCCGGCAGTACGGCCGGTCCGCCGCGCGGAGCTCGCTCAGCGGACCGGCCGCCCGGAGCACCACGTCGAGCACCCCGTCCGGATCACAGGCGTAACCCCCGCTGGCCCAGGCCGGGTTGGCCTCCACCACGGCCCACCCACCGTCCGCCAGCAGGCCGACGTCGACCACCACCGCACTGGGCAGCCCGGCCGTACCCGCCGCCAGCAGTTCGGCGGCGAACGCGGCCACCTCCCGGTGCAACGGATCCTCGGCCAACGGCGCCACGTCCAGCTCACCGTCGACCGCGTACCGGCTACCGGTCCGCACCGCGCCGTCCAGCACGAACAGCCGGTACTCCCGACGGAACGTCACCACCTCGCTGACCAGCACCGGCTGGTCGTCCGGCAGGGCGTCGGGCCCCGGCAGGCCGGAGCCGTCCTGGTAGACCTGGGCCGCGAACAGCTTGTCGGACGGCGGCTTGCAGAACGCCCGTCGGCGCAGCGCCCTGGCCTCGACGAGGGGCAGCAGCTCGACCGAACGGCGGGTCAGTTCCCGGGGCAACTCCGCCAGCCAGCCCGGCAGTTCCTCCAGCGCGGCCACCCCCAGCTCCCGCCCGACCGCGTCGGCGTACAGCGGGCCGCCGTACAGGTGCACCAGCGGCGGTACGTCCTGCGGTGCCCGCCAGCCGGTCGCGGTGCGGGCGGGCAGGCCGCGGGCGTGGGCGGCGGTGAGCAGTTGCAGGCCGGTCTCGTTGATCCGGGGCGCGAGCAGCAGCAGTCGGTCGGTGAACATGGGCCCGATGCTGCCGCAGTCGCCCCGGCCGGACCAGCGGGTTTCTCCCGGTGGACCTGGTGGGGCCTCTGGCCCGGAGGCGGGTGGGCATGTCAGAGTCCTGTCCGGGCGGGCCCACCGGTCCGTTCCGCGCCACCCTCAGCCGGAAAGCAGGAGTTTCGCGATGACCCGCGAGGTACCTTTCGTCCGCGTCAGCACCGCCGATGCCGTGACCACCCTGGAGCTGGACTCCCCGCACAACCGCAACGCCCTGTCGAGCAGGCTGATGGCCGAGCTGACGCAGGGACTGGCCGAGGCGGCGGCGGATCCCGCCGTGCGGGCGGTGGTGCTCGGGCACACCGGGAAGGTGTTCTGCGCCGGGGCCGACCTGACCGAGGCGACCGGGGCGGACCCGACGGTCGGTCCGCGCGGACTGGTGGACCTGCAGCGGGCGATCGTGGACTGCCCGAAGCCGGTGGTCGCGCTGGTGAACGGGCACGTCCGGGCGGGCGGGCTCGGCCTGCTCGGCGCCGCCGACCTGGTGGTGGCCGGACCGCTGGCCACCTTCGCGTTCACCGAGGTCAGGCTCGGCCTGGCGCCCGCCGTGATCTCGCTCCCGCTGCGCCCCAAGCTGGACCCGCGCGCCGCCTCCCGCTACTACCTGACCGGTGAGACCTTCGATGCCGCCGAGGCGGCCCGGATCGGTCTGATCACCGAGGCGGCCGACGACCCGTCAGCGGCCGCGAAGGTGCTGCTGGACGCGTTCCGGCTGTGCTCCCCGCAGGGGCTGGCCGAGAGCAAGCGACTGGCCAACGCCGAGGTGGTGGCCTCGTTCGAGCGGGATGCGGACGAGCGGGTGACCCAGTCGGCCAGGCTGTTCGGCTCGGCCGAGGCGCAGCAGGGCATGCGGGCGTTCCTGGAGCGCCGCCCGGCCCCCTGGGCGGAGTAGTACCGTACGGAGCATGATCGACAAGGGGCTGGACGACCAGGGCTTCATCGCGCGCGAGGGCTCGCTCGACCGCGTGCAGCCGGAGTTCGGCCCCTTGGTCGAGGCAGCCCGGCGCGGCATCGCCGACGCCTTCGGTCCGGACCGGCTGCACAGTGGCTACCTGTACGGCAGCATCCCGCGCGGCACCGCCCGCCCGGGCCGGTCCGACCTGGACCTGCTGCTCGCCCTGCACCGGCCGCCGACCGAGGCGGACCGCGCCGACGCGGCGGCCCTGGGAGCCGCGCTGGACGCCGGGCACGGTGTGGTCGACGGCGTCGGCATCCTGCTCTTCGACACCGCCACCCTGCTCAGCGAGCTCGAACGGTACGACCTCGGCTGGTTCCTGGCCTGCCTGTGCACTCCGCTGCTCGGCCCGGACCTGGCCGCCGAGCTGCCGAGGTACCGGCCGACCTCGCTGCTGGCCAGGGAGACCAACGGTGACCTGGCGCTCGCGCTGCCGCGCTGGCGCGACAGCCGTACCGACCCGCGCACCCTGAACCGGGCCGTGGCCCGACGGCTCGTCAGGACCGCGTTCACCCTGGTGATGCCCCGATGGGAAGGGTGGACCAGCGATCTCACCCACTCCGCCGAGATCGCCGGCGGCTACTACCCGGAGCGGGCCGAGCAGTTGCGCACCGCCGCCGAGGTGGCGCTCGCGCCGACCGGGGACCGGGAGGTGCTGCGGATGTTCACCGAGGAGCTCGGCCCGTGGCTGGTGGCCGAGTACGCCGCCGTGCACGGGGTGAAGGCGGCCAGGCCCGACCCGGTGTGAGCTTGCTCCCTCCCGGTGTTACCGACCGGTCAGGACCGATAGCGTGGGAGTCATGCCGAACTCCAGTTCCCTGCTCGCCGCAGTCCGCGCCCGAGGCCGCCGGGCCGCCGGGCGGCTGGTGCACCGGGGGTGGGCCTGGGTCCAGGGGGTCGGCGCGGTCTCCAACCAGAGCCCCGGTCCGTACCGGTTCCGCGAGCTGGGGGACGGCACCAAGCTGGCCTTCCCGCTCGGGACGGTGTTCAACGAGCAGTGGATCACCATCGGCCCGTTCTCGATCATCGGCGAACGCGTCACCATCTCGGCCGGGTTCGTGCCCGGGCTCGACCTGGGGGACGAGCCGATCGTGCGGATCGGCGGCGGCTGCGTGATCGGCCGGGGCAGCCATCTGGTCGGCCACCAGTCGATCACCCTCGGGGACGATGTCTGGACGGGGCCTTTCGTCTACATCACCGACACCGCGCACTCGTACCACGACACCGAGCTGCCGATCGGCAAGCAGTGGCCGCGCAACGAGCCGGTGGAGATCGGCTCCGGCAGCTGGATCGGCACCGGTGCGGTGATCCTGCCCGGCGCGAAGCTGGGGCGGAACGTGGTGGTGGCGGCCGGTTCGGTGGTACGCGGCGAGGTGCCCGACTTCGCCGTGGTCGCGGGCGCCCCGGCGAAGGTGGTGCGCAGCTGGTCCGAGGCCGAGGGCTGGCAGCCGCCGTTCCGGCACGAGCCGCCGACCGCCCTGCCGGGGGACCTGACCGCAGATCAGCTCCGCGAACTGATCGGCTGGGACCTGCGGCTGCCCGGCGAGGGCTCCTGACGGTACGCCCGGTCAGCGGGGTCGGCGGGCCTCGACCAGGAAGCGGGCCGAGTGCGCCACGAACGGCCCCTCGGCCCGGATCTGCTCGTGCAGCTCGCGCAGCCGGTCGCGGTACTGCTCGACGGTGAAGCCGGGGACCATCCAGATGACCTTGCGCAGGAAGTAGACCACCGCGCCGATGTCGAGGAACTCCGTCCGCAGCCGTTCGGACCGGAGGTCGACGATCTCCAGCCCCGCCGCCTCCGCCTGCGCGCGCTCGTCATCGGGGTGCCGGCCCCGGTACGCCTCGGCGGGCAGCGGCCCGAGGAAGTACTCGACCAGCTCGAACACGCTGGCCGGGCCGACGTGTTGGGCCAGGTACGTGCCGCCGGGCCGGAGCACCCGGTGGATCTCCGACCAGTACGGCCGCACTGGGTGACGGCTGGTCACCAGGTCGAAGGCACCGTCCGCGAACGGCAGCGGCGGCTCGTCCGGGGCGGCCACCACCACTGCGCCGAGCGGGTGCAGCAGCGCGGTCGCCTTCGCCACGTTCGGCGGCCAGGACTCGGTGGCGGCCATCACCGGCGGGAACTTCCCGGCCCCGGCCAGGACTTCGCCGCCACCGGTCTGGATGTCCAGCGCGGCGGAGACCCCGGCCAGCCGGGCACCGACGGTGCGCTGGTAGCCCCAGGAGGGGCGCTGCTCGGTGGCCCGGCCGTCCAGCCAGGAGAAGTCCCAGCCGTCCACGGAGACGGATTCGGCCTCGGCGACGAGGTCCTCGAAGGTACGTGACATAACGTCATCATCACGGCATTGCGGGCGGCGGGCAACCAGTTTGCCCCGAGGGTCGGGTGGGCGCCCGGCTGGACGCCCGCCCGACCCGGTTCACTAGAGCCGGCGCCAGAGCGCGGGGACGTTCGGCGGCTCCCAGCCGGTCATCGAGGTGTGGGCCTGGAGGCACTGGTACGACGCGCCGCCGTAGGTGACCCGGTCGCCGGCCCGGTAGGCGGTGCCGGGGGCCCAACTGCCGCCGGTGGGCGTGGGGGTGGGGGTAGGAGTGGCGGTGGGTGTGGCGGTCGGGCTTCCGGTCGGGGAGGGGCTGGGGCTCGGGGTCTGCGGGACGTTCAGCACGAAGTCGAAGGTGCCCTCCTTGCCGGAGCCGATCTGCCGGACGGTCATCAGCAGCCGGGCGTCGAAGATGGAGTCGGTGCTGTTGCGGGGCTCGTCGGGAAAGTACAGCTGGGTGGTGAGCACCGGCCGGTTCGGGGCCTGGACCTTGACGTGGATGTGCCGGGTGCGGCCCGGGTAGAGGCCGGGCACGATCGTGCTCAGGCTGAACGCGCCCTGGGCGTCGGTGAACTGGTGGCCCCGGAAGGTGAACCCGGTGTTGTCGTAGGCGCCGTTGTTGTCGGCCTGCCAGAAGTCCAGCAGCACATTGGCGATCGGCAGGCAGGCGGAGCCGAAGACGTACCCGCTGACGGTGAGCCGGGTGCCCGGGGTGCTCGCCGTCACCAGCGAGGTGCGCAGCGGGGAGTTGGGCTTGAAGTACGGCCCCTCGGTCTGCGGGACGGTCGGGTCGTCACCGTCGTCGCAGTCGGGGGTGAGCTCGGGGGCCACGCCGGTGCCGCGCTGGTCGCGGGCGAGCGCCGTGCCCACCCCGAGCAGCAGCGGGGCGGCGCCGGCCATGGCGACCGCCTTCAGCAGCGTCTTGCGGCTCAACAGCCGCTCGGGCACCTGGGGTTCCTGCACCTGAGGTGCGTCCTGGTCGGACATGGGGGTCTCCTGGGGACGGGGAGGCATGGCCACCGTGGGGGTGTGGCCATGAGGGGCTCATGACAGCCGACGGTGCCGGGAACGGCGCGGCGGCCAGCTGTGAACCTACGGTCCTTCCAGGGGTGCGGCGATGGACTCCAGCCGGGGATCGTGGTGATTTCCTCCGGCGTTGCCCCGGAACTCCCCGGGCGTCATCCCGGTCTCCCGCCGGAAGAACCGGCAGAAGTACGCCGGGTCGCCGAAGCCGCACTCCTTCGCAATCTGGCGAACCGTCAGATCTGTTCGGGTCAGCAGGAGTTTGGCCGTCATGGTCTGCTGCTGGCGAATCAGCCGGCCCGGTGTCCGGCCGGTGGCCTGCTTGACCAGCGCGTGCAGATGGCCGGTCGAGACCCCCAGCTGTCGGGCACAGTCCGCCACCGACCGTCCCGGCTCGGCGATCAACTGGCGGAAAGCCGCGACCAGTTCGTCCGTACGGCCGGGTGTCACCGGCTCCGCGCCCGGCGCCGAGGCGCGCAGGGCCCGGACGATCAGGATGTGCAGGTACGAGCGGAGCACCCCGGGGTAGCCGTCCGCCAGGGTCCGGTACTCCCGCTCCAACTCGTGTATCAGGGCGGGGAGTTCGTGGTCGGATCCGGTCAGCCGTAGCCACGGGCGGGCGGCCAGCGTGCGGAGCGCCGCGATGTCCTCCGGGTGCGAGAGCAGGAAGTCCTCGTTGAAGATCAGCACCTGGCCGGTGAGGCCGTCCACCTCGTCCCAGTAGTGCACCTGCCCCGGCGCGATCACGCACAGGTGCGGCGGGTCGAGCGGCCAGTGCGCCAGGTCGACCACGTGGGTGCCGCGCCCGCCCGTGACGTGCACGATCTCGTAGAACGAGTGCCGGTGCGGGAACCCGGCCCGGGACAGCTCCCCGATGGTGTCGAACGACCCGATGGCGAACGGCAGCACATGCGGCTCGGGCACCATCAGCCCGTGGACGGGGAAGTCGATGCTCATCGCAGCAGTCTGCGGCCGCCACCCTCGACAGGTCCAGACCACATGCGTCAGGGCTCAGGCGGTCCGGCGGATCGTCACCACCGCCGTACGGCCGTCGACCCGGAGCTGCTGCTCGCCGGGGCCGTCGATCAGAGCGGCGTCGTAGCGGCCCAAGTGGACGTCCGCAGCGCCGAGTTCGGCCGTGCCGGAGAGGCAGACCAGCAGGACCGTCGCGTCCGGCGGGACGGTGACGGTGCGCTGCCCGTCCGCCACCTCGACCTCGGCGGCGGCCTGGCCCCGACGGGTCATCACGTTGAAGTCCACCACCGGGCCGCCGAGCAGCTCGCAGCCGGTCTCGGCGTCACCGGGGAAGGCGAACGGGCGGAACGGTTCGGCGAGCCGGTGCTCGGAGCCCGCCACGGTGAGGGCCATGCCCGTGCCCTCCACCACGGTGATCACCCGGTCGACGTCCTCGAAGCGGGAGAACGGGCCGCCCTGCGCGACGTCCGCCAGGCTGACCCGCCAGTGGAAGTCGGCCAGCCCGGCCCCGGCCGGGTGCCCCGCCACCTCGCGGGTGATGCCGCCGCCGTTCAGCCACGGGGTGGCCGGGCGCTGGTCGGCGCGGAGTACCTGAACCGTCGTCATCTGCACTGCCTCGCTGCTCACGCCGGGCCGGTCGGCCCGGGACCGGGTCTCCCAGGGTAAGCGCTGCTGCCCCGGCGAGGATCTGGCGCTGCCCGGACGAGGCGGAATTCCCGCGCACCGGCGCGGACCGATCCGGCAGCATGACGGTCAGTTGCCCAGGACTGGAGGACACCGTGTTCGAGACCGACCGGCTGAGCGTACGGCTGTGGGACGAGGCCGACCAGGAGCGTGCGTTCGACATCTACTCCCGCTGGGAGGTGGCGAAGTGGCTGGGCAGTGCGCCCCGCGCGCTCGAGACACCGGACGAGGCGGCGGCGCTGGTGGAGCGCTGCCGGGCGCGCTCGGCCGATCCCCGCTACGGGGTGTGGGCGGTGCAGCGGCGGGACATCGGGACGGTGGTGGGGTCCGTCCTGCTGCTGCCCCTGCCGGACGGGGACGGTGAGGTGGAGGTCGGCTGGCACCTGCACCCGGACAGTTGGGGCCACGGCTTCGCCACCGAGGCGGCCCGGGGTGCGCTGGCCAAGGGTTTCGCGGACGGCCTGGCGGAGATCCACGCGGTGGTCCGGCCCGGCAACGAGCCGTCGATGGCGGTGTGCCGGCGGCTGGGGATGATGGCCACGGGCCTCACCGACCGCTGGTACGGCCTCGAGATGGCGTCGTTCCGGATCGGGCGGGACGGCTGAGGAAGGGCCGGAGGCTGCAAGGGTCAGTGGGCGGCGGGCTTCGGCCGGACGAGCAGCGAGAGGGCGGCGGCCAGCGTGGCCGTGGCGGCGACGGTGGTGAGGGCGATCGGCAGGGTGGTGGCGTCCGCGAGGAAGCCGATCACCGGCGGTCCGACCAGCATGCCCGCGTAGCCGAGGGTGGAGGCGGTGGCGACGCCCTGCGGTCCGCCCGCCGCGCCGGCCGCGGCGATGGCGAGCGGGAAGATGTTGGCCAGGCCGAGGCCGACCAGGACGAAGCCGACCAGCACCAGCGGCACGGCGGGGGAGAGCGCGGCGACGAGCATGCCGGTGGCGGCGGTCAGTCCGCCGACCACCATCACCCGGGTCTGCCCGGCCCGGACGGAGAGCCAGGTGCCGCCGAGCCGCCCGGCGGTCATCGCGAAGGCGAACGCGCCGTAGCCGGTGGCGGCCAGACCGGCGCTCGCGTGCACGTCGTCGGTCAGGTGCAGGGTGGCCCAGTCGGCGAGCGCGCCCTCGCCGTAGGCGTCGCAGAGTGCCACCAGACCGAGCAGGACCACCAACAGGCGGGCGTTCCGGGCGGGTTGGCGTACGGGGGGCTTGGCGGTGGCGACGGGGGCGGGCTTGGTTACGGTGGCGGTCCTGAGCAGGGCGGTGCCGGCCACCGTGGTGACCAGCAGGCCGAGCCCGCCGCTGAGCGCGAGGGCCCAGGCGGTGCTGAGGGTGCCTGCGAGCAGTCCGCCGACGGCTGCGCCGAGCAGGCCGCCGAGGCTGTACCCGGCGTGGAAGCTGGGCATGACGGGGCGTCGGAGTTCGACCACCAGGTCGACGGCGGCGCTGTTCATGCTGACGTTGGCGGCGCCGTAGGCCGCACCGAAGAGCAGCAGGGCGGCGCCCAGGGTGAGCACCGAACCGGTGTGCGCGGGAAGCAGGACGGCGAGGCTGAGGGCGGCCAGCGAGGCGACGGTGACTGGGCGGCTGCCGTACCTGACGCAGAGTCGGCCGATCAGGGGCATGGTGGCCACGGCACCGGCCGAGAGGCAGAGCAGGGCCAGGCCGAGTGCGCTGTGCGAGGCGTCGACCTGGGCGCGGATGTCGGGGATCCGGACCACCCATGCGGCGAACAGGAAGCCGTCGACGGCGAAGAAGGCGGTCAGGGCGATCCGGGCGGTGGTCCAGACTGGGGCAGGCGCTGGGCCGACCGGGTGGTTGTGGGCTGCTGAACGGACGCGGGTTTTGTTTAGTAGCGGCACAAAAGCAGAATAGGGGAGTGCCGCACACACCTTCAAGTCCGCCGCCGTCCGGTGATGCCCGCCGCCGCGGGGAATCTGCCGAACCGTCAGCTCGCGCTCAGGGTCGGACCGCCGAGGAGCGCCCAGGGGCGCGGACGGGCGGCTCCGCGCTCTCGGCCGCTCTCCCGCGCCTGACCGCAGCCGAGGGCACCGGCGCCCACGCCCGGCGTGCCGCGCCCGACCGGGGGCGCACCCTGCTCGGCCCCGCGCTCGCGCTGGTGCACACCGGGCAGGCCCCGACCCGCTCCGCGCTGACCAACGCGCTCGAGGTGACCAGAGCCACCGCCGGGGCGGTCAGCGCCGAACTGGAGGCCCTCGGCCTGATCACCGTCGACTCCAGCCCGGCCGGTGGCGGGCGCGGGCGCCCCTCGCACCGACTGGCCGTCGACCCCGCCGGTCCGGTGGTGATCGCGGCCCAGATCCACGCGGACGGACTGAGCCTCGCGCTGGTCGGCCTCGGCGGTCAGCTCGAACCGCCCGTCCACCTGCCGCTGCCCCCGGCCACCGGTCCGGTCCGGATGCTGCGCGCCGTCGCCGAGGCCGGGGCCGAACTGGCCCGGGCGAGCAGCCGACGTTGCCTCGGCACCGCTCTCGCCCTGCCCAACCCCGTCACCGAACCGGACGGCACCGCGTTGGTGGCCCTGCACTTCGCCTGGCCGAGCGGTACGCCGGTGGCCGACCTGTTCGCCGAGCAGGTGCGCAAGGCCGACCAGGGCCCCCGGGCGCAGTACCCGTTCCCGAGCGCGGTCGCCAACGACGCCAACCTGGCCGCGCTGGCGGAACACCGGCACGGCGCCGGGCGGGGTGCCCAGCAGTTGCTGCTGGTGACCTCCGGCCACCGGGGCGTCGGCGGCGCGCTGGTGATCGACGGCCGGCTGCACACCGGCAGCGCCGGACTCGCCCTGGAGGTCGGCCACCTGACGGTCGATCCGCAGGGGCGGCCGTGCCTGTGCGGCAACCGGGGCTGCCTCAACTCGGAGACCGACCCCGACGCCCTGTTCGCCGCCGCAGGCCGTACCCCCGACCCGGACCGGCCGCTGCTCGCCCAGGCCCGCGAGCTGGCCCGCGCCGCCGCCGACGACCCGGCCGCCCGGGCCGCCGTCGACCACGTGGTGGACCGCCTCGGCCTCGGCCTGGCCGGGCTGGTCAACATCCTCAATCCCGACCGGATCGTGCTCAGCGGACTGCACCTCGACCTGCTGGCCGCCGCTCCCGACCGGCTGGCCTCGGTGGTCGCCGAGCGCTGTCTCTGGGGCCGCAGCGGCCGGGTGCCGATAGTGTCCGCCGAGGTCACCCACGCGGGCCTGGTCGGCGCGGCCGAACTCGCCTGGGCGCCGTACCTGAACGACCCTCAGTCGGTGCTGCCGCTGCCGGGCTGACGGGCGTCCGCCGGGTACCAGCGCAGCTCGATCACGTTGCCGTCCGGGTCCTGGACGTAGACCGACCGGGCGCTGCCGCGCGCGCCGTATCGGTCGACCGGGCCCTCCAGCACGGTGAGGGCGCCGGAGTCGAGCACCTCCTGCCAGTCCAGCGGCTCGACCACCAGACAGAAGTGGTCGACGTTGGACTCGCCGCGCTCATGGGCGACCAGGTCGATGATGGTGGTCGGGCTGACCCGGACCGATGGGAACGGCGCCTTTCCGGCCCGCCACTCCTCGACCCGGACCGGTGCCAGGCCGAGCGGCCCGCAGTAGAACTCCAGGGCCCGCTCGACGTCCTGGACGTTCAGCACCAGGTGATCGAAGTCCTTGACGCGCATGAGGTGTTCTCTCCCCGCTGTTGACGATCTTCGGTCAACGGGAGCCTAATGCGACGTCAGGAGTTCGGGAACGGTGAAGTCCCTGCACGGAACGTGCGGCCGGAATCCCCGTCCTTCAGGGCAGGGAGGAAGCCAAGTTGGGGTAGCCCTGGCCCACCAGGATCGAGGCGGACGCCTCGGCGGCGATCAGTTGGCCGGCGGAGGAGTGGGGCGGGCAGAACGAATCGGTGAACTGGCGCGGGACACCGGGGTGAGCGAGCGGTCGCTCCGCTACTACGAGACCCAGGGCCTGCTCCGGTCCGAACGCACCCCCGGCGGCCAACGCACCTACGGTGACTGGGCGGTGGACCGGGTGATCCGGTTCCAGGCGCTCTACGCGGCCGGGCTGAACAGCCGGAAGATCGCCCAACTGCTGCCCTGCATGCGGGACACGGACGGCGGCCCGAGCGAGCGCGCCACCCCGCAACTGGTCGACGAACTCGGCGTCGAACGCGACCGGATCAACCGTCTGATCACCGACCTGATCGGCTCCCGCGACGTGCTGGACGAAGTCATCGAGAGCGCCTCGGAGCTGCTCGATGTGGGTCTCGGCGTGGGGTGAGTCAGGCCTGCCGACGCGCGGTGAGGCGAGGGCGACGGGCGGCCCGGGGCGGGCGGTGTTCGTGGC
The DNA here is from genome assembly GCF_054049135.1 of Kitasatospora sp. P5_F3. Classification (NCBI taxonomy): domain Bacteria; kingdom Bacillati; phylum Actinomycetota; class Actinomycetes; order Kitasatosporales; family Streptomycetaceae; genus Kitasatospora; species Kitasatospora sp. P5_F3. Next base: position 19,185 of record NZ_JBFUMY010000062.1, on the reverse strand, counting down.
GGGGGAGGGTGGCCAGGCGGTCGGCCTCGTGGCCGGACACGCGCTGCGGGGCGCCGGAGCCGTCGTCCGTCTCGGCGTAGAGACCGGCGAGGGTGCTGGCAAGGAAGGCGAAGTCGCTCATGGTGTGTCCTTCCGGGACGTTGTGGTGTGCTCAGCCTGACCGACCGTCATGACGCGGGATTTGCCGCCGGGTCTCATCCGGATGCCGAGCAGGGCTGGCGGGTTAAACCCCGGTGACCGAGGTGGGTTGAGTGTTACCGGGAATGGGCGGCCGGGCGGCGGTGTTGCCGACGGGCATGACCGACAACGCCCCTGAGGTGCTCCGATACGCCGCGTTCACCGCCGACCCGGCGGGTGGCAACCCCGCCGGCGTGGTACTCGACGCCACCGGGCTCGACGACGCCGCCCAGCTCGCGATCGCGGCCGAGCTCGGCTACTCCGAGACCGCCTTCCTCACCCCGGGTGCGTCCGAACGCAGCTTCGCGGTGCGCTACTTCAGCCCGCTGGCGGAGGTCCCGTTCTGCGGTCACGCCACCGTGGCCACCGCCGTCGCGCTGGCCGAGCGGATCGGGGCCGGCGAGCTGCTGTTCGAGACCGGAGCCGGGCCCGTCCCGGTCGCGGTCACGGCCGGTCCCGACGCGCTGGAGGCGACGCTGACCAGCGTCGAGCCGCATGTCCTGGAGGTTTCGGCGGCTGACGTCGCCGAGGCGCTCGCGCTGCTCGGCTGGTCCGCCACCGAGCTGGACGCCGCCCTGCCGCCCCGGATCGCGTACGCCGGTGCCCGGCACCTCGTTCTCGTCGCCGCCACCCGCGAGCGGCTGGCCGACCTCGCGTACGACTTCGACGGCCTGGCCCGCTTCATGACGGACCGTGACCTGACGACCCTTCAACTGGTCTGGCGCGAGTCGGACACGGTCTTCCACGTCCGCGACCCCTTCCCGGTCGGCGGCGTGGTCGAGGACCCGGCCACCGGCGCAGCAGCCGCCGCCCTCGGTGCCTACCTCCGCGACCTCGGCGCCACCACCCCGGACGCCGTCCTGGCCCTCCACCAGGGCCACGACCTCGGCCGCCCGGGTCGCCTCCGCGTCGAGCTCCGCTCCGGCGACCCGCGCATCCGCGTCAGCGGCAACGCCGTCCGGATCCCCGCCGCCGGGTAGCGACAGCTGGGGGGCGCGTTTGGATACCAGTGCCCAACTGAGGATCGCCCGCTTGGAAAGCGTGTTGAGGGCAACCCTCACGAGTCCGAATCGCGTATCGTCCGCCTGCTTGAAGGTCCGGACCGCTCATGGTCCGGGCGTTCGTTCCTCGATGCCCGCGATGCCGGGGCGGAGCAGTCGGCCTCGCGGCCATGCCGGATTCGGACGGTACAGGAGAGTAGCCTGGGCGTCACCGAAGGCACTTCGCATGCCGGACCCCTGATACTGGCGTCGTCTCCGGTGAACGGCTATCCCGGGCTCGGCCCTGGTCGGCGGGTTCGGAGACAGGTCTCTGATCATGGCTCAGATCCTCGATCGTGCGACGATGCCGACCACCCCCGAACCCACCCTGCGGCTGTCCCTTGCGCCCGACGGCGTACGGGCCGGCCGGTTGGACGGGGCCTGGTGGCCCCGGTCGCGTGATCTTCTTCTCGAACTCCCCTCCCTGGCCGCCGAACTCGACCGGCGGTGGGGCAGGGTCACCCGGATCACCGTGAACCCCGCACAGTGGCCGGTCATCCCTTCGCGGATCCCGGTTGCGGGCCACACCGTCCACGCGGGCTGGTTCACCACCGAGCAGGATGAGCACATGATCATGGTGTGCTCGTACGCCCCGCACCGGCTGAGCCTGCTGGTCGTCCCGCCGCAGACGGATGCCGTCGACGCCGCCGGGCTGATGTCCGCGGCGGCAGACCCCGCGAACACCAGGACCGCGAGCGCCCTGCTCGCTGCGAAGGCGGTCGGTGGTGCGGCTGAACCGGAGTGTTCCGACTCCGACTTCCTGCCGTCGGCCGTCCTGCCCTCCGACAGCCCTGGCGGGGCCGGTAGGCGCGCGGATCTCGCTCGGAGCCGAGCCGACTCCTGGCCGACGCCCGCGTAGCCGGCGGACGGGAGCCGCCCTGTTCGGTCGGGGCCGGGTGTGTCACTCGCGTGACCACTCCGTCTCGGCCTGGGGCTCGCCGACAGTGTCGGCCCCTTCCCAGAGGCGGATCCTGACCGCCCGGGGGCCGGGAGCGGGGATGGAGAGCGTGCGCACGAACACCTCCCGCAGGTGGTTGGCCGCTTGCTGGGGCGGCCCGTCGTAATCCACGGGATTCTGCATGGGGGCACCGTCCTGTCGGGACCAGTGGCCGTCGTCGTCCTGGGTCTCCAGAACCCATCGGTACTGCTGCATCCTGGCCTCCTGTGCCGACGATCCCACCCCGGAACACGACCGTATGGGCCGGACCGACCGACGGCGACCGTTGAGTGAGTGCGGGGTGATGGCAGATAAGCGGAAGCTGGGGGCATCAATAAAGTTACTTATCGTAATTACTTGTTACACTCGGTACTGCCCACGGGAGTTGACCGCAATACCGAGGAGACCAGCGCGATGGCCAGCGAGAGCACGGACGTGGACCGTACCGACCCGGTGTACCGGGCCTGGCTCAAGGAGGCGGTCCGGAAGGTCCAGGCCGACTCGAACCGGTCGGCCGACACGCACCTGCTGCGCTTCCCGCTGCCGGAGGAGTGGGGGATCGACCTCTATCTGAAGGACGAGTCGACGCATCCGACCGGGAGCCTGAAGCACCGGCTGGCCCGGTCGCTGTTCCTGTACGCGCTGTGCAACGGGTGGATCAGGCCGGGGAAGCCGGTGATCGAGGCGTCCAGTGGGTCGACGGCGGTGTCGGAGGCGTACTTCGCCAAGCTGATCGGGGTGCCGTTCGTTGCGGTGATGGCGAAGACGACCAGCCAGGCCAAGATCGACCTGATCGAGTTCCACGGCGGCGAGTGTCACCTTGTCGACAGTGCCTGTGAGGTCTACGAGGTCTCGGCGCAGCTGGCCGAGCAGACCGGCGGGCACTACATGGACCAGTTCACCTACGCGGAGCGGGCCACCGACTGGCGGGGGAACAACAACATCGCCGAGTCGATCTTCGCTCAGCTGAGCCTGGAGCCGCACCCGGAGCCGGCCTGGATCGTCGCCACCGCCGGGACGGGCGGTACCTCGGCCACCATCGCGCGGTACGTGCACTACCAGCAGCACGACACCCGGATCTGCGTCGCCGACCCGGAGAACTCCTGCTTCTTCGAGGGCTGGGTCGACCACAACCCGGACGCCACCTGTGACCGGGGGTCCCGGATCGAGGGGATCGGGCGTCCTCGGATGGAGCCGAGCTTCGTGCCCGGGGCGATCGACCGGATGATGAAGGTGCCGGACGCCGCGTCGATCGCCGCGATGCGGGTGCTGGAGCGGGTGCTCGGGAAGACGGCCGGGGCGTCGACCGGGACGGGGCTGTGGAGCGCGCTGCGGATCGTCGCCGAGATGCGGGCGGCCGGGCAGCGCGGCAGCGTGGTGACGCTGATCTGCGACCCGGGCGACCGCTACCTGGACAAGTACTACTCCGACGACTGGCTGGCCGGCCAGGGCATCGACATCGCCCCGCACGTGGACGAGTTGGAGCGGTTCCTCAAGGGTGAGGGCGGGCTGGGCTGAATAACCGCTGGCGTGCGGAAGCGGCCGGATGATAGTCAGTGCGCCATGGATGATCTTCTGACTGAACGCCTGACCCTGCACCCCTTCACCCCCGAGGAGGCAGGGCGGGTGGTGGCCGGCGAACCCGGGCCCACCGACCTCTGGGCGCCCGGCTACCCGGCCGAAGGGGAGAAGACGGGGGCCCGGATGTTCCTGAAGGGCTGTCAGGACGGCAACGACCCGCACCCGTTCGGCAACTTCGAGATCCGCCGCCGCGAGGACGGCGCCGCGATCGGCGGCATCGGCTTCCACGGCGGCCCGGACGAGAACGGCGGGGTCGAGGTCGGCTACGGCCTGGCCGAGGCCACCCGCGGCCAGGGGTACGCGACCGAGGCGGTGCTCGCGGTGCTGGCGCACGCCAGGTCGGCGGGCGCGCTGGTGTTCCGGGCGGAGACCACGACCGACAACCCGGCCTCCCAGGGCGTGCTCCGCAAGGCGGGCCTGGCGCTGGTCCGTACGGACGGCGACTCGCTGCACTACGAACTCCCGCTGGTGGACAGCGAGTAGCAGGCGGGCAGCAGCAGGCTCAGTCCGCGAGCAGCAGCTCGCGCAGCTGCGCGCGGGCCTCGGCGGCGGCCGGCGCCGGGAGGCCCGGGTCGGTGACCCAGCTGTCCACGGCGGTGAGCGGGGCGATGGTGGAGAGCGCGACCACGCCCCACTTGGTGTGGTCGGCGACCACCACGGTGCGGCGGGCGGAGTCGATCAGGGCGCGGTTGGTCTCGGCCTCGGCCAGGTTGGGGGTGCTCAGGCCGGCCTCGGTGGAGAGGCCGTGGGCGCCGAGGAAGAGCAGGTCGAAGCGGAGCGAGCGGATCGCCCGGTCGGCGACCGGGCCGACCAGGGCGTCGGAGGGGGTGCGGACGCCGCCGGTGAGGATCACGGTGGTGGCCGCGCCGACGCCCTTGCGGCGGGCCCGTTCGAAGACCTCGGAGACCGGCACCGAGTTGGTCACCACGGTCAGCCGGTCGATCTCCAGCAGCTGCTGGGCCAGTGCGTAGGTGGTGGTACCGCCGGAGAGGGCGATCGCGCTGCCGGGGGTGACCAGGGCGGCGGCGGCCTTGGCGATCTGCTCCTTGGCGGAGGGCTCCAGCGAGGACTTGGCCTCGAAGCCGGGCTCGTGGGCGAGCGGTGCGCCGGGTGCGACCGCGCCGCCGTGCACCTTCTCGACCGCGCCGGTCCTGGCCAGCGCGTCCAGGTCCCGACGGATCGTCATGTCGGACACGTTCAGGCGCTGGGTCAGTTCGTTGACCCGGACCCCGCCACGCCGCCGGACCTCGTCGAGGATCAGCGCCCTGCGCTGTTCGGCGAGCAGGTTGCTGGTGTCGGACATCTGATCGGCCTTTCGGTGGATTCCTCCGCCATCCTGTCAGATCGTCGCACCGGTACGGGGCGAGGGGACCGGCAGGTCGGCGGGCACCAGCAGCTGGAGCTCCTCGGTGGACGGGTCGGCCAGCTGGGCCACCCGCATCGCGTGCCGCTCCACCATGGTCTCGAAGACCTGCCGGGCGGTCCGGCCGTTGCCGAAGCCGGGGCCGCGCTCCAGCCCGGCGAAGTGCTCCAGCAGGGCGCCCTCGGTCGGCCCGGCGAGGGCGTACTCGTGCTCGGCGCACTGCGAGCGGGCGATCTCCAGCAGCTCGGCGGCGGAGTAGTCCGGGAAGGTGACGGTGCGGGAGAACCGCGAGGACACCCCGGGGTTGGCGCTCAGGAAGCGCTCCATCTCGACGGTGTACCCGGCGACGATCACCACCACCTCGTCCCGGTGATCCTCCATCAGCTTGACCAGGGTGTCGATCGCCTCCCGGCCGAAGTCCCTGGCACCGTCCTCGGGCGCCAGCGCGTACGCCTCGTCGATGAACAGCACGCCGCCCCTGGCCTTGTCGAAGGCGGCCTGAGTCCGGATCGCGGTGGAACCGATGTGCTCGCCGACCAGGTCCACCCGGGCCACCTCGACCAGGTGGCCCTGCTGGAGCACGCCGAGCGAGGCCAGGATCTCGCCGTAGAGCCGGGCCACCGTGGTCTTGCCGGTGCCGGGGGAGCCGGTGAAGACCAGGTGGCGGCGGAGCGAGGGTGCCTTGAGGCCGGCCTCCCGGCGGCGGCGGCCGACCGAGATCAGGTCGATCAGGGTGCGCACCTCCTGCTTCACGGTGGCCAGGCCGATCAGCGACTCCAGCTCGGCCAGCGCCTCGTCGGCCGGCCGATAGTCCGGGATCGGGGCGATCGCGGCGGCCACCGGGACGGCGGCGGTGGTGAGTTGGGCGGTCCGGGGGGCGGGCAGCTCCGGCGCGACCGGGGCCACGTCGTCGGAGATGCAGCCCTCGGTGACCGGCCCGGGCTCGGAGAACTCGAAGCCGGCCTGCTCGTTCTGCTCGGCCCGGCAGCGGGTCAGCGCGGTGCGGCAGCCGTCCAGCACGTAGAAGCCGAAGCCCTTGCCGTGCGAGACCCGGCAGTCGGTGAAGCTGCCCCGGCCCTGGGCGAAGACGTAGACGGCGGCCTCGGCCGCGCCGCGCACCGTGCAGTCGGAGAGCTCGGGGTCGGCGCCCTTGGTGACGATCACCCCGGTGCTCACCTCGGAGATCTCACAGCCCGTCAGCCGCCCGCCGCTGCCGTGGTCGCGGAACCAGAGCCCGGTGCCGGCCTCCTGGATCCGGCAGTCCGCCAGCGCGACCGTGGCGCCGCCGCTGACCGAGACCGCCGAGCTGCCGATCCGGCTGAACGAGCAGTCCTTGGCGGTCACCCGGGAGCCCTGGTCGAGCACCGAGAGGGCGTCCCGCAGGTCGTGCAGCGAGCAGTCGGTGAGGGTGAGTTCGGCTCCGGCGCAGACCCAGACGGCGGGGAAGTCGCTGCTGCTGGAGTGGATCTCGCTGGCCACCGCCTCGGCCCGGGTGCCGGGCTCCCAGACCGAGAGCGCGCCCCGGCCGAAGTCCTGCAGGATGGTCTGCTCCAGCCTGAGCCGGGAGCCCCGGCGCAGGTCGGCGGCGTTCTCCGGCAGGTCGTGCACCCGGCAGCCGGTCAGGGTCAGCTCGGCGCCGGTGTCCAGGGTGAGGCCGTTGCCGGTGACCCGGTGGATCTCGCAGTCGGTCAGCCGCCCGGTCGCCTGCGACTCGGCCTGGACGCCGCTGCCGCGGATCTCGTAGATCTCACACCCGGTCAGCTCGGCGGTGCTGCCCTGCTCGGCGAGCAGCACCCCGGCGCCGCCCGCGTGGTGCACCCGGCAGTTGGTCAGCCGGGCGCTCGCGCCGTCCAGCACGGCGAGCCCGGCCTGGGCGGAGGAGGCCAGTTCGGTGTCCTCGGCCAGCAGGACGGCGCCGGAGCGCAGCCGTACGCCGAGGCCGGTCGGGTTGAGCACAGTGCAGCCGCGGAGCACCGCCTCGGCGCGGTCGGTGAGTTCGATGCCGACGGCGGCCGCGGTCTCCACCCGGCAGCCGGTGAGCTCGGCGGTGGCCTCGGGGCCGGTGATCAGGACCGCAGGAGCGCTGGTCTCGCCGCCCTCGATCACCAGGCCGTGCACCTGGGCGGCGGCGGTGACGGTCAGCGGGATGCCGCCGGAGGGGCTGATCCGGACGCTGCCGGGGCCGTCGGCGGGGCGCAGCACGACGGCCTTGTCCAGCAGCACGTTCTCCCGGAAGGTTCCCGCCCGCAGGGTCAGGGTGTCGCCGGGCTCGGCGGCGGCGACCGCCTCGGCCAGGGTCTCGTACTCGCCCGCGCGGCGTCGCCAGCGCGAGGCGCTGTCCTGCGTGACCCGGACCCTGTGCTCAGCCATGACGACCTGCCATCCCACCTCAGTCAACGGTCTGCCCGGTTGCCACGCCAACTACAACGAGCGAGCAGGTTTTCGGTTCCGACGCGCCCGTTCCGAAGGGTCACTCCAGCACGGTCAGCTCGTCGCCCAGGTGCAGGGTGCCGATCAGGCCGGTGTGGCCCTCGGGCCGTTCGGGGATCAGGTTCTGACCGAAGACCAGCTTCTGGCCGATCTTGTGGTGGCGCCCGAGGGCGCGCAGCGGTTCGGGGCCGCGGCGGATGCCGGTCTCCTGGTCGGTGGTGGTGACCAGGCAGCGGCCGCAGGGCTTGGCCACCCGGAAGGTCAGCTCGCCGATCCGGACCCGGCGCCAGCCGTCCTCGGCCCAGGCGGCGGTGCCGTCGACCACCAGGTTGGGGCGGAACCGCTCCATCGGCAGGGCGGCCGCCTTGCGCTCGTCGTCGGGGTGGTCCTCGGCAATCCGGGCGTTCAGCTCCACGAGCGAGCCGGTGGTGGTGAGCAGCAGCGGGTAGCCGTCGGCCATCGTCACGGTGTCGCCGGGGCCCGCGTGCCCGGGGTCGACCGGCCGGCTCAGCGGGTCGTCCAGGTGCACCAGCCGGACGCCGGGGAAGTAGCCGGCGAACCAGTCGTTGACGTCGGGGGCGGCCAGCGCGGTGGTGAAGACGGTGCCGAACACCTCGGCCTTGACCTCGGGGTCGCCGTTCGCGGTGGCCGGTGCGGCCACCTCCAGCCGGTCGCCGTCGGGCGCGGTGACGGTCAGTGAGCCGTCCGGGGAGGGCAGCACCCGGAACTGGCCGAGGGCGGGCTCGTCCCGCTGGGTGACCGCCCGGCCGCTCTCGTCCACCAGCATCCAGCGCCGGTCGCCCAGCAGACCCCAGGGTTCGACCTGAGCGCTCTCCGGGCTCAGCCGGTAGGTCGACTTGATGGGGTAGATGTGCAGTCCCGTGAGCTGTGGCATGTGCCCATCCTGCCAGTTGTCGCGACTGCTCCGTACGAGGGCCACCGGCTCGCCCGGACCGTGGTGCTGAGTGGTCCGGGCGGCCCTCGGGACGACCGTGGTGCCCTGCTCCGTCCGGCTCCCCCCTGGGGCCGGGCAGGTGGTGCGGTGGCTGGGGTCAGTAGGCGTTCCCCTGGTGGCCGGGCTGCGGGTACTGGCCCTGCTCGGCGTACTGCGGGCGCTGCTGCTGGACCGGGCGGACCGGGGCCACCGGGGCGGCCGGGCGGAGCTGGTTACCGCCGAAGCTCTGGTCCTGGTAGCCCTGCGCGGCCTGGCCGTTGAAGCCCTGCGGCGCGCCCTGGTAGCCGGCCTGGGTGGCGAAGTTGGGCGCCGTGGCGTAGCCCTGCGCACCGAAGGCCTGGCCGGCCTGCTGGTACTGCTGGAAGCCGGGGCCGGGTGCGGCGGGGCGCTGCGGCGGAAGGTACGGCTGCTGCTGGCCGCCGTAGCCGGGGACCGGCGGCTGCGGGGCGGCGGCGTACTGCTGGGTGGGGATGTACTGGGTGGCCGGGGCGGCGCTGCTCGGTCCCGGGCCCAGGGCGAGCCGGGCCGGCGGCAGCGCGGGCAGGTTGCTCATGGGGCTGTCGAAGCCCGGAGTCCCGTACCCGGAACCGTAGTTGGTGCCGTAGCCGTATCCGGTGGAGGCCGGCGGGAGGGCGGCGGGCACATTGATGGGGGCGATCTGCGGGACACCGCGCTCTGCGACGAGGCTGTCGTAGATGGGCGTGCCGGAGCTGAAGGACGGAGAGGGGTAGCCGACTCCGTCGTAGGAGCGGGGCGAGGTCATGGGGCATACCGTAAGCCCACAATGTGCCTGCTGAGGAGAGTGGGAGGCGTAGGAGTTCCAGTGTTTACGTACTCTTCGCTAGAACAACTCACTCGAAAGTATGACGATCGGACATTTCGCCGACGTTTTCCGGCCACTCAGGGGTTGCGGCGGCGGGTGACGGGCGGTCGAACAGTCGGCGAACGGGCCGTGTCCGCGCGCACCCGTGAATCCGGTGACGAGCCGAGGGCGCGTGTCGGAACCGCGTGAGCCCCCGGGCCGGTCGGCGGACATGCCGCGGCCCGGCAGTACGGGACTGCCGGGCCGGGCGGGGCGCGGTGGGGCCTAGCGGGAGGCGAGCGCCTGGGCCGGGAAGCCGGGGCGGCCGGCCAGCTCCGAGGTGCAGTGCGAGCAGCGCACGGCGGCGGCCGGAATCGAGCTGAGGCAGTCCGGGCAGTCGGTCTTGGCCACCGGGACGTCCTTCACCGGCTCGAACCGGGCCTGCAGCCGGCCGACCGGGAGCACCACGGCGAAGTAGATCACCGCGCTGATCAGGACGAAGCTGATCAGGGCGTTCAGGAACGCGCCGTACGGGAAGCTGGTGCCGCCGATGTCGAAGGCGCGCTTGCTGTAGTCACCCACGGCGCCGGTCGCGACACCGAGCAGCGGGGTGAGGAAGGCCGTGACGAAGCCGGTGACGACGGCGGTGAAGGCCGCGCCGATCACGATACCGACCGCGAGGTCCACGACGTTTCCGCGCAGCAGGAAGCTGCGGAATCCCTTGAACACCGGGAACTCCAAACCATGAGTAGGCCGGGGGACCGGCCGGGGAGGGTGGGGCCAACGGGCCCGGCGGGTCATTCTGCCCACCCAACCCCCTTGTGGTCCAAGTGAGTTGTTCGGCCCCGCCCCGCCCCGCCAAGCCGCGGTCTCAGAGCCCTGCAGCGCGCAGGCGCTCCGCATACGGCTGGATCCGGGCCGCCGCCTCGGCGGTCCTGCGGACGGTCGCGGCGTCCATCTGGGTCCACAGCGGCACGGTCAGCACCGAGGCGGCCAGCCGGTCGGTGACCGGCAGCGCCTCGGCCTGGCCGAGGTGGGCGTACGCCTGCTGGCGCTGGACCGGCGGGTGGAAGTAGCGCCGGGTGTCGATGCCCTCGGCCTTCAGCGCCCGGCCCAGCTCGTCCGCGGTGAGGCCGAAGGCCTCGGCGTCCAGGATCAGGGTGAGGTCCTTGAAGGTCGACACGTCGCCCTCCTCCGGCAGCGCCAGCCGCAGTCCCGGCAGTCCGGCCGTGGCGCGGGCGAACTCGGCCACCAGCGCGCCCCGGTGGGCCACCCGCTCGGGCAGCTCGGCCAGCCAGCTCAGGCCGACCGCCGCGTGCAGCTCGCTCATCCGGGCGTTCAGGCCGGGGAAGAGCGTGTTGTAGTCACCGGGGTTGCCGTAGTCCCGGCCGTGCCGCAGGGTCTGCGCGAGCGCCGCGTCCCGGGTGGCGACCAGGCCGCCCTCGCCCGCCACCGCCACCTTGGTCGGGCTCATGCTGAACACCTCGGCCAGGCCGAAGTTGCCCACCGGCACGCCCTTGCGGCTGGAGCCGAAACCGTGCGCGGAGTCGTACACCAGCGGCAGCCCGGCCGCGTCGGCGATCCGCTGCAGCTCCTCGGTCTGGCAGGGGGTGCCGTAGACGTGCGTGGCCATCAGCGCGGCCGGCCGGTCGGCGGCCTTCAGCCTGGCCTCGGCGTCGGCCGGGTCCAGCGTGATGTCCACCTCCCTGGCCTCGGCGAACAGCGGGGTGCCGCCCGCCCAGTGCGCGGCGTGCGCGGTGGCCGAGAAGGTGAAGCCCGGCATCAGCACCGGCCGGCCCTCGCCCACCCCGGCGGCCTGCAGCACCAGCATCAGCCCGGCGGTGCAGTTGGAGACCGCCACCACGTGCGGTACGTCGAGGAGTTCGGCGGCCCGCTGCTCCAGCTCGGCCACCGTCCGGCCGTTGGTCAGCATGCCGCTGTCCAGCACGGCGCCGAGCCGCTCCAGCAGTCCGGCGCGGTCCGGCACCTGCACCCGGGTCAGCGGCAGTCCTTCGGGGAAGGCGGGTGCACCGCCGAGAAAGGCGGGTGAGGCGGTGTCAGCGAACGAAGCGTCAGTGGAAGTCATGGTCGGGTCGATCCCCCCTGGGACGAGGTGGTGGCTGGGACTGGCCGCCCAGGCCGCCCACGCGGGCCGGGCGGAGCACGGTGGTCGGCGGACGGGAACCCCACTGCCCGGGCTGCACCCGCCAGACCGGTGGCCGGGAGCGCCGACGGCCGGTCGGCCGGTCGTCCTCTCCCTCCGGGCGGGGCACCGCCAGCAGGACGAGGACCAGCGGCAGCACCTGGACCCGCTCGCGGGACAGGATGCCGAGGTTGTTGATGGTCGAGAAGGCCCAGCAGAACAGCAGCGTGTACACCAGCGCGAAGGCGATGTACGAGCGGCGTAGGAACAGTCGGGGCAGCTGACGCATCCTCGGCCAGCCCCGGATGAACATCACCAGCAGGGCGAAGCACTCCACCGACTGGAACAGGCTCTGGATGTTGGACGCCTCGAACGGGAACGGCCGGAACAGCACGCTGACCACGGCCATCGGCAGCCCGGCCGGGTTCAGGCTGAAGGCCGGCGCCGCGTCCTCGGCGGGTGCCTGGTTGATCACCGAATTGCCCTGCGAGGTACGGCGGGAGGTCTCCGAGAGCACGTGGTTGACCGAGTCGCCACCGCCGCCGGTGGTGCCGAAGAAGGTGTTGACCTGTTGCAGCATCAGCATCACCATCGCGCCCAGCACCACCACGGTCACCACCATCCGCAGCGGCCCCAGCGCACTGACCTGCTTGGGCCGCTTGCGCAGCACGTACGCCACGGTGAGCCCGGCCCCGGCCAGCACGGTGACGTGCGGGCGGACCATCGCGGTGCCCAGCGAGCCGAGCGCGATGAACAGGAAGGCGCCGAACCTGCGGTCCAGCAGCCGGGCCACCCCGTAGGTGGTGAGGCCCAGACAGAACATCATCCAGGCGTCCTTGCCGATGCTGGACGGCCAGAACAGCAGCGAGGGCAGGAAGAAGACCAGCTTGGCGTAGCGCCGGGTGTCCGCCTCCGGGAAGGCGATCTGCAGCGCCCGCCAGAACAGCAGCAGTCCCCAGAAGCCGAGCCAGGAGAACACCAGGAAGCCGCCGACCAGGGACGGTCCGGTGATCGCGTAGACCACCCCGGTGACGATGATGATGAAGCCGGTGCCCGCGACCTTCATCCCGAGGTCGTAGTGGATCCCCGAGGAGAAGTCCGCCTGGTCCAGGAAGAGCGCCAGCTCGCCGCCCTTCTGGTGGTACATCTTGGCGTCCGCCGCGCCGCCGTAGAGCACGAAGGCCATCAGGTAGCGGGGGAAGGCGCAGAGCAGTTTGAGCGCCATCGCCAGCATCAGCAGCTTGAAGATGTCCCGCTCGGGGTTGGCGGCGGCCACCCGGGCCAGGATCGGGGTGCCGATCGCCATCAGCACGGGCAGCACCAGCAGGGCGCCCCAGGTGTCGTAGCTGGTGTGCACCATGGCCAGCACGAACACGGTGACGTAACCGAGCACCAGCGCCCCGGCCACCACGGTCGGCCAGGGGACCGCCCGCAGCAGCGGGTGTCGGCCCATCAGAAGACCTCCAGGTCACCGAGGGTGAACCGGAACTCCGGTCGGCCGGGCGGCGGTTGGCCGCCCGGAGTCCTGGCCGCCAGCCGCATGCCGGTGCGCGGCGCGCGCAGGTAGCCGACCCGGAGCGCCGCTCGGGCGGCCTCGGTGCCCGGTGCCAGGTGGGTGGCCACGTGGTCGCCGCCGGCCCCGGCCGCCGTCCGGAGCAGCCGGGTGGCGGCCTCGCCGTCGCCGGGCCGGACGATCAGGTCGGCGAGGGTGAACTCGACCAGCGGCCCGCGCCGCCGGGGCCGCCCGAACGCCACCCCGGCCAGCTCGCCGCCCCGGTGACAGGTGATCACCCGGTAGTCCAGGCCGGGCGCGTCGCCGTACCGCCAGCGCAGGAACTCCTCGGTCCGCAGCACCGCGAGCCGGGCGTCCGGGGCGTCGGCGGTGGCCCGCTCGCGGAGCAGCTCGGTGACCGGCTCGGTGCCGAACCACTCGGCGGCGGTGGGCAGTTCGCACGCCACCGGGCCGACCGCCGCCCGGCGCCTGGTGAGCGCCGCGCGGGCGCCCCGGGCGAACGAGAGCGGCCGGGCCACCCGCAGTGTGACCGGGACCTGGCCGAGGTCGTGCCAGCCCATCCGCAGGTAGCCGGGCAGGCTGTTGCCGTTCGGCGTGTTGAAGACCAACTCCGCCTCGGGGGCGACCTGTTCGAGCAGTTGGGTGGTGAGGCGGCGGAAGATGCCGCGGCCCTGGAAGTCCGGGTGGGTGGCGGTGTCCACCGGGCGGACGGCCCGGACCGGCCGGCCGTCGCCCTGCCACTCCCAGCGCAGGAACAGCCGGACGCCGACGATCCGGCCCGCCGGGGTGACCGCGACCAGGCCGGGGCTGGCGCCGAACGGGTTGCGGCGGTGCTTCCAGTCGAAGAAGTCGGCGCTGCGGGTGCCGGTCGGGCCGCCCGCCAGTGAGGCGGTCAGCAGGTCCAGTACCGCGGGGGTGTCGGCCGGGCCGAGCGGACGGCAGGTCAGCTCGGCGGCGTCGTCCCGGACTTGGTCGGGGCTCGCGCTCACGGTGGTGGTCTTCCTCTCGGAGGGGCAGGGCGGGCGAGGGTCAGGCCCGCAGCACCTGCTCGTACACCTGCTCTACGGCCCGCTGGGCCCCGGCCACGTCGAAGCGCTCGGCGCGCAGCCGGGCGGCCGCCCCGAGCCGCTCGCGCAGCCCGGCGTCCCCGGCCAGTCGCCTGAAGGCGGCGGCCAGACCGGCCGGATCGCCCGGCTCGACCAGGAAGCCCTGGCCGCCGTCGTCCAGCACCTCGGGCATCCCGCCGACCCTGGTCACCACCGAGGGCAGGCCGCTGGTCATCGCCTCCATCAGGGCGACCGGCAGCCCCTCCTGACGGGAGCTCAGCGTGAACACGTCGAAGCCGGGCAGCAGTTCGGGCACGTCCGCCCGGGATCCGGCGAAGACCACGCCCTCGCCGGCCGCCGCCCGCAGCTCCGCCTCCAGCGGACCCGAGCCGACCAGCACCAGCCGGGCCCCGGGGTGCTGCTCGCGGAGCAGGCCGAACGCGGTCAGCAGGGTGGCCTGATCCTTCTTCGGGGTGAAGTTGGCGACCGTGCCGATCACCAACGCGTCCGGCGGCAGCGCGAGTTCGGCCCTGGCATGGGCCCGGGCGGCCGGGCCGCCGACCGCGCCGCCCAGGTCGGGGCCGTGGTGCACCACGTGCACGAAGTCACCGGCCCGGCGACGGGCCGCCGGGATCGCCGCGGCCACCGCGTGCGAGACCGCGATCACGGCCCGATTGCGCCGGTAGGTCAGCGAGTTGGCCCACCGGGTGGCGGTCCGGTAGCGCTCCCAGACGTTGTGCTCGGTGTGCACCAGTACCGGCTTCCGGCGGCCCAGGGTGAGCAGCCGGACCGCGGCGGCCGGGATCGGCATGTGCGAGTGCACCAGGTGGTAGCGCCGGCCGGCCAGCAGCCGGGCCAGCCGCCACGGCCAGAGCCGCCCGGGTGCCGCGCCCAGACAGTGCACCTTGACACCCGCCGCCTCCAGCGCGGGCACCAGCGCATCCTTCCAGGGCAGCACGTACGCGACCTCGATCTCGTACCGCTCGCGGTCCGCGTGCCGGGCGCAGTTGACCAGTAACTGCTCGGCCCCGCCCCGGCCCAGCCCCTTGGTCAGCCAGAGCACCCGGATCCGGCCGGCGGTCACCGGGTCTCGCCCTCGTGGCCGCCGGTGGCCGACTCGACGGCCGGGGACGGGTGTTGGGCGCGCCGGGCCCAGGTCGGCGAGGCGCGGTGCCTGGGTTCCTCGCGGTGTGCCGGGGACGGGGGCTGGGTGGGCACCCCGGGCTGGCCGCCATGCAGAGTGTCGCGCTTGCGCCGGCCGGACGGGCCGAGCGTACCGAGCAGCGCCACTCCGGCCACCGGGACACCGGTCCTGGACAGCAACTCGCTGACCCGGTCGGCCTGTTCGGGTGTGACGTTGCCGGCCCGGACGGTGACCAGCACCGCGTCGGCGTGCCGGACCAGGTCGTACGCGTCGTTGGCGTGCAGCAGCGGGGAGCTGTCGATCAGCACCACGTCCGCGTGCCGCCGGGCCCGGCGGAGCACCTCGCCCGCGCGCAGCACCAGGGCGGCCGGGTAGGCGGTGGTGTTGCCGCCGGTGATCAGGTGGACGCCGTCCACGTTGGTCCGCCGGATCAGGTCGTCCAGCTCGGGCAGCTGCTCACCGCTGAGCAGCTCGGCCATCCCCGGGCCCTCGCCCACCCCGAACTGCTCATGTGCCTGGGGGTGGCGGAAGTCGCAGTCCAGCACCAGGACTTCGCGGCCGGTCTCGGCCAGCGCGGCGGCCAGGTTGGCCACCGTGGTGGTCCGCCCGTCGCCGCTGCAGCCGGACATCACCAGGATCACCGGCGCGGGCTGGGCCAGCCGCCGGGAGACCAGCTCGGCCGGGTTGAGATTGCCCTCGCCCAGCTGCGCGGCGAGCGCGGGCGGGCCGGTCAGCAGCAGGGTGGAGCGCAGCGAGCGGAACGCCTCGGCACCCGGGTCGGACGGCCGGGCCACCACCAGCGGGTCGCGCAACCGCCGGAGCCGCCGGGAGAGTTGCGGGATCTCACCGATCACCGGGAGGTTGAACGCCTCCTCCGCGCCGTTGCGGGTGCGCAGCCGGGTGTCCATCCGACTGAGCATCAGCGCGGCCACCACCCCCAGCGCCAGCCCGAGCCCCACCGCGAGGCCCAGCCTGACCCCACGGTTCGGCGAGCTGAGCAGATTGCCGCCCGCCTCCTTGGCGTCGATCGAGCCCCACTGCTGGATGGCGTCGGTCTGACTCACGTTCTGCAGGTCGCTGATCGCGGTCAGGGTCTTGGTCAGCGAGGCCAGCGCGGCGGTCAACTGCGGCTGCAGTTTGGGCTGGTCGACCGGCTTGGCGGAGCTGAACTGCTGCTGGAACTTGTTGACCTGCTCCTGCTGGGTGGCCGCCTGGGTCTCCAGCCGCTTGATCGACTCGCTCGCGCTCTTCGCCGACTCCTGGCTGTAGCCGTTGATGATCGCCTCGGCGAAGGCGGCGGCGGTGTCCGCGCAGCTGTGCTGGGTCGGACCGATGGCGGTGACGGCCAGCATCTGGGTGCTCGCGGCGGACACCGTGCGCCGGGCCGCCAGCGCCGCCACGTCCGTGACACCGAGCTTCTTGGCGGCCGCGGTGGTGACGTCCGAGCCGGCGGCGTAGGAGAGCACCTGGTCGGCCCGGACCGCCTCGCCCGCGCCCGCCACCGGGGTGATCGCCACCTTGCACTGCCACTTGCCGTTGTCGACGGTGTCGCCGGTCGGGGTGAGCAGCAGACCGATGATCAGGGCTGCCACCGTGCAGCCCGCCAGCAGACGCCAGTAGCGGCGCAAAACCAAGCCGTGATCATTGAAAAGAAGCCGGTTAGCCGGTTCCACCGGTTGGTTCCCCTCGCGTTCGTGGTGCATACGCCGTACGGACCGGCCAGGCCGGTTGCAGGGTCTGTTCGGTACGGTCCGGTGACGGCCGGCAGCCGCGCGACACCCCCCGACGTCGCCGACTCTCCCCTGGACCCCCGGGCCTGATGCTTGCGGCACCTGACGTGCGGCGCAAGCACTTTGGCCAATCTCATCCCCGCCGCAGTGATCTTTCGTAGAAGTCGACCATCTGACCGGAGACATGGTGCAGGGTGAAACGGGTCAGGAACCTGGCCCGGGCCGCCTTCACCCGCAGCGCGGCCGCCGAGGGATCACCGAGCGTCTCGAGCAGCGCGGCCGCCAGCTCGCCCGGCCGCTCCGGCGGTACCAGCCGGGCGTAGTCCTCCGAGCCGACCGTCTCGCGCAGCGCCGCCACGTCGGCACAGACCAGTGGGACACCGACCCCCATCGCCTCCATCGCCGCGCTGCCCAGGCCCTCCCACCGGGACGGCACGGCGAACGCGTCGGAGGCCGCCATCAGGTCGAACACGTCCGAACGCGGCCCCAGGAAGCGGACGTTGCCCGCCAGCTCGGCCAGCTTCCGCAGCCCGGGGGTCTCCGTACCGGGGCTGCCCGCCAGCAGCAGCACCGCGTCCGGCAGCTCCGCCCGTACCTTGGGCCAGGCCTCCAGCAGGACGTCGAGACCCTTCTGGTACTGCTGCCGGGCGGCCGCCAGCACCACGGGCGTGTCAGCGGCCAGCTCCAGGCTGGCCCGGACGGCGGCCCGCCGCTCGGGGGTCACCGAGCCGAGCAGCTCGGGGTCGCGGCCGCGCGGCACGACGTCGATCCGGTCCGGCGAGATGTGCAGCCGACGGGCCATCACCTGGGCCACGTGCCTGGTCAGAGCGTGGAACCGCCGGGTGCCCTGCGCGGTCGCCGCGTCCACCGCCTGGGCGGCCCGGACCTTCCACGGGTTCAGGCCACGGGCGTGCAGATGCTCCGGCCCGTACGCGGAGTTGACCAGGCTGGAGACCACCGGCACCCCGCTGGCCAGCGCGGCCGAGCGGCCGAGCACGTCCGACTCGTAGAGCGTGGTGTGCACCAGATCGGGGCGGCGGCGGCGGACCAGCCGACGGAGCGCCGCCAACTCGCCGACCCGGCTTGCCGCGTGCACGCCGAAGACGGTGGCACCGGCCTGGGTCAGCTCGGCCTGGAAGCCGTCCGGCGAGTGCCGCAGGTACGCCACGTCCAGCTGGACACCCGAGCGGACCAGCTGCGGCGCCATCGACACCAAACCCTGCTCGGCGCCGCCGATTCTGCTCACGCTGTCGATCACATAGAGCACGTGCACAGCGGCTACCCCCAGCGAGACCCCCGGCGCCGACCCCCCGGCCCAGCGCGCTCTGACAGACGATCAGCATCCCAGGCCGGACAGGGGCACCGCCAGCGAATGGTCATACTGTGGCCTGCCGCTGCGCCGCGGGGATTCCCGATCCCGTCGGAAGCGCCTGCGCGGAGGCTGCCGGGTGTGGAAGGTTGGCCGCATGGCTGACGGACCTCGCGTGCTGCACCTGATCACCGATCCCCGGGGCCGGGGCGCGCAGAATCTCGCCCGCGACCTGCACGCCGAGTTGCTGCGCCGGGGCGCGCCGTCCGTGCCCGCCCGGCAGGCTGACGTGGTGGTGGCGCACGGCTCCAGCACCCTGCAGGCCTGCGCCGTCGGACTGTTGGGCACCGGGGTGCCCTTCGTGTACGTCAACATCGGCGACCCCAGGCACTGGACGGCGAGCCTGTCCCGGCGGCTCCGGGTGGGCGCGTTCCTGCACCGGGCGGCCGCCGTCTCGGCGATCTCGGACGGAGCCAGGACGGTGCTGCTGGAGCGCTTCCGGCTGCCTGCCAGGAAGGTCCGCACGATCCCGAACGGCCGGTCCGCCGACCGCTACCGGCCCGCCGTCGACCCGGCCGAACGCCGGGCCGCCCGCGCGGAGTTGGGCCTGCCCCCGCAGGGCCCGGTGGTCGCCTGGATCGGTGCGCTGGCACCCGAGAAGCGGCTCGACCTGGCCCTGGCCGCGCTCGACCGGCTGCCCGGAGTGCACCTCGCGGTCGCGGGCGACGGCCCGCTCGGCGGCAGCTTCCCGCTCACCGACCGGGTCCACTTCCTCGGCCGGCTGGCCGACCCCGGCGTGCTCTACCGGGCCGCCGACGCCCTGCTGCTGACCAGCGACAGCGAGGGCGTACCCGGCGTGCTGATCGAGGCCGCGCTGGCCGAACTCCCCGCCGTCGCCACCGATGTGGGCTGGGTCGGCGACGTCGTACTGGACGGCCGGACCGGCGCGCTGGYCCGCCCCGGCGACCCGGCCGCGCTGGCCGAGGCGCTCGGCCGGGTGCTGGCCGGGGACGAC
>NZ_JBFUMY010000061.1:0-64263 GCF_054049135.1 Kitasatospora sp. P5_F3 | reverse complement strand
GACCCAGATGGGGTCACCGCCGGCCAGGTGTGTCGGCGGAGTTCAGCGGAGCCAGGCGTGGTCGCGGACGATCGGCAGCGCGGCCCAGCGCCGGCCGGCACCCCAGGTGCTGCCCGCGCTCGCGACGGCCAGGACGATCAGGAGCAGCGCGTAGATCAGGTGGTAGTCGGTGACCGGGTTGGTGGATCCGCTGGCCGCGCCGTTCGCCAGGTGCCGGGCGGGCGGCCACTCGGCGGCCCACATCAGCGCCATCAGCAGCGTGCCGCCGACGGCGGCGATTCGCAGCGCGATCCCACCCGTGAGGGCGAGGCCGATGCCGAACAGGCCGAGCATGAACAGCCAGTCGGCCCATGCCTGACCTGCCATGTCCTGGAAGGCGGACTGGAGCGGGCCGGCCGAGACGTGGCTGAGGAAGCCCTTCGTGGGGGAGCCTCCGTTCACCCAGGACCGCGCGCCGGGGGTGGCATAGCCCCAGCCGAAGGCCTTGTCGAGGAAGGCCCAGAGGAACACGAAGCCGAGGCCGACCCGTGCGACGGCGAGGGCGCGGGCTGTGGTGACCGTCGCGCCGACGGTGCCTGCGGAGACCCGGGGCAGGTCGGCGACGGTGCGCCGGAGCCTTGCTCCGAGCCGGGTGGAACGGGAGACGGGTGCGTGGTGAACGGCCATGGCGGGGCTCTCCTCGGTCAACTCTGGTACGGGGGTGGGTCGTTGTCCGGTTCGATTCTGTTCCGTCGCGGCGCGGCTGATCAGGTGCCGAAGGTCCCGGGACGCCGGCCCGCTCGGCCCTTCGGCAGCACGCGTCGGCACCGGATGGTGGAGACACCTGGTGGCCCCGCAACGGGGCCGCCTACCTCACCGAGGGAGACCGACGATGCGACACCGGATCGTGGGACAACTGATGACCTCCGCCGTCGTCCACGTACGGCCCGGCACCGGCTTCAAGGAGATCGCCGTGCTCCTCGCCGAGCACGACATCACCTCCGTGCCGGTCGTCGACGACCAGGACCGGCCGGTCGGCCTGGTGTCCGAGGCAGACCTGTTGATCAACGAGGCTGCCGAGGAGGACCCTGCGGGGCTGCTGCTCACCCCCCGTCTCTCGCCCGGTGACCGGGCCAGGAGCCGGGCCACCACCGCCGAAGGGCTCATGACCCGCCCGGCGGTGTGCGCGCGGCCGGAGTGGACGGTGGTGGAGGCCGCCCGCCTGATGCACCGTAAGCACCTCAAGCGGCTCCCGGTGACCGACGAGGCGGGCCGGCTGGTCGGCATCGTCAGCCGGAGCGACCTGCTGCGGGTCTTCCTGCGCCACGACCAGGCGATCCGTGAGGAGATCAGGGGCGACATCCTCGTCGGCACGCTGGGCATCCCGGCGGACGGGCTCGACGTCCGGGTGCACGAGGGCGAGGTGACCCTCCGCGGCACCGTCGAGTACCGAAGCCTGCTGCCGGTCATCGAGCGGCTGTGCCGGGGCGTGGACGGCGTGATCACGGTCACCACCCGGCTCGACTACCGCACCGACCGGACCCCCGCCGCGCACCCTGCGTGACCGCTGCAAGCCGGACGGTGCGTCAGCCGGTCACGATCCCGGTGACGAGGTTGATCGTGGTGGCCAGGATGCTGGCACCGAAGACGTAGGAGAGCAGTGAGTGCCGCAGCACGACCCTACGGATCAGCGAACTCGACACGTCGGTGTCGGAGACCTGGTAGGTCATGCCCAGGTTGTAGCTGAAGTAGAGGAAGTCGCTGTACGCCGGCGGATCGTCGGAGTTGAAGTCGATCCCCGGCGTCGACGTCCGGAAGACGGTCTCGGTGCCGGCGACGCCGGAGAGGATGCCCAGCGGGGTGTCCACCAGTGCGGAGACGGCCGCGCCGAGCACTACCCCGGCCGCGACGGATCCGCCGAGCCGCGGGACCGCGGACGGCGGGAGCCCGCGCGTGACGATGCGGCTCGGTGGCAGTGTGGTCCCCGATTCCCGTCGGCCCGGACGATGACCCGACGACCCTCCCTGATCACGGCACCCGACTCCAGCCGCCGCGCCGACCCGCCGAGCGACCAGCGGGGGGCGTCGTCAGCGGACGACGTCGAAGACGTTCTTCTGCAGGCCGTTCGGGTAGGCCTCGTGCTCGACCAGCTTCAGCTTCTGGGTGTCCTTGTCCGTGGTGCTGAACAGACGCTTGCCCGCGCCGAGCAGCAGCGGGAAGACGAGCAGGTGGTAACGGTCGATCAGGCCGGCGTCCGAGAGGGCGTGGTTCAGCGTGGCGCTGCCGTGGACGATGATCGGGCCGCCCTCGGTCTCCTTCAGTGCGGCGACCTCGTCGATCGAGCGCAGGATCGTGGTCTCGCCCCAGTTCGACACCAGGTCGTCCTCGGTGAGGGTGGTGGAGACGACGTACTTCGGCATCACCTTGTAGTCGGCGAAGTCCGCCATGTCCGGCCACACCGGGCTGAACGCCTCGTAGCTCGTCCGGCCCAGCAGGATCGCGGTGGCCTCCTGCTGCTCCCGGCCCTTGATCTCGAAGGCCTCGGGGAGGAACTCGATGTCCTTGAAGGTCCACCCGGAGTTCCGGTAGCCGGGCTCGCCGCCCGGGCCCTCCACGACGCCGTCGAGCGAGATGAAGGCGGTGCTGATCAGGGTACGCATCTCAGGTTTCCTCGGTGTCTCGTGTCTGGTTCTCATCGTGCCCGGCCTGGTCCGGCCTACGGCGGACGGCGCGCTGCCGACCGTCGACGGGATCACCGTAACCACTTCGCTTGCAAAAAACAACCAGTTACTTCTCTTTAGCAACCACCGGGGTAGACTGACCGGCATGGCAACCAAACGGAGCTACAACGACGCGTGCGGGACGGGCCACGCCCTCGACCTCGTCGGCGAGCGCTGGGCACTCCTGGTGGTCCGCGAGCTGCTGCTGGGCCCCAAGCGGTACGGCCAGCTGCGTACGGACCTGCCCGGCATCAGCACCAACGTGCTCGCCCAGCGCCTCGCCGAACTGGAGGCCTCCGGCATCGTCCGCAAGCACCGCCTCCCCGCCCCCACCGTCGCAGAGGCCTACGAACTCACCGACTGGGGGCTCGAACTCGAGCCCGTCGTACGGGCACTGGGCCGCTGGGCCGTGCGCTCGCCGGCCCACGACCGCACCGCCCACCTGAGCGCCACCTCGTTCGTCCTCTCCCTGCGCACCAACTTCGACCCCGACCTGGCCCGGGGCGTGCACGGGCGGTACGAGTTCCACCTCAACGACGAGGTCTTCCAGGTCCTCGTCGCCGACGGCACCCTGCACGCCGCACGCGGCCACCAACAGCAGCCGGAGGCCGTCATCACCGGACGGCCCTCCGCCCTCGCCCGCATCATGTACGGCGGGCAGCAGCCGGCCGACGCCGTCGCCGCAGGACACGTCCAGGTCGAGGGAGACGCCGCCTCCCTCGCGCGCCTGGCCGCCGTGCTCAGCCTCCCCGCTCCCGTCACGCCTACCCCGTGACGGCCCCGCCGGTGCGGTCGGCCGCCCAGACGTACTCCATCTGGTGGGCGGTGCGACGGGCGAGTTGTTCGCCGAAGATCCGCCCCACGATGTACAGGCTGGCGTCGATGCCCGCACTGATCCCCGCGGAGGTGACGATGTCGCCGTCGTCGACCCACCGGACGTCGGTGCGCACGTCGATCTCCGGCCAGCGCCGGGCCAGCTCCTCCTGATCCTCCCAATGGGTGGTGGCCCGGCGGCCGTTCAGCGCCCCGGTGGCGGCCAGCAGGAAGGCCCCGGTGCAGATGCTGAACGTCAGTGCGGAGCTCTGCCTGCGCCTGGCCAGCCAGTCGATCACGTCCGCGTCCGCCTCGACCGCGGTGGTGACGCCGCCCGGGACCACCAGGACGTCGAAGGTCGGATCCTCGTTGAGGGTGTGATCCGCCATCACCTGCAGCCCTCCGCGGGCGCGGACGAGCCGGTCGGTCGGTGCGACCGTCAGGACGCGCAGCAGGGGCTCGCCCTCGTCGGTGCGGGCCAGTCGGCCGGCCGTGCTGAAGACCTCGAAGGGGCCTCCCAGGTCGAGGACCTCAACCTCGTCGAAGACGAGCATTCCGAAGGTCAGCGGTGTCATGGCGTCAGGTCTCATGCCACCAGACTCGGGCCCGCCGACCGCCGCCGACAGTGTCGGAAACGGCACCTGCCGCTAGGATTCCGCCATGCACCGCCACCGGATCGCCTGCCTCGCCTTCGACGGGATGGCCCCGTTCGAACTCGCCACGGTCGCCGAGGTGTTCGCGGTCTCCCGGCCGGAGCTGGACGTGGACTGGTGGTACCGGTTCGAGTTGTGCGCCGAGACACCCGGGCCGCACCGGGTCGTGGGCGGCTTCGACATCGTGGTGCACCACGGCCTGGACCGGCTCCGGTACGCCGACACCGTCATCGTCCCTGGGGTCGCGGACGTGCGCCGGGACGTCTCCCCCACGGTCCTGGACGCGCTGCGCGCGGCATCCGCGCGAGGAGCGCGCGTGGTGTCCATCTGCAGCGGCGCGTTCGCCCTGGCCGCCGCGGGCCTGCTGGACGGCAAGGAGGCGACCACGCACTGGCGGCACGCCCGGCTGCTCCAGGAACGCCATCCGGAGGTGACGGTCAACGCCTCGGTGCTCTACGTCGACAGCGGATCGGTCGTCACCGCCGCCGGTACGGCCGCCGGCATCGACGTCTGCCTGCACCTCATCCGCAAGGACCACGGTGCCGAGGTCGCCGCCCGGGTGGCCCGCCGGATGGTCGTGGCCTCCCACCGCGAGGGCGGCCAGGCCCAGTTCGCGGAGCATCCGGTGGGCCGGGCGCCGTCCGACGACCCGATCGGCCACGCCATGCGGTACGCACTGGACAGCCTGCACCGGCGTCTCACCGTCGACGAACTGGCCGGTGTCGCGCATCTGTCGGTACGTCAGTTCGAACGTCGCTTCGTCGACACGGCGGGCCTGCCGCCGGGCCGCTGGATCACCCAGCAGCGGATCCGGGCCGGCGCCGCCCTCCTGGAGTCCGCAGACCATCCCATCGACGCGGTGGCCGGCCGCGTGGGCCTGACCGTCGCGGGGTTCCGCCACCACTTCCGGGAGACGATGGGCATCAGCCCCTCGGCCTACCGGCGCCAGTACCAACGCTGACCCGAACGGACGCCACTTGCGGCGACCTGCCGCCGGTCGCGACGATCAGCGGATGTTCGAACTGCTGCCGGCCATCGGGATCCGCCTGCCGAACGGTGCGGGGGTGCTCCGCTTCGGTCTGGACGGTGCCGCCGCACGGGAACTCCTGGCGGGCCTCGGCGCCGTCCGGGAGGACAGCGAGGCGGCGTGGGCGTACTCCGTCCGGTGGGGCGACGTCGAGCTCAGCGCCCTGGCGGGGGCCGCACCGGACAGCCCTTTGGACAGCGTCGTGCTCCGGCGGACCGGGCACCTGCGACCGCACTGGTACGGCCCGGCGGACGTCGCCGTCGTGCTCGACGACGTGGACCTGTTCGGCTATCCCGCAGCCGAAGTACTGGCGGCACTGGGGACGGACCGACCCTCCGGGCTGTCGCTCCGGCCCACCCGCCCGGGCCACTACCTGCCCGCCGTCACGCTCCGGGCCGAGCCGCCGTCCACCGAACCGGACCTCGCCGCCTACCGGGACATGTGGACCACCGGGCGGGACCGGTGGCAGCTCGAGTCCACCGGCGCCGGCTACCTGGTCGTCATGAAGGGCGACCCACCGATGGACCTGCTGATCTGTGACGAGACACTGGCCGAGCAGATCATCGCCAACATGCTCGCGGCCGGCGTCGAGGTCGTCACCGAAACCGGCGGGGCGGGAAATCCGCTGGAACGGCGCGGCCTCGGCCTAACCTGAGCCGGGAGAGCCGGTACCCCGACCGAGGAGCACCCGATGACCCAGCCGCCCCCGCCCCAGGTCTGGCCCAGTCTGCGGGCGCGCGACGCCCCTGCGCTGATCCGCTTCCTGACCGAGGCGTTCGGCTTCGAGGCGACCGCCGTCTACGCGGACGGGACGCAGGTGCACCACGCCCAGCTCAGCTGGCCGGCCGGTGGCGGGATCATGCTCGGTTCGGCCCGTGAGCCGGGCGGCGACGACGACCCGTGGCCGCAGCGGCCGGGCAACTTCGGTGCGTACGTGGTGGTCACCGAGGACCCGGACGCGCTGTTCGCCCGGGCGGTGGCCGCCGGGGCCTCGGTGGTCGCGGAGCCGCACGACACCGACTACGGGCCCGACGGTTCACGGGACTTCACCGTGCGCGACCCCGAGGGCAACCTCTGGGCCTTCGGTACCTACCGGGGCGAGCCCCGGAAGAGCTGAGCACAGCGCAGTCCCCGGTACTCCCGCTTCGAGCGCCGGGGCTCGGTCGTCGCCGAGAACCGGCTCCCGAACGGAGTTGCCGGGGGCCTGACCGGGGGCTTGGATGTGTGCTCTCGCGGGGCGGGCTGACGTCTCTGCCTGCGGGGCGGGCTCCATCCGGTGATCCGGGGTGTACATACCAGTCTCCTCCGGTTCCACCCCAGGTCAACCCCCTTCCGACGGTAACCTGGTGCTGTGTTCGATCCCAGGGGGACTCACCTCGGACGGCAACCATGACAGAGCAACTCACCGGCCTCCCCGTCATCGACCTCTCGCTCGCCGACGGCTCCGCCGACGACCGGGCCCGGCTGCACGACACACTGCGCGGCGCGGCCACCGAGGTCGGTTTCTTCCAGCTCACCGGCCACGGCGTGACCGCCGGGGAGACCACCGAGCTGACCGACGCCATGCACGCCTTCTTCGCGCTGCCCGAAGCCGACCGGCTGGCCGTCAGCAACCTCAACTCCCCGCACTACCGCGGCTACACCCGCACCGGCACCGAGCACACCGCCGGCAGCCGGGACTGGCGCGACCAGCTCGACATCGGTGCCGAGCTCCCGCCGCACGTGCCCGGCCCCGGCGAGCAGCCGTACTGGTGGCTGGAGGGGCCGAACCAGTGGCCCGCCGCCGTCCCCACCCTCCGCGCCGCCACCCTGAACTGGATCGACCACCTCGGCTCGGTCGCCGCCCGGCTGCTGCACGAGCTGCTGGCCGCGATCGGCGCCCGCCCCGACTTCTACGACTACGCCTTCGCCGGCCACCCCCACCTGCGGCTCAAGCTGGTCCGCTACCCGGGCACCGCCCCCGACGGCACCGGCCAGGGCGTCGGCGCCCACAAGGACTACGGCTTCATCACCCTGCTGCTCCAGGACCAGGTCGGCGGCCTCGAAGTGCTCCGCTCCGACGGAACGTTCCTCTCCGTCCCGCCGCTCCCCGGCGCCTTCGTGGTGAACCTCGGCGAGCTGCTCGAGGTCGCCACCGACGGCTACCTCAAGGCCACCAGCCACCGGGTGGTCAGCCCGCCGGGGGCCCGCGAGCGCTTCTCCGTCCCGTTCTTCTACAACCCCCGGCTGGACGCCCACATCACCCCCCTCGACTTCCCGCACGCCCACCACGCCCCCGGCGCCACCCAGGACCCCCGCAACCCCCTGTTCGCCGAGTTCGGCCGCAACGAACTCAAGGGCTACGCCCGCGCCCACCCCGAGGTGACGAAGCGTCACCACCCCGAACTCCTGGCCGTCTGAGCACCGTTCGCTACTCCGCGCGCAGCGCCGCCGCCGTCGGGGCCTTCGCCGCCCACCCCGCCGGGAGCAGTGCACCCAGCAGCGCGATCGCGACCCCCGCCGCCACCAGCAGCGCCAACTGCGGTGCCTGGTACACCTCCAGGACCGACGACGGCAGGTTGGTGCCCGCCGAGTGCCCCATCACCGGCAGCACATAGCCGTGCAGCGCGAACCCGGCCGGTACGCCCAGCGCTCCGCCGAGCAGGCCGATCCCGGCCACCGAGGTCAGCACCAGGAGCACGGTCTGGCTCGGCGACATCCCGAGCGACTTGCAGATGCCCAGGTCACGGACGCGCTCCCGGGTGTCCAGGACAACCGAGTTGAGCACGCCGAGGCCCGCCACGGAGACCAGCATCAGGGTGAGCAGCGTCGCCATCGCCTGCAGTACGAGGACCATGTTGCCCCGCTCCGAGGGCTGATTGGCGATCGCCTCACCACCGAGCGGCCGCACCACCGCCGCGACCTGCTCCGCGTAGTCGGCGGGCCGGACGCCGGGCTTGAGCGTGACCAGGAAGGCCACCGGTCCGGCCTTCGGGAAGTCGGCCTGGTCGGCGTGCAGACGCGTCCCGTCGTTCGAGGTGTCGAAGAGCTCGCCGACGATCCGCAGGGTCCTGGTGTCGCCCTCCTGGGTGACCCGTACCGAATCGCCGATCCTGCTGCCGGTCCGTTCCAGGAACCGGGTCGGCACCACCACCTGCCCGGGGCCGGTGAGCCACTGACCGGAGATCAGCTCGGGGGCGCCGGCGGCGGAGTCGCCCTGGTAGAGGACGGCTTGGGCCGCGCCGGGAATACCGGCCACGGTCACCTCCGCGAAGGCCCTGCCGTAGAACGAGGCTGTGCCCGCGTTGGCCTCGACGGCGGCGCGCACCTTGGCCGGGTCGGCGGCCACGGTGGCCTGCTGCCCGGGGGCCGGGGTCCCGGGGCCGTGGGCAGCGCCGCTGAAGACGGAGACCGCCGCCAGGCTCTCGCGGTCCTGGGCCTTGGTGATCGCACCCATCGAGCTGGTCAGCCCCACCGCGAAGGTGGCCGTGACGGTGCCGAAGACCACCGCGAGCAGCATCGCGACCGCCCGGACCGGATGGGCGAACGGAACGGCCAGGCCGTACGTCACCGCACGCGGCAGCGGCAGTCGGCCGAACGCCCGGTGCGCCCACTGGCCGCGCCCGGTGCGCGGCGCCCGGCCGACCGCGATGGCCTCCACCGTCCGCAGCCGGCCGGCCCGCAGCGCGGGGACCAGCGCGGCGATCCCGACCACCAGCAGGGCGACCGCCGCCACCAGCAGGTCCACCCACCAGGAGACCGCCAACGAGGCTGCGCCGTAAGCTTGTTCGGTGTCGGCCAGCAGCGGCAGTGCCAGCAGGTTGCCGAGCAGCACGCCCAGCGCGATGCCGGCTCCGGCCGGGATCAGCGCCTGGGCCAGGTAGGCCCGGACCACCTCGCCCGGGGTGAAACCGACCGCCTTGAGGATGCCGATCCGACGCAGACCGGTGCCGACCGCGCCGCCGACCACGCTGCCGACGATGATCACCGACATCGCGAGGCCGAGCACGCCGAACGCGACCAGGAACGGGATGGTCGGCGCGGCGCCCTGGTCGGCGGCGCGCTTGGTGTCGAGATAGGACTGGGCGCCGAGCAGCGCGCCGGACGGTACGGCTGCGGCGAGCCACTCCCGGGCGGCGGCCAACTGCTCCTTCGTCCCGGCCGCGTCGAGGCGGTAGAGCCGCTGGGTGGTGACCGGGCGGTCCGCCGAGGCCAGCGCCGTCAGCTGACCGGGCGTCACCCAGGCGTCGGCGGTCCGGCTCGCCGACAGGGCGAGGCCGACCACCGTCAGGGTCGGGCTGCCGGCGGCGTCCGGGACCCGCAGCGTGGAGCCGAGCCCGAAGCCGGGCCCGGCGAGCGAGGTGGCGAGCACCAGCTCGCCCGGCTGCTCCGCCCACCGGCCGGACTGCAGGTCCAGCCGGTCCACCTCCCCGCCGGGGCCCGACCGCCCGGCCACCGTGAACGTCGGTGTCCGCCGGCCCTCCTGGTCCAGGCCCCGGAGGGTGGTGGTCGGGTACGGGCCGCCGCTCGCCGTGAAGCCCGGCAACTTCGCGGTGGCGTCGAGCTGTTCGGCGCCCACCTGGGCCGGGTCGAACTGCACGGTGAGGTGCGCGCCGTGCTGCCGGGCGAAGGCGCGGTCGAAGGGGGCGTTCACGGCGACCAGCAGCGCCCCGGCCACCACCGCCGAGGCGACGGCCATCATCACGGCCACCGCGATGACCACCGTCTGCACCCGCCGCCGGCCCACCCCGGACCGGACCACCCGGCCGATCGGACTGCTCATCGGAGCGCCTCCGTCCGGCTGTCCAGGGCGAGTTGACCGTCCACCAGGCGGATCGTCCGGGTCGCGCACGCCTCGGCCAGCGCCAGGTCGTGGGTGACCAGCACGACGGTCTGACCGCTCCGGTGCAGGTCCACCAGCAGCTCCCGGACGTCCTGGCCGGAGGCGCTGTCCAGCGCCCCGGTCGGCTCGTCGGCCAGCAGCAGCGCCGGCCGGTTCACCAACGCCCGGGCCACCGCGACCCGTTGGCGCTCGCCACCGGACAGCCGGCCGGGGTAGGCGCGGGCGTGCTGCTGGATGCCCAACAGCTCCATCAGCTCACCGGCACGCGTCGCCGCCGTCCGCCGCGCCGTCCCGGTCAGCTGGGCGGGCAGCTGGATGTTGTCGGTGACGGTGAGGTCGTCGAGCAGGTTGAAGAACTGGAAGACCATGCCGATCCGCTCCCGGCGGAACCGTGCCAGCGCGTGTTCGCTCAGCCCGTCGATCCTGCTGCCCGCCACGGTGACGGTCCCCTCGGTCGGCCGGTCGAGCCCGGCCACCAGGTTCAGCAGCGTGGACTTGCCGCTGCCGGACGGTCCGGTCACGGCGAGCGCCTCGCCCTGGGCCACCGTCAGGTCGAGCGGTCCGAGCGCGGGCGGCCCGGCACCGTCGTACCTCCGGGCCACGCCGGTCAGTTCGATCACATGGTTCATCGCAGGTCCTCAACCGAGACAGGAAGTGTTGACTCGGCGAACCTAGGAGCGGCCCCTGCGGTGGCGCGTCGGCCCCGGCACCGACTTTCGCCCTCCCTGCGGACGGTCCGGCCGCCGCGTCATCCCTGCGACGTACGCCTGGCGGACGGGACCTTCGTCGCCGGGGAGGACGCGGGCCGGGACGGCGGGGCCGCACAATGACCCGGTGAACGCGGAAGACCGGCGCGGATGGCGTCAGCAGGGGCGCGGCCCACGAGGCGACGGGTACAGCGTCCCGGTGCTGCCGGTGCCGTCCCCCTTCGGTCCGCCGCCCGAGGAGCCTTCGGCCTCCGCCGGATTCTGGCTGCTGGTCCTGCTCTCGGCACTCCCGTTGGCGGCCCGGCGCCGGTATCCGCTGGCGGCGTTCGGGGTGGCGGTGACCGCCGTGCTGGCACTGGCCGACGACGCCTCCTGGATCAACGTGCTGACCTGCGTCATCGGCGCCTACAGCGCGGTGATGTACAGCCGCCACCGGGCCGGTGCGGCGGCGGGTCTGCTGGTCGCCGCCGTGCTGGCCGGGATCGCGCTCCGGGAGGCGGAGCCGGTCCTGCCCGGCTGGTCCAGCCCGGCGGTGGTGCTGCTGGTGGCCGGGGTGCTGGCCGGGCTGGTCCGGTTCTGGCAGCGGCAACTGGCGGCCGGCCGGGACCGTTTCACCGAGCTCCAGCAGGCCCAGCAGGAGGCCACCCGCCGGGCGGTCGAGGAGGAGCGGGCCAGGATCGCCGCCGAACTGCACGACGTGGTGACCCACAATGTCAGCGTGATGGTCATTCAGGCGGGAGCGGCGCGTACGGTGCTGGACACCGCACCGGAGCGTTCCAAGCAGGCACTGCTGGCGGTGGAGGCCGGCGGCCGGGCCGCGCTGGCCGAGCTGCGCCACGTGATGGGCCTGCTCGCCGCGCCCGACCACGAACGGGCCGAGGGCCTCGAACCGCAGCCCGGTCTCGCACAGTTGGCGGCCCTGACCGAGCGGGTGGCCGCCGCCGGGACACCGGTCGCGGTCACGGTGACGCTGCCGCCGGAGCCGCTGCCGCCCGGGGTGGATCTGACGGCGTACCGGGTCGTCCAGGAGGCGCTGACCAACACCATCAAGCACGCGCCGGGCGCCCGTGCCCAGGTGGTGATCGGCCACACCGGGGACTGTCTGGAAATCGAGGTCACCGACACCGGCCGGGTCGGCGACTCCCCCGTCGCGCCCGGCGCCGGCCGGGGACTGATCGGGCTGCGCGAGCGGCTGGCGGTCTACCACGGGGAGCTGACGGCCGGTCGGACCGCCGACGGCGGCTACCGGATCAGCGCCCGGCTGCCCTGGCGGACCGCGTGAACCGGCCACCGCTGCGGGTCGTGATCGCCGACGACCAGGGCCTGGTGCGGACCGGCTTCGGGATGATCCTGGCCGCCGACGGCATCGAGGTGGTGGCCGAGGCCGCCGACGGCGCCGAGGCGGTCACCGCCGTCCGCCGCACCCGGCCGGACGTCGTCCTGATGGACATCCGGATGCCGCAGATGGACGGCATCGAGGCCACCCGCCGGATCCTCGCCGACGCCGCCCCGGACGGCGTCCGGGTGGTCATCCTGACCACCTACGACCTCGACCACTACGTCTACGCCGCGCTGGCCGCCGGTGCCAGCGGCTTCCTGCTCAAGGACGTCACCCCCGAACACCTGGTGGCCGCCGTCCGCCTGGTGCAGTCCGGCGACGCCCTGCTCGCCCCCGCCATCACCCGCCGCCTGGTCGAACGCTTCGCCCGGCCCGGCGAGCCAGCCACCGCCCTGCACCGGGACCTCTCCGCACTGACGCCGCGTGAGCTGGAGGTGCTCCGCCTGCTCGCCACCGGCCTCAGCAACGCCGAACTCGCCGACCGCCTGGTGCTCAGCCCGACCACGGTGAAGACCCACATCGGCCGCATCCTGGCCAAACTGGAGCTCCGCGACCGCGTCCAGGCCGTGGTCCTCGCGTACGAAACCGGGCTGATCACCCCCACCGGGAGCAGCTAGCGCCGCTCGTTGGTGGGACACTGCTGCTGTCACAGCGGTACTGCCGCGTCCGATCCCGAGCGGGAGGCTTCACCATGACAGCGGCTGCGTCCCCGCAGATGACCGTCGACGAGCTGGCGGCCCGGGCCGGGGTGACGGTCCGGACGCTGCGGTTCTACAGCACGAAGGGGCTGCTGCCGCCGCCGGAGCTGGGGCCGCGCCGGGTGGGCCGGTACGGGGCCGAGCACCTGGGGCGGCTGGAGCTGATCGAGGAGTTGCAGCGGCAGGGCCTGACGCTGGCGGCGATCGAGCGCTACCTGTCCCAACTCCCGGCCGACGTCGGCTCCTTGGACCTGGCCATCCACCGCGCGCTGGTGGCCTCCTGGACCCCGGAGGCGGCGGAGGAGGCAACGCGGGCGCAGCTCGGCCGCCGGGCCGGACGGCCGCTGTCGGAGGCGGACGTCGACCGGCTGGCCGCGATGGGCGCGGTGCACCGGACCGACGACCCGGAGCTGTTCAAGATCGACCCCGGTCCCCCCCCCCCCCCCCCCCCCCCCCCCACGACCTGCACCGGCTGTTCCGGGACACCGTCTGGCGCCCGTACCGGGAGAGCGAGCCTGGTGACCAGGAGCTGACCCGGATGAAGGAGCTGGCCGGACAGATCCAGCCGATGATCGTCCAGGCCCTGGTGACGGCCTTTCAGCGCTCGCTCGCCGAGGAGCTGGCCGCGCGCCCGGACGAGGACGCGCGGCCGGACAACCCCTAGAACGTCCGCCCGTCGGCGGCCATCTCCGCCAGCAGCACGGGCGGCTCGAACCGCGCCCCGTACGCCGCCGCCAACTCGCGGGCCCGAGCGGTGAATCCGGGCAGGCCGCCGTCGTAGCCGTTGATGTACTGGAGCACACCGCCGGTCCAGGCCGGGAAGCCGATGCCCAGGATGGAGCCGACGTTGGCGTCGGACACCGAGGTGAGGACGCCCTCGGAGAGGCAGCGGACCGAATCCAGCGCCTCGGCGAAGAGCATCCGCTCCTTCATGTCCTCGAACGGAATCTCCGCGCCCGGGCGGGCGAAGTGCTCGCGCAGGCCGGGCCAGAGGCGGGTGCGGCGGCCGTCCTGGTAGTCGTAGAAGCCCGCGCCGCCGCTGCGGCCGGGGCGCTCGAACTCGTCGAGCATCCGGTCCATCACGGTGTCGGCGGGGTGCTCGGGCCAGTCGCCGCCCGCCTCCTCGATCGCCCGGCGGGTCTCGTTGCGGATCTTGCGCGGCAGGGTGAGGGTCAGCTCGTCCAGCAGCGAAAGCACCTTGGCGGGGTAGCCGGCCTGGGCGGCGGCCTGCTCGATCGAGGACGGGTCGAGGCCCTCGCCGACCATCGCCACGCCCTCGTTGATGAACTGGCCGATCACCCGGGAGGTGAAGAAGCCGCGCGAGTCGTTCACCACGATCGGGGTCTTGTTGATCTGGCGGACCAGGTCGAAGGCCTGGGCCAGCGCCTCGTCCCCGGTCTCCGGACCCCGGATGATCTCGACCAGCGGCATCTTGTCGACCGGCGAGAAGAAGTGCAGACCGATGAAGTCGGCGCGCCGGGTGACTCCTTCGGCCAGCACGCCGATCGGCAGGGTCGAGGTGTTGGAGCAGAGCAGCGCGTCGGGGGCGACGACGTCCTGGACCTCCTGGAACACCTTGTGCTTGAGCTCGGTGTTCTCGAAGACCGCCTCGATCACGGTGTCGCAGCCGGCCAGATCGGCCGCGTCGGCGGTCGGGGTGATCCGGGCCAGGAAGGTGTCCCGCTCCTCGGCGGTGGACCGGCCGCGCGCCACGGCCTTGTCCAGCAGGGCCGCCGAGTACGCCTTGCCGCGTTCGGCCGCCTCCAGGGTGACGTCCTTGAGCAGCACCTCGATGCCCGCCTTGGCACAGGAGTACGCGATGCCCGCGCCCATCATCCCGGCGCCCAGCACGGCGACCTTGCGAGCCTTCCGGACCGGGGAAGCCGGGCGGCTGGCACCGGAGTTGACGGCCTGCATGTCGAAGAACAGCGCCTTGATCATGTTCTTCGAGGTCTGCCCGCAGGCCAGCTCGGCGAAGTAGCGGGCCTCGATCACCATCGCGGTGTCCACGTCCACCTGGGCGCTCTCGACCGCCGCCGCCAGGATGTTGCGCGGGGCGGGGTAGGGCGCACCGGCCAGCTGCTTGCGCAGGTTGGCCGGGAAGGCGGGCAGGTTGGCGGCGAACGCGGGGTGGCTCGGGGTGCCGCCGGGGATCTTGTACCCCTTGACATCCCAGGGCTGGACGGCCTCCTCGTGCGCGTCCACCCAGGCCCGCGCCTTGGCCAGCAACTCATCGGAGTCAGAAGCGAGTTCGTTGACCAGCCCGTGCTCCAGCGCCTGCGCGGGCCGGTACTGCCGCCCCTGCAGCAGCACCTTCAGCAGCGCGTCCGTGATGCCGAACATCCGCACCGTACGGACCACGCCGCCCCCGCCCGGGAGCAGACCCAGCGTCACCTCGGGCAGGCCGATCTTGCTGCCGGGGGCGTCCAGTGCGACCCGGTGGTGGCAGGCCAGCGCGAGCTCGAGACCGCCGCCGAGCGCGGCGCCGTTGATCGCGGCGACCACGGGCCTGCCGAGGGTCTCCAGGGTGCGCAGCGCGCGCTTGATCCGCATCGAGTTCTCGAACACCCGCTGGGCGTCCTCGGGGCGGGCGGCGGAGATCAGCCGCAGGTCGCCACCGGCGAAGAAGGTCTTCTTGGCGGAGGTGATGATCACGCCGCGCAGGCCGTCAAGTGCCTTCAGCCGGGCGACGGTTGCCTCCAGCGCGTCGGTGAAGGCGGCGTTCATGGTGTTGGCGGACTGGTCCGGGTCGTCCAGTACCAGGGTGACCACGCCGGTCGCGTCCTGCTCCCAGCGGATGGGGGTGGTGACAGTCATGAGTCAGGGTCTCCAGGAGTGACGGGTGGTCAGATGCGCTCGACGATGGTGGCGACGCCCATGCCGCCGCCCACGCACAGGGTGATCAGGCCGTAGCGAAGGTCGCGCCGCTCCAGCTCGTCGACGATGGTGCCGAGCAGCATCGCGCCGGTGGCGCCGAGCGGGTGGCCGAGCGCGATCGCGCCGCCGTTGACGTTCACCTGGTCGTGCCGGAAGCCGAGTTCGCGGATGAAGCGGAGCGCGACGGCGGCGAACGCCTCGTTGATCTCGACCAGGTCGATGTCGGCGGCGGTCAGCCCGGCCTTGGCGAGCGCCTTGCGGGTGGCGGGGGCCGGTCCTGTGAGCATGATGGTGGGCTCGGAGCCGGAGACGGCGGCCGAGACGATCCGGGCCCGCGGGCGCAGCCCGTACCGCTCGCCGATCTCCCGGGAGCCGATCGCCACCAGCGCCGCGCCGTCCACGATGCCGGAGGAGTTGCCGGCGTGGTGCACGTGGTCGATGGACTCGACCCAGTGGTACTTCTGCAGCGCGACGGCGTCGAAGCCGCCCGCCTCGCCGATCCCGGCGAACGATGGCTTGAGCCCGGCCAGCGTCTCGACCGTGGTGCCGGGGCGGATGAACTCGTCCCGGTCCAGCACCACAAGTCCGTTGCGGTCCTTGACCGGTACCACCGAGCGGTCGAACAGGCCGTCGGCCTGCGCCTTGGCGGCCCGGGTCTGGGACTCGACGGCGAAGGCGTCCACGTCGGTGCGGGACAGGCCCTCGATGGTGGCGATCAGGTCGGCGCCGATGCCCTGCGGGACGAAGTGGGTGTCGTAGGAGGTCATCGGGTCGGCGAACCAGGCGCCGCCGTCGGAGCCCATCTTCACCCGGCTCATCGACTCCACGCCGCCGGCCAGGATCAGGTCCTCCCAGCCCGAACGGACCTTGGCGGCGGCCAGGTTGACCGCCTCCAGGCCGGAGGCGCAGAAGCGGTTCTCCTGCACCCCGGCCACGGTGTCCGGCAGCCCGGCCGCGATCGCGGCGATCCGGGCGATGTCGGAGCCCTGGTCGCCGATCGGGCTGACCACGCCGAGCACGATGTCGTCGATCGCGGCCGGGTCCAACCCGGGCAGGCGGGCCTGGAGTTCGTGGATCAGACCGACCACCAGGTCGATCGGTTTGGTGCCGTGCAGCGAGCCGTTGGCCTTGCCCCGGCCGCGTGGGGTGCGGATAGCGTCGTAGACGTACGCTTCGGTGGTCACGTGAGTGCCTCTCAACTCAGCAGGGAGCGGCCGATGATCTCTTTCATGATCTCGGTGGTGCCGCCGTAGATGGTCTGGATCCGGCCGTCGGTGAACGCCTTGGCGACCGGGTACTCCGTCATGTAGCCGTAGCCGCCGTGCAGTTGCAGGCAGCGGTCGGCGGTGCGCTTCTGCAGCTCGGTCGCCCACCACTTGGCCATCGAGGCGTCCACGGGGGTGAGCGCGTAGCGGTTGTGCTCGGTGATGCAGCGGTCCACGAAGGTCCGGGTGACCGCGCACTCGGTGGCCAGCTCGGCGATCTCGAACCGGACGTGCTGGAGCTTGGCCAGCGGCTTCCCGAACGCGGTGCGCTGCTTGACGTACTCGGTGGTCAGCTCGACCAGGTACTCCGCCCCGGCGATCGCCGAGACCGCGATCCCCAGCCGCTCCTGGGCCAGGTTGCGCATCAGGTAGAGGAAGCCCTGGTTCTCCTCGCCGAGCAGGTTCGCCTTCGGCACCCGGACGTCCTGGAAGAACAACTCGGCGGTGTCCTGGGCCTTCTGGCCGATCTTGTCCAGGTTGCGGCCGCGCTCGAAGCCCTCCGTGCCGCGCTCCACCACCAGCAGGCTGAGGCCGTGCGCGCCGCCCTCCGCGGTGGTCTTCGCGACCACCACCACCAGATCGGCCAGGATGCCGTTGGAGATGAAGGTCTTGGCGCCGTTCAGCAGGTAGTGGTCGCCCCGGTCCTCGGCCCGGGTGGTGATGCCCTGGAGGTCGGAGCCGGTGCCCGGCTCGGTCATCGCGATCGCGGTGACCAGCTCGCCGGAGCAGAAGCCGGGCAGCCAGCGCTGCTTCTGCTCCTCGGTGGCCAGCTGGGTCAGGTACGGGCCGATGATGTCGTTGTGCAGGCCGAGCGCCAGACCGCTGGCCCCGGCCCGGGTGAACTCCTCGGCCAGCACGGCCGGGTAGCGGAAGTCGGCGCTGCCACCGCCGCCGTACTCCTCCGGGACGGCCAGGCCGAGCAGGCCCTGCCGGCCGGCCGCCAGCCAGGCCGAGCGGTCGACGATCCCGGCCTGCTCCCAGCGTTCGTGGTGCGGGAGCACCTCCTTGGCCAGGAAGGCCCGGACGGTCTCCCGGAACGCCTCGTGCTCCTCGGTGTAGATCTCACGCTGCACGGTTTCCTGCCTTCAGCCGGAGAGGCTCTTGATGTCCCAGTCCCGGGCCACCTCGGTAGTGTGACCGCCGGGCCGGGCCGGGGGGCGGCGCAGCGCGCCGGGGGTGACGGAGAAGCGCGGGGCGGGGGCGGGCTGGGTGATGCCGCCTTCGGTGACGTACGTGCCGCGCGCCACCAGGTGCGCGTGCTCGGCAGCCTGACCGAGCGTCAGTACCGGGGCGGTGCAGGCGTCGGTGCCCTCGAAGACGGCCGCCCACTCGGCCTGGGTCCGGGTGGCGAAGCGGGTCGCGATCAGCGCCCGGAGCTCGGGCCAACGGGCCTGCTCGTACTGGCCGGGGGCGTCCGGGCCGAGCTCCAGCAGCCGGGCGAACTCGGCGTAGAACTGCGGCTCCAGAGCGCCCACCGCCAGGTATCCGCCGTCCGCCGCCTGGTAGACGGAGTAGCAGGGCGCGCCGCCGTCCAGCAGGTTGACGCCGCGTCCGTCCTGCCAGAGGCCGGCGGCCCGCAGGCCCCAGAGCATGGTGGTCAGGTGGGCCGCGCCGTCCACGATGGCGGCGTCCACCACCTGTCCGGTGCCGGTCTGTTCGGCGTGCCGCAGCGCGGCCAGCAGGCCGGTCACCAGGTAGAGCGAGCCGCCCGCATAGTCGCCGAGCAGGTTGGCGGGGAAGGCGGGCGGCCCGTCGGCCGCCCCGGCCAGGCCGAGCACGCCGGCGGTGGCCGCGTAGCCGAGGTCGTGCCCGGCGCGCTGGGCGAGCGGGCCGTGCTGGCCCCAGCCGGTCATCCGGCCGTAGACCAGCGCGGGGTTGCGGGCCAGACAGGCCTCGGGGCCGACGCCGAGCCGTTCGGCCACGCCGGGGCGGTAGCCCTCGATCAGCAGGTGGGCCCGCTCGGCCAGGTCGAGCACCTGGCCCGGACCCTCGGGCGCCTTGAGGTCGACCACCACCGAGCGCTTGTTCCGGTTGGTGACGTCGTACGCCGGGTCGGGTCCGAGCACGGCCGGCTCGGGCCGGTCCACCCGGACCACGTCGGCGCCGAGGTCGGCGAGCAGCATCGCGGCGAACGGCCCTGGGCCGATCCCGGCCAGCTCCACCACCCTGACCCCGGCCAGCGGCCCGGGGCTGGTCATCTGTGCCACCGACCGTCCTCCCATGTTTGACAGTGGGGCTGTCACAGTCGCGATGATAGACAAGTGACCGGCCGGTAACAAGAGCTGCGACGACGGGCCGGGAGCAGCCTTGCGATCGGCTCCGCAGAGGCGGATTCTGGGGCTGAACGATCCACCCGAGAGAGGTGATCGGACATGCAGAACCACTGGATCGTCGACCTCACCTTCGACGAGGACGACACCCGCACCACCTGCACCGCATCGCTCAGCGGCTTCAGCGCCCCCGGCGTCCGGGGTCTGGGCATCGCCCGCCGCAACCCGGACGACGCACCCGACTCCACCGTCGGCGAGGAACTGGCCGCCGCCCGCGCCTGCTCCAACCTGGCTCACGAGCTGATCCACAAGGCCGCCTCCGGAATCGAGGACCGCACCCACACCACCGCGCACCTGATCTTCTGATCCACCCTCCACCGGGGCCGGGCCACCACCGGGCCCCGGTGATAAAATTTCATGGCTCGGGACGATTCGTCCGGAAGGTCGCGATCATGACGTCGATGAGCGTGGTAGGCCGTCGCAGCACCGTTTGGGCTGCGGTCGCCGGCATTGTCTCAGCCGGGCTCCTGGTGGCCGGGCAACTGCTTCTGTGGCGGACGCCGGAGTACGACGGTGTCGATGCGGTGCCGAAGCTGACCCGTTACTACCTCGACAGCGGCAACCGGCACCTTGCCGAGACCTCGGCCCTGATGCACCTCGCGTCGGCGTTGCTCTTCGTCTGGTTCCTGGTGGCGCTGATCCGGATCGTGCGCGGGGCGGAGCGACGCGCGGGCAGGCCGGAAAGCCTGTCGACCGCGATGCTGATCGGCGGCACGCTCTTCGCGGTGTTCATCATGCTGGCCGGTATCACGGGAAACCTCTTCGGGATCACGTCCAACTACGCGGACGGCTTCCCGATCGAGCCGCGCACGGCGGTCATCGCCATTCTGCTGCTGGACATGTCCTATGCGAGCACGATCGCGGCGATGGCGGGCGTGTCGGTCCTGCTGTTCGCCCTCTGGCGCGCGACGCAGACCCTCCACGCCCTGCCTGCCTGGCTCGGCTGGTTCGCGTTCGTCCTGGCCGTCCTGTCCCTGGCCGGGCCGTTCGGCGCCTGGGTCACCCCGCTGGCCTTCGGACTCTGGATGCTCGCGGCGAGCGTGGTGCTGCTGATGCCGGCCGCCGAACCCGAAGGTACCGCCGCCGCGACCTGACCCCCTCCGACGGCTCGCAGCCCATCGGCCGGTCATAGCTCTACTTATCGACCCCATAGGTCATCCCTATGGGGTCATAAGCACGGAAAGGGTAGCCTAACCGGGAGCCGCCGGTCAGCCTGGCGGATAACCGCCGCCCAGCCGAAGGACGCATCGCATGCCTCGCCCCATCCGAGTGGCCATAGTCGGAGCCGGTCCCGCCGGCATCTACGCCGCCGACGCGCTGCTGAAGTCCGAGGTCGCCACCGAGCCCGGGGTCTCGATCGACCTGTTCGAGCGGATGCCTGCCCCCTTCGGTCTGATCCGCTACGGCGTCGCCCCCGACCACCCCCGGATCAAGGGCATCGTGACCGCGCTGAACCAGGTGCTCGACAAGCCGCAGATCCGCCTGTTCGGCAACGTCGACTACGGCACCGACCTGGTGCTGGACGACCTGCACCGGTTCTACGACGCCGTGGTCTTCTCCACCGGCGCCGACGCCGACCGCGCACTGGACATCCCCGGCATCGAGCTGGACGGCTCCTACGGCGCGGCCGACTTCGTCTCCTGGTACGACGGCCACCCGGACGTCCCGCGGACCTGGCCGCTGGAGGCCGAGAAGGTCGCCGTGCTCGGCGTCGGCAATGTCGCCCTCGACGTGGCACGGATCCTGGCCAAGACCGCCGACGAGCTGCTGCCCACCGAGATCCCGCCGAACGTCCACGCCGGCCTGGCCGCCAACAAGGCCGTGGAGATCCACGTCTTCGGCCGCCGCGGCCCCGCACAGGCGAAGTTCAGCCCGATGGAGCTGCGCGAACTCGACCACTCGCCCACCATCGAGGTGATCGTCAACCCCGAGGACATCGACTACGACGACGGCAGCATCGCCACCCGCCGGGGCAACAAGCAGGCCGACATGGTCGCCTCCACCCTGGAGAACTGGGCGATCCGCGACATCGGCGACCGCCCGCACAAGCTCTTCCTGCACTTCTTCGAGTCGCCGGTCGAGGTGCTCGGAGCGGACGGCAAGGTGGTCGGCCTGCGCACCGAGCGCACCGAGCTGGACGGCACCGGCAACGTCAAGGGCACCGGCAGCTACCAGGACTGGGACATCCAGTCCGTCTACCGCGCGGTCGGCTACCTCTCCCAGGAGCTGCCCAAGCTGCCGTTCGACACCCTCTCGGGCACCGTCCCGCACCAGGCGGGCCGGGTGATCGAGGGCGGGCAGCACCTGCCCTCCACCTACGTCACCGGCTGGATCAAGCGCGGCCCGGTCGGCCTGATCGGCCACACCAAGGGCGACGCCAACGAGACCGTGGCCTGCCTGATCGAGGACTTCCGGGGCGGCGCGCTGCGCACGCCGGAGGCCCCGGAGCAGGACGCGATCGTCTCCTTCCTGGCCGAGACCGGCGTCAACTACACCAGCTGGGACGGCTGGAAGCTGCTGGACGCGTACGAGCGCGCGCTCGGCGAGCCGCAGGACCGCGAGCGGGTCAAGGTGGTCGAGCGGGCCGAGATGCTCCGCGCCAGCGGGGTGACGCTCCCTCAGGAGTAGGACCGCT
Source organism: Kitasatospora sp. P5_F3 (assembly GCF_054049135.1). Taxonomy (NCBI): domain Bacteria; kingdom Bacillati; phylum Actinomycetota; class Actinomycetes; order Kitasatosporales; family Streptomycetaceae; genus Kitasatospora; species Kitasatospora sp. P5_F3. Next base: position 42,398 of record NZ_JBFUMY010000061.1, on the reverse strand, counting down.
TCCCCCGCCAGGGGGATCCGGTTCGTGACCACGGTGGACGTGGAGCAGGGGCGCCGGGCGAGAGGGTCGAGGCATGGACCTCACCTCTTCCGGCGCCCTTCGCCGTGGCCTGTGCGCCGTCGCCGTCGCGGCCACCCTGCCCTACCTGACCCTCAAACTGCTCTGGCTGTGCGGCAGTACGGTCGGCTTCACCGGCCAGGCCGACCTGTCGATCGACGCCGACGCACTCTGGATGGCCAACCTGGTCACCTTCGGGATGGACGCCGTCGCCCCGCTGCTCGCGCTCGCCTTCGTCCGTCCCTGGGGCCGGCGGGTGCCGGTCGGCCTGCTGCTCTTCCCGATGTGGGTGGCCACCGGCCTGCTCGGAACCCTGGTACTCGAACTGCCGCTGATCTTCGGCGCGGAACTGCTGCTCGGCGGCGAACCCCCGGCTGCCCAGGGCTGGTTGCAGCCCTGGGTGTTCGCCCTGGTCTACGGCGGCTTCGTGCTCCAGGGGCTGGCCCTGATCGCCGGTTTCGTGCTGCACGCCCGGGAGCGCTGGACCGCCCTGCTCGGCAGCCGGATCGGCGACCTGCCGCGCACCGCCACCCTCCGGCTCCAGCAGGTGCTCAGCTGCCTGGCCGCCGGACTCGCCCTGCCGGTCGCGGCCGCCAAGCTGTACTGGGCGCTGGGCGGCGACTTCGGACTGCCGCTCTCCTTCCTGGACGGACCGCAGCGGTCGGCCCGGATCATCGCGGGCGTCACCGGCGTCCTGCTGCTCGCGGCCGGTGCGGCCTTCCTGCGGCTGGCCTTCAGGATCGGCCCCGACCGGCTGCTCCGGCCCACGCTGGTGACCGCCTGGCTGACGGCTGGTTCGGTGTTCGCCTGGGGTTCCTTCACGCTGTTCTTCGACGGTCTGCGGACCGACCTGCCGAGCGCGGCGGACGCCGTCCCGCCGGTCACCTCGCTGGTGAGCATCGGGCAGGCCGGGGTGGGCCTGCTGCTGCTGGTGGTCGGCGCGGTCGCACTGCTCGAACACGCGTCCGCCAGGGCTGACGTAGAGTCAGCCTGATGAGTGCACTGATCGGGCGCAGAGCGGCCCTGCGCTGGGTGCATCTGGTGCTCGGCGGGGCGCTGTTGATGCCGTACTGGATGCTCTCGCTGGTCCTGCTGACCTCGCAGTCGGGGGACCTCAGCCCGCGGGAGACCGTGCTGTTGCAGTTCACCGCGCTGGCCCTGGCGCTGCCGATGGCCGCCGTCACCGCGCTGGTCCCGGTGGTCCGGGTGCTGGAGAGCACCGCCGCCCGGGCCCTCGGGCTGGGTGCGGCGGGCGAGTTGGCGACCGTCCCGTCGCAGTCCTGGGCCGCCCGGCGGCGCACCGCGGCCTGGTACGTGCAACACCTGCTGCTCGGCGGGATCGTCGCCGGGATGTCGCTGGCGGTGCCGCCTGCGGTGGTGGCCCTGGTGCTCTTCCCGGACCACGATCTGCCCCGGCTCTGGTTCGGTGACGTGCGGGTACCACCACCGCTGGTGCTCGCGGCGGTACTCGCCGTCCTGCCCGTGCTGGCCAATGCCGCCGCCGGGGCCTGGCTGGCTCGTACGGCGCCCGTACTGCTCGGTCCGACGCCCGCCGAGAAGCTGGCCGCCGCCGAACGACGGGCTCTCGAACTGGCCCAACGCAATCGGCTGGCCCGGGAGTTGCACGACTCCGTCGGCCACGCGCTGAGCGCCGTCGGCATCCAGGCGGCGGCCGCCGGGCGGGTGCTGACGAGCAGCCCGGAGTTCGCCGCGGAGGCGCTGCGGGCGATCGAGGAGACGGCCCGCACCGCCGTCGCCGAGCTGGACACCGTGCTCGGGCTGCTCCGCGAGGACCACCCCGCCGACCCGGCCACCGGCCCGACACTGGCGGAACTGAGCACGCTGCTCCGTCAGTTGGAGCTGGCCGGAGTGCCGGTCGAGACCCGGGCAGGACCGGGGCTGGCCACACTGCCGGGCGAGGTCTCCCGAGCCGCGTACCGGATCGTCCAGGAGGGCCTGACCAACGTACTCCGGCACGCCGGGCAGGTGCCCGCCACGCTCCGGATCGAACTGGCCGCCGGAGCACTGGAGTTGGAGCTGAGCAACCCGGTCGGCGCCGAGCGGCCGAGCCGTCCAGGCGGCGGCCGGGGGCTGCGCGGGATGGCCGAGCGGGCCGCCGTGCTGAGCGGCGAGTGCGCCGCCGGGCCGACCGGGGACGGCCGGTGGCGACTTGCCGCCCGGCTGCCGATCGAGGGGGAGAAGTCATGATCCGTGTGGTGGTCGCCGACGACGAGCGGCTGGTCCGGCTCGGCCTGCGGGCCATCCTGGACGCCGAACCCGACCTGACCGTGGTCGGCGAGGCGGCGAGCGGTGCGGAGGTGGTGTCGGTGGTCCGCGAGCTGCGGCCTGACGTGGTGCTGATGGACGTCCGGATGCCCCAGGTCGACGGCATCCGGGCCACCGAGCAGTTGACGACGACCCTCGACCCGGCGCCCCGGGTGCTGGTGGTGACCACCTTCGAGAACGACGACTACGTGTACGAGGCGCTGCGCGCCGGGGCGGCCGGCTTCCTGCTCAAGCGGGCCCGGGCGGAGGAGATGGTGCAGGCGGTCCGGCTGGTCGCGCACGGCGACTCGCTGCTCTTCCCGAACGCCATCCGGCAGCTGGCCGCTGGACGGCGCCCGGCCGTCCCCTCCCCGCTGACCGACCGGCTCACCGAGCGGGAGGGCCAGGTACTCCGGCTGATGGCCGCCGGGCTCACCAACGGCGAGATCGCCGAGCGCCTGGTGGTCAGCCCCGAGACCGTGAAGACGCACGTCGGCAGCGTGCTGGCCAAGCTCGGCGCCCGGGACCGCACCCAGGCGGTGATCACCGCGTACGAGTCGGGCTTCGTCCAGCCGGGCTGACGGATCTGCTGCCGGGGATCGCCTTCCGCACCCCGGCTACCCACGGGTAGAGTGCGTCGACCGGTCCCCTGGGGGGCGAACCGTACGCAAAGAACTGGTGAACGCGATGTCAGTCTGGACCCGCCCGGCGCTCTGGTGCCGCCTGGCCGTGGTGATCTCGGCCGGGCTCGGACTGATCCTCAGTACGGGTTCGCTGGTGTACTTCACGGTCGAGAGCAACGTCATCGTGCTCGGCTACTACATCGGCGCCGTGTACTGGATGGTCAAGCGGGAGACCGTGGACGCCCCCGCGCCCCGGCTGCGCGGCGCCGCGACGCTGTACATCACGATCACCGGCCTGGTCGCGCACATCCTGCTGAACAAGGGCGTCAACCCGCTCCCGGGCCTGGTCGACGGCGCCGACCTGCGGCAGGAGTGGTCGAGCTTCTTCCTGCACTACGTCACGCCGGTGCTGGTGCTGGCCGACTGGCTCTGCCTGAAGCCGCGCAACGTCTCGCGCTGGAAGGACCTGCCGCTCTGGCTGACCTTCCCGCTCGGCTACGCGGCCGTCACGCTGGCCCGGGCCGCGATCTTCCCGGACTTCCCCAACAAGTACCCGTACTTCTTCCTCGACCCGTCCGAGAAGGGCTACGGCTGGGTGTCGCTCCAGGTGGTCCAGCTGACCTTCGAGTTCATCGCGCTGGCCGCGCTGGTGGTCGGCCTCGACCGGCTCGGCACGCTGGTCGCGCGCAGGCTCCGGCCGGTCGAGGCCACCTGACCGCTGCTCAGACGCCCCAGGTCGCGCGCAGCTTCGCGAACTCCTGGTGGAACGCCGGGAAGGTCTTCCGTACGCAGCCCGGGTCGTCGAAGGTGGTGCCCGGCGTGCGCAGCCCCGCGACCGCGAACGACATCACCATCCGGTGGTCCCCGTGGGTGGCGATCTCCGCCGCCTGCGGGGTCCCCGGCTGGATCTCGATCCAGTCCCGGCCGGTCCCGACCGTGATCCCCTGGCGGCGCAGGTTCTCCGCGCAGGCCTCCAGCCGGTCGCACTCCTTGACCCGGGTGTTGTAGACGTCCTCGATCCGCACCGGCCCGTCGGCGAACGGCGCGATCGCGGCGAGGGTGGGCATGGTGTCGGAGATGTCCCGCATGTTCACCGTCAGCCCGCGCAGCCGGCCGCCCTCGGCGCCGGTGACCGTGACCGCGTCGGCGCCGATCCGCACCGTCGCACCCATCCGCTCCAGCACGTCGACGAACCGCAGGTCGCCCTGCAGCGCGTCCCTTCCGAGACCGGGGACGGTCACCTCACGGCCCGTCAGAGCAGCCGCCGCGAACACGTAACTCGCCGTCGAGGCGTCCGGCTCGACCGGGTACGCGGTCGCCGTGTAGCCGCCCGGCGGCACCACGAAGACCTTGCCCTCGCGCTGCACCTCCACCCCGAAGCTGCGCATCATCGCGAGCGTGATCTCCACATACGGCACCGAGACCAGGTCCGTGACGGTGATCCGCAGCCCCTGCTCGGTCAGCGGGCCGAGCAGCAGCAGCGCCGTCAGGTACTGCGAGGACAGCCCGGCGTCGAGCGTCAACTCCCCACCCTTGACGCCCTTGGCGCTGATCCGCAGCGGGTGGTGGCCCTCCTGCTCCTCGTGCACCAGCTGCACCCCGAGCTCGCGCAGCGCCTCGGTCAGCGGGCCGACCGGCCGCCGCCGCATCTGCGCCGAAGCATCGAACCGGAACTCCCCGTACCCCGCCGCCGCCAACGCCGGCAGGAACCGAGCCGTCGTCGCCCCGTCCCGGCAGTACACCTCGGCATCGTTGGCCGGCCCCTGCGGCCGCCCCTCGATCACCCAGTCCTGCCCGTCGGCCGCCACCTCGTACCCGAGCTTGGCCAGCCCCTCGGCGAACCCCTCGGTGTCGTCCGAGTGCAACGGCCTGCGGAGCCTGGTGGTCCCCTCCGCCGCAGCCGCCAGGAACAGCGCACGCGCCGTCACCGACTTCGAACCGGGTATCTCGACAACCGTCACAACGTCCTCCACGGCGGGCTCATCTCGGGGTCGCCCTCATCCTCCCCCGCCGCGCCCCGACCACCCGGGGCCGTCCCACGACTCGGACCGCAGTCCGTCAGCTCGGTCCCGGGGCGGCTGCCGGCGGCGGTTCATAGCAGGTAGCTCCGCCAAAGGACACCTACCAGGTCAGAGGTACCGCAGTCCGGCCCGGCCGATCACGATGGGCGCATGAACGGTCGGGGCGGACGAGGAGCAGGGGCAGTGGTCGCGTTGGCCGCCGTCGTGGCGGTGCTGAGCGGTTGCCAGCAGGAGCGGCCACCGGCCGCCGCGACGGCGGCGGTCCCGGTGCCCGCCGCGTCGGCGAGCGAGCGCGAACTCCTGGACTGGGCCGAGCAGGCCCGCACCGCGGACTGCATGACCAAGGCGGGCTTCCGGTACTACGTGGAGTGGGCTCGCGACGCGGTGGTCGCCTCGGAGCACCGATCCGACTTCGGTTCCGCCGACACGGACTGGGCGGCGAAGTACGGCTACGGCATCCTGCGCCGACCGCCCAGGCCGGTGCTCTCCTCGGACCCGGCGCAGACCAACGCGGCGTACGTGGGGGGCCTGCAGCGCGAACGAGCCGACGCGTACACCGCGGCGCTCAACGGCGACAAGGCGGACTCCGTCACGGTCCCGCTGGCCAACGGCACGTCGGCGTTCACGCCGCGCGGCGGCTGTGTCTCGGCTGCCCGGCGCGAGCTGTACGGCGATCTCGACCGGTGGTTCGAGCTGAGCATCCGCGCCACCAACCTGCAGATCGAGACCGGCCCGGTGGTCTCCCAGGACGCCCGGTACACAACGGCGTTGACGGCGTGGCGGGACTGCATGGCGGCGGCCGGCCATCCGGTGCCGAGCCCCGGGGAGTCCCGCCGGCAGGTGGCCGAGACCATACGCAACGCCCCCGACCCGGAGGCCGCCTGGCGGCTGGAGGTCGGGGTGGCCACCGCCGACGCGAACTGCGCCGGTTCCGCACGACTGGTGTCGGTTGCGGAGCAGGCGGACAGCGAGGCGCGGGCCAAGATCCGGGCGGCGAGTCCCGCCGAGTTCGCGGAGTACGACGCGATGCAGGCCAGGGCCGTGCAGCGAGCCGGAGAGCTCGTCAAAGCTTCGACGCGGGGAAGCCGCGTCGACTGAATGGGAGGGAAGCGAAGATGATTCGCATCAAGAAGCTCGGCATCACCGCGGCCGTTGCGGCCGGCTTTGCGCTGGCGATTGCCCAGCCTGCTTCGGCGGATGCCGGTCGGGTCGTCAGTGACTACTGCCACACCGGCGACTTCTGCGCGTTCTACCTGCCGAACTACCAGTACACCAGTGGCAACCAGGCGATCGCCTGGGGCGGCGACAACTGGGACTGGGCCAACTCGACCACCGGCAAGTGGGGCAGCATCAACAACAACTCGGAGTCCTGGTACAACGCCGGTGCCCCCGACACCTACGACAAGGTGAAGATGTACAACTACGCGGGCGGCAGCGGCCTGCTGTACTGCTTCCCGCGCAACTCGGGGGGGGGGGGGGGGGGGGCCCCCCGGCCTTCTGTCTGCCGGGCCATGGTGGCGCCGGCTGCCCGGAGCCAGTGCAGGGGACGGGCAATGGCTTCGGCGGTGGAGCCGGCGAGGGCGGTCAGGGTCAGGGCCGGGAGGGTGGCGGCGCCGGCTACGACTGCCGTACGGGTGTGGGCGGCGCGGTGGAGGACTTCGCCGGTGGCCTTGCCCTGGTGGGAGGTTGCGTCGAAGCGGCCCTCGCCGGTGATGACCAGGTCGGCGTCGGCCACGGCGGCCGACAGTCCGAGCAGGTCCGCGACGGCGGCGGCGCCCGGGGTCGACTCGGCGCCCCAGGCGGCGTGCAGACCGTAGGCGGTGCCGCCCGCGGCGCCCGAACCCGGCCGGTCCGGTTCGCCGCCGAGCACGGTGGTGAGCCTGGCGAGGGCGTGGTCCAGCCGGGCCACCTCGGCGGGGGTGGCGCCCTTCTGCGGGCCGTAGACGGCGGCGGCGCCGGACGGGCCGAGCAGCGGATTGGTCACGTCGGTGAGCAACAGCACCCCACCGGGCGGCGGCGGCCGCAGCGCCGAACGGTCGGCCCGAACCGCCGAGGCCAAAGCAGCTCCACCGTCCGACAGTTGATGACCGGAGGCATCCAGCAGACGCAACCCGAGGGCGGCCAGCAGCCCCGCCCCGCCGTCCGTGGAGGCCGAGCCGCCGAGGCCGATCAGCAGCCGTCGGGCTCCCCGGTCCAGCGCGGCCGCGACGACCTCGCCCGTACCCCGGGTGGTCGCGGTGAGCGGGGCCAGGCGGTCGAGCAGCGGGAGGCCGCTGGCGGTGGCGAGCTCCACCACGGCCGTGCCGTCCGGGAGCAGGGCGTACTGCCCGGTGACCGAACGGCCGTCCGGACCGGTGCAGTTCGGCACCGACACCAACTCCCCGCCCGCGCCGACGGCGGCGTGGGTGCCCTCGCCGCCGTCCGCCATCGGCCGCAGCACCAGCTGGTCGGACGGCCTGACGGAGCGCCAGCCTGCCGCCAGCGCCTCGGCCGCCTCGACTGCAGTGGCCGTCCCCTTGAAGGAGTCCGGCGCGATGACGACCTTCACCGAGGTTCCACGTACGTACGGTGCCGCTCGACCATCGTGGCCAGGGTCTCAGCGCCAGGGGTGTCCCAGACCTGCTGATTGAAGATCTCCACCTCGATCCAGCCGTCGTACCCGGCACCGGCGACCATCGCCCCCAGCGCGCCGAAGTCGATGCAGCCGTCCCCGACATGGCCGCGTCCCAGCAGTGCGTCGGCGGGCAGCGGCAGGGTCCAGTCGCAGACCTGGTACGCCGCGATCCGCTCGCCCGCCCGGGCGATCTGCGCGGGCAGGTCCGGGTCCCACCAGACGTGGTAGCTGTCGACCACCACGCCCACCTGGGAGACCGGGAAGGCTTCGGCGAGGTCCAGCGCCTGGCCGAGAGTGGAGACCACCGCCCGGTCGGCGCAGAACATCGGGTGCAGTGGCTCGATCGCCAACCGGACCCCCAAGTCACCCGCGTGCGGCGCGAGTTCAGCCAGCATGGTACGCACCCGCCCCCGCGCGCCGACCAGGTCGCGGGAGCCGTCCGGCAGGCCGCCGACCACCAGCACCAGAGTGTCGGTACCGAGTTCGGCCGCCTCTTCGATCGCCTGCAGGTTGTCGGCCAGCGCGGCCCGCTGCCCCTCTCCCGTGTCGGCGGTCAGGAAGCCGCCCCGGCAGAGGCTGCTGACGGCCAGTCCGGCATCGCGGCAGAGCTTCGCGGCCCGGTCGACCCCGACCTCGGCCACCTTGTCCCGCCAGAGGCCGATCGCCGGGATACCCGCGTCGACGCAGCCCTGCACCGCCTCCGGCAGCGACCAACCCTTGGTGCTGATCTGGTTGAGCGACAGCCTGGTCATGCCGTCACCCCCGCCGCCACCGCGAGGTACTGCCGCATCCGCCGGGCAGCCAGCTCGGGGTCGGGCAACACCCCGGCCACGTCGGCCAGTTGGAAGAGTTCGACCAGATGCGGCACCGACCGGGCACTCTGCGCCCCGGCGACCATGGTGAAGTGCTCCTGATGACCCGCCAGCCAGGCCAGGAAGACGATCCCGGTCTTGTAGTGGTAGGTCGGCGTACTGAACAGGTGCCGGGCCAGCGGCAGGGTCGGACCGAACAGTGCGTCGTACCGGTCGAGGTGGCCCGCGTCCAGCGCGCGCAGCGCGGCGGCGGCCACCCCGGCGATCGGGTCGAAGATACCCAACAGCGCGTCACTGTGGCCGAGTTCGTCGCCCCGGATCAGCTCCGGGTAGTTGAAGTCGTCGCCGGTGTAGAGCCGGACGCCGGCCGGGAGTGCCCGCCGCAGCGCGATCTCGCGGTCCGCGTCCAGCAGGGAGACCTTGATGCCGTCGATCCGGCCGGCGTGCTCGCCGATCAGGGTCAGCACCGTCTCGGTGGCGCGGTCCAGGTCGGCCGACCCCCAGTACCCGGCCAGCGCCGGGTCGAACATCTCGCCCAACCAGTGCAGGATCACCGGCTGCGCGGACTGCCCGATCAGCTTCCCGTACACCGCGAGGTAGTCCTCCGGTCCACGGGCGGTGGCGGCCAGCGCGCGGCTGGCCATCAGGATCGGCTGCGCCCCGGCCTGCTCGACCACCGCCAACTGCTCTTCGTAGGCGGCGAGTACGCCGTCCAGAGTCGGAACGGCGAGCTGGTCGGTGCCGACCCCGCAGGCCAGTCGGCCGCCCACCGCGCGGGCCTCGACACCGGAGCGGGTGATCAGTTCACGGGTCGCTGCCCAGTCCAGGCCCATACCGCGCTGCGCGGTGTCCATCGCGTCGGCGACGCCGAGCCCGAGCGACCAGAGGTGGTGCCGGAAGGCGAGCGTGGCGTCCCAGTCCAGAGCGGCCGGCGCGCCGGGAGCATTCGTGCCGAGCGGATCGGCCACCACATGCGCGGCGGCGTACACGGCCCGGGAGACCGGCGCCGGGCCGGCCGGCAGCGCCAGCGGCTCGCGCATCCGGTACGAGCCGACGCCAGGAAGGACCAAGGTGGTCACAGCGTCAGCTCCGGCACGTCGAACCGACGGCCCTCACGGGCCGATCGCAGTCCCAGCTCCGCCAGTTGGACGCCCTTGGCGCCCTCCAGCAGGTCCCAGCGGTACTCCGACCCGGTGACCACATGCCGCAGGAAGAGCTCCCACTGCACCTTGAAGCCGTTGTCGAACTCGCCGTTGTCCGGCACCTGCTGCCACTGCGTACGGAACGACTCACCGGCCGGCAGGTCGGGGTTCCAGACCGGCTTCGGGGTCGAAGCCCGGTGTTGGATCCGGCAGTTGCGCAGCCCGGCGACCGCACTGCCCTCGGTACCGTCCACCTGGAACTCGACCAGCTCGTCGCGGTCCACCCGAACCGCCCAGGAGGAGTTGATCTGTGCGGTCACACCGCCCGCCAACTCGAAGACGCCGTACGCCGCGTCGTCCGCCGTCGCCGGGTAGGCCGCGCCCTGCTCGTCCACCCGGGTCGGGATGTGGGTGGCGGTGTGCGCGTACACCGAGCGGACCGGGGCGATGATGTTGTCGAGCACGTAGCGCCAGTGCGGGAACATGTCCAGGATCATCCCGCCGCCGTCCTCGGCCCGGTAGTTCCAGGACGGGCGCTGGGCGCTCTGCCAGTCGCCCTCGAAGACCCAGTAGCCGAACTCGCCGCGCACGGACAGGATCCGGCCGAAGAAGCCACCGTCCACCAACCGCTTGAGCTTGATCAGACCGGGCAGGAAGAGCTTGTCCTGCACCGCGCCGTTGCACACCCCTGCGGCGGTCGCCAGGCGGGCCAACTCCAGTGCACTGGAGAGGGATTCGGCCGTCGGCTTCTCGGTGTAGATGTGCTTGCCGGCCGCGATCGCGGTCCGCAGCGCGGCCTCCCGGGCCGGTGTGACCTGGGCGTCGAAGTAGATCTCGGCCAACGGGTGGGCGAGTGCCTCGTCCAGTGAGGTGGTCCAGTGGGTGAGGCCGTGCCGGTCGGCCAGCTCCTTGAGCTTGAGCTCGCTGCGGCCGACCAGGATCGGTTCGGGCCACAGCACCTCGCCGTCGCCCAGGGCCAGGCCGCCCTGCTCGCGGATGGCGAGGATCGAACGGACCAGGTGCTGGCGGTAACCCATCCGCCCGGTGACGCCGTTCATCACGACGCCGATGACCCTGCGGGACATCGCAACACTCCTAACAGATAATCGAGTTCACGCGCTGGTGGAGATGTCCTGCGGCAGCACGGGGTGGGCGAACGGCCGACCGGCCGCGTAGCGGGCCAGCTCGTCGGCGGCCGCCACGGCCATCCGGTGCAGCTCGCCGCCGAGCGATCCGGCGACGTGCGGGGTGAGCAGCACGTTCGGCAGCTCGTAGAGCGGGGAGTCGGCGGGAAGTACCTCGGGGACGGTGACGTCCAGCACCGCGTTCAGCCGTCCGGGGAGCAGCTCGGCGAGCAGTGCGTCCTGGTCGATCAGCGAGCCGCGCGAGGTGTTGATCAGGGTGGCGCCGTCCCGCATCAGGGCGAGCCGGCGGGCGTCGATCAGGTGGTGGGTCTCGGCGAGTTCGGGGGCGTGCACGCTCACCACGTCGGCGGCGGCGCAGAGTTCGTCCAGCTCGACCGCCCGGGCACCGAGCGTCTCGGCCTCCTCCGCCGTCACGTACGGGTCGTGCAGCAGCAGGTCGAGGTCGTGCGGCCGGAGCAGCTCGATCACCCGGCGGCCGATCCGGGAGGCGCCGATGATGCCCACCGTGCGGCGGTAGTTGCCGGTGCCCGCGTACGCGCGCTGCCAGTCGTGCGGGGCGCGTCGGGCGCGGTAGTCCTCGCGGATCCGGAACAGCTGCTTGTTGGCGAACAGCACGGCGGCGACGGTGTATTCGGCGACCGGGAGGGCGTTGGCCCAGGCGGCGGAGGTGACCTGGAGGCCGCGCTGCCAGCAGGCGTCGGTGATGTGGTGCTTGACCGATCCGGCGGCGTGGATCACCGCGCGCAGCTGCGGGGCGGCGGCCAGTACGGCCTCGTCCAGCGGCGGGCAGCCCCAGCTGCTGACGATCACCTCGGCCTCCCGCAGGGCGGCGGCGGCTGCCGGTTCGGTGAAGTCGTCCACCACCAACAGCGGGTCGAGGTCGGCGAGTTCGGCGAGCCGGGCGAGCGTACCGGGGTCGATCAGCTGCTCGGCCAGGTCGCGCTGCATGGCCAGCAGGGCACGCGGGCGGCGGAGCGGGCGGCCCGTTGGGACGGGCGCCGGAGCGAGGTCGGGCACGCGGGTCTCCTGAACAGGCTGAGTGAAGGTGGTCATTTGACGCTCCCGGCGGTGAGCCCGGCCTTCCAGTGCCGCTGCAGGGCCACGAAGGCGACCACCAGCGGGACGACGGCGAGCAGCGAGCCGATCACCACCAGCGGGTAGTACTCGGGGAAGGCGCGGGTCTGGGCGTTCCAGCTGTACAGCCCGAGGCTGACCGGGAAGAGCCGGTTGTCGGAGAGCATCACCAGCGGCAGGAAGAAGTTGTTCCAGATCGCGGTGAACTGGAACAGGAACACCGTCACGAAGCCGGGCATCACCATCTTGAGCCCGATCGACCAGAAGGTGCGCAACTCCCCCGCACCGTCCATCCGGGCCGCCTCCAGCACCTCGCCGGGGACGTACCCGGCGCAGAACACCCGGGCCAGGTAGACGCCGAAGGGGTTGACCAGCGAGGGCAGGAAGACCGCCCAGAAGGTGTTCACCAGGTGCAGTTCGGAGGCGAGCAGGTACATCGGCAGAGCAAGCGCGGTGGTCGGCACCAGCACGCCGAGCAGCACCAGGCCGAAGACCTTCTCCTTGCCGGGGAAGGCGTAGACGTGGAACGCGTAGCCGGCGCAGACGCAGACGAACGCGCAGAGCACGGCCCCGATCCCGGCGTACAGCAGGGAGTTGAGGTACCAGCGGAAGTAGATGCCGTCACCGGCCTCGGCCAGTGCGCTCAGGTTGGCGCCGAGGTTCCAGCGGTCCGGGGTGAGCGCCCGGCCGCCGATCAGGTCGCCGGTGTTCTTGGCGGAGGCGGTGACCAGCCAGCCGAGCGGGAGCAGGGTGTAGGCGGTGGCCAGCAGCAGCGTGCCGTTGACCGCGGTCTTCGACAACGACCAGGGGCGGCGCGGGCGTTGGCGTTCGGTCTTGGCCACCGAAGGCCGGGGCGGGGAGAGCAGGGCGGTCATCCGGTGACCTCCGTCCGTCGGCCCGCGCGACCCCGGCCGAGCCGGGTGACCACGAAGGAGAGCGCGGCGGCGGTGAGTGCGAGCAACACCGAGGAGGCCGCGGCCAGTCCGTAGTCGCCGCGCTCGAAGGCGGCGGTGTAGGCGTACATGTTGGGTGTCCAGGTGGAGATGACGCCGGGTGAGACGCCGTGCAGGATCATCGGCTCGGTGAACAGCTGGAGCGAGCCGATCAGGGTGAACAGACCGACCATCGTGAGCGAGGCCCGGATCAGCGGGATCTTGATGTTCAGCGCGGTGCGCAGCGGCCCGGCGCCGTCCACCACGGCGGCCTCCAGCACCTCGCGCGGGATGGCCTGCAGCGCGGCGTAGAAGATCACCATGTTGTAGCCGGTCCACTCCCAGAGGGCGATGTTCACCACGGCGGGCAGCGGGCTGCCGAGCAGGTCGGGCTGCGAGCCGACCGCGTCCAGGGCGCTGATCACCGGGCTGATGCCGGGGGTGTAGAGGTACATCCAGATCAGCGCGGCGATGATGCCGGGGACCGCGTGCGGCAGGAACAGCGCCAGTTGGAAGAACCGGCGGGCCCGGGCCAGCGCGGAGTCCAGCAGCAGGGCCAGCAGCAGCGACAGGCCGACCATCAGCGGGATGTACAGCAGGCAGTACTGAGCGGTGGTCAGGAACCCGGCCCGGAACGCCTCGTCGCCGAGCGCCCGGGTGTAGTTCGACAGACCGGTGAAGACGGTCTCGGCGCCGCCGAAGCCGAGGCCTGAGCTGCGCTCGGTGTACAGGCTGAGGTAGAGCGCGTAGCCGATCGGGACGAGCGTGCAGGCGGTGAAGAGGACCAGGAACGGGGCGAGCAGCGCACCCGCCGCCCCGTACCTGCTCCGCCGGACGCCGTTGGAGGGCGTGGTCACTCGGCGACCTTGAGCCCGCGGTTCTTCAGCTCGGCGACGGTGGCCTTCTGCGCGCCGTCCGCGGCCTGGCCGATGGTGCCGCCACTGCCGAGCTTGCCGAAGGCGTCCTTCAGCGAGGTGTTGGTGGCGCCCATCGCCGGGCCCCAGCTCCAGTTCGGCTTGATGGACTTCGCGGCGTCCTGGTAGATCGTGTAGATGTCCTGGCCACCGTAGAAGGCGGTGTCGAAGGCGGCCTTGGCGACCGGGATCAGCTCGGGCGAGGCCGGGTAGGCGGAGGAGGTGCCGGAGGCGATCCGGGCCTTGATGCCCTCGGGGGTGGTAGTGGCCCAGGTGGCGAACTCGACGGCGGCCTTGGCCTTCTTGCTGTCCTTGGAGACCGCGAAGGTGGTGCCGCCGAGCATGCCGCTGGCGGGGCTGCCGTCCCAGCTCGGCATCGGGGCGACCGCCCACTTGCCGGTGCCGTCCGGCACCGAGGACTTCAGCACGCCGCCGCCCCAGGAGGCGCCGAGGTAGCCGGCCGTCTCGCCCTTCTGCAGCGAGGCGGTCCACTGCTGGCTGAACGAGGGCATCGAGCGGACCAGGTCGTCGGCGATCATCTTCTGCCAGTAGTCGGCGACCTTGGTGGTCTCGGCGCTGGTCAGGTTGACCTTCCAGCTGTCGCCCTGGGTGCCGAACCACTTGGCGCCGGCCTGCCAGGAGAGCGCCTCGAAGGTGCTCGGGTCGTCCGGGAAGAAGGTGGCGATCCGGGTGTTCGGGTCGGCCTGCTTGAGCTTCTCGGCGGCGGTGCGGAACTCGTCCCAGGTCTTCGGCACGGTGATCCCGGCCTTCTCGAACAGGTCCTTGCGGTAGTAGAAGGCCTGCGGGGCCGCGTCCAGCGGCAGCGCCCAGTTCTTGCCGCCGAGAGTGGTCAGCTCGACCGACTGCGGCAGGTACTTGGCCTTCAGGTCGGCGCTGACCAGCTTGGAGATGTCCTGCACGGCCCCCTGGCTGACGAAGTCGGGCAGCTGCGGGTACTCGACGTTGAAGACGTCGGGGGCGTTGCCGGCCTTCACCGCGTTGGCGATCTTCGCGTAGCCGCCCGCGTTGCCGGAGGGGATCTCCTCGAAGGTGATCTGGGTGTTCGGGTGCGAGGCGTTGAAGGCCGCGACCACGTCCTTGGTGCCCTTGGCCCAGCCCCAGAAGGTGAGGGAGACCGGCTTGCCGTCATTGGCCTCGGCGCTCGACCGGTCGGCGCTGCCCGTGCTGCCGCTGCTGCCGCAGGCGGCGACCAGGGAGAGCGAGAGCGCGGAGGCGGCCGCGAGGAGGAGGGCTCTGCGGGGGCGGGTGGGGGAAGAGGGCATGGCACGGCTCCAGTGCGAGGGGGATCGATACGCCGGTTTTGACCCTGGATCGCCTTGCTTACGGCGATCTGACGAGGTGTGATCGCCATCTTGGGGTGGTCGGCGATCGGAGTCAAGAGATTGAGATCAAATGATCTGATCTGATCTCTCGGCAGATCATTCGATCCATGCTTCTTGACGCATGATCAGTGCCCTCCTAGATTCAGGCGGGTAGCCCCGGACAGAGGACCCCGCCATGCCCGTCTTCCCCTTCCCGTTGCCCCCCGAGGACCGCGAGCTCAGTCCGCACACCGGCTGGACCAGGGCGCACTGGGAGGCCGTCGCCGACGGCCTGCTGGCCGCCGTCCGGCCGTACGCGACCCCGGGACAGGCCCTGATCAACCTGCCGGGCCCGCGCCCCAGCCTGTCCGGGCCGCGCTCGGACGGCCTGGAGGGGTACGCCCGGACCTTCCTGTTGGCCGCCTTCCGGGTGGCCGGGGCCGACGGCGCCGACCCGGCCGGGCTGCTGGAGCAGTACGCGGCGGGGCTGGCGGCCGGCACGGCGGGCCCGACCACCGCGCGCGAGCTCGGCGGCGAGTCCTGGCCGGTGATCACCGACCGGGGCCAGGCCATGGTGGAGGCCGCCTCGATCGCGCTGGCCCTGCGGCTGACCCGGCGCTGGCTCTGGGACCGGCTCGACCCCGCCGTCCGCGACCGGGCCGCCGCCTGGCTCGGCGAGGCGCTGCGGCGGGCGCCGAACGACAACAACTGGTGGCTCTTCCCGCTCACCGTCGGCGGTTTCCTCGCCGAGGTCGGGTACTCCGACGAAGGCGCCGTCGAACGCGGCCTGGAGCGGATCGAGCAGTGGTATCTCGGCGAAGGCTGGTACACCGACGGCCGCCCGCGCGCCTTCGACCACTACAACGGCTGGGCGCTGCACCTCTACCCCGTACTGCACGCCCACCTGGCGGCCGACCGGCCCCTGCTGGCCCGCTACGGCGACCGCCTCGCCGCCCACCTGGACGGCTACGCCCGTACCTTCGGCGGCGACGGCGCCCCGGTCCACCAGGGCCGCTCGCTCAGCTACCGGTTCGCCGCCGCGGCCCCGCTCTGGGCGGGCGCGCTGACCGGCCGCACCCCGCTGAGCCCAGGCACCACCCGGCGGATCGCCTCCGGCGCCCTGCGGCACTTCCTCGACCGGGGCGCGGCCGGGCCCGACGGGCTGCTCTCGCTCGGCTGGTACGGGCCCTACCCGCCGCTGGTCCAGTCCTACTCCGGGCCCGCCTCGCCGTACTGGGCCAGCAAGGGTTTCGTCGGCCTGCTGCTGCCGCCGACCCACCCGGTCTGGACGGCAGTGGAGGAGCCCGCCCCGGCCGAACGCGCCGACACGGTCCACCCGCTGCCGGTGCCCGGGTGGCTGATCCAGTCGACCGCCGCCGACGGTGTGGTGCGGCTGCACAACCACGGCAGCGACGACCAGCCGGTGGGCGAGGCCCATCCTGACGACCCGTTGTACGCGAGGCTCGCGCACTCCACCGTGACCGGGCCGTCTGCCCTGCCCGACAACCACTTCGGACTGCTCAGCGGCGGTGCCGTCAGCGAACGGGGCCGGATCACCCCGCTCGGCGCGGGCGACGGCTGGGCCGCTTCCAGCCACTCCCCCTGGGACGGCGTCACCGTCACCTCGCTCACCCTGGCCCACGGCGCGGACGAGATCCGGGCCCACCTGGTGACCGGCGCCCCGGCCGGAACTCCGGTGCACCAAGGGGGTTGGGCCGTCGCCGGCACCTCCGTCTCCTCAGCAGTCACCGACGGCACCGCCTGGGCCCGGACGGCGGACCTGAGCTCAACGCTGCGCCCCCTGCACGGCTTCGGCCCCGCCTCGGTGCACGAACTGCCGGACGGTACGGCCTTCGGGCCCGTCGGCGCGCTGCCCGCACTCACCGGGACCACCGGCGACGGGCTGTTCGTCTGCGCCGCCCGCCTCGGGCGCTCCGCGCAGTACGAGTTCCCCGGCCTCCAGGTCTCCGTGGACGGACCGCGCCTACGGGTGCGGTGGCCCGACGACTCCTGCCACCAGGCGGAGTTGACCGAAGGAAAGGTGACGGTGGTGCAGTCATGAAATGGGCCTTCTCCACCCTCGGCCTGCCGGACGTCCCGCTGCCGGAGGTGCTGCGCCTCGCCACCACCCACGGCTGGTCAGGCGTGGAACTGCGCTGCACCGACGGCCAGCCGATCCACCTCGGCCTCTCCGCCACCGAACGGGCTTCCGTCGTACGGCAGTTCTCCGCCGCCGAGGTCCAGCCGCTGGCCGTCTGCTCGTACGTCCGGATCGCCACGCCGGGCGAGGACGCCCCGGTGCTCGCCGAACTCCTCGACCACGTACGGCTGGCAGCCGACCTGGGCACCCCGTACGTCCGGGTCTTCCCGCGCGGCGACGACACCACCGCCGTCCGCCGCCTGACCGCCGCCGCCCCGGCGGCCGACGCGCTGGGCGTCCGGATCCTGGTCGAGACCCACGACACCCACCGCGCCGGCGCCGACGTAGCTCGGGTCGCCGAACAGGTCAACTCCACTGCGGTGGGCGGGCTCTGGGACCTCATGCACACCTGGCTGGCCGGCGAATCCCCCGCCGCCACCCACGCCGCACTGGCCCCCCATCTCGGCTACGTCCAGATCAAGGACATCGCCTCCCCCGACGACCTCACCCCCCTCCCACTGGGCGCCGGCGTCCTGCCGATCGCCGACTGCCTGCGCCTGCTCCCCGCCGACACCTGGGTCTCATGGGAGTACGAGGCCCCCTGGCACCCCACCGCCGCCCCGTTCGCCCCACTCCTCGCCCGCCTGCCGGTCGCGCCCTGACGGAACGTCGGATCGGACTACACCCCCAGCGCGGAGCCGCCGGTGGCGTCCAGCGTCTGGCCGGTGATCCAGCGGGCGTCGTCGGAGGCCACGAAGGCGACCACGTCGGCTATGTCGCCCGGTCGGCCGACCCGGCCGAAGACGGAGTAGGCCGCCGCCTCGGCGTGCGCGTCGGGGTCGGCCAGCCAGGGGTTGATGTCGGTGGCGACGATCCCCGGGCTGACGGAGTTCACCGTGATCCCGCGCGGCCCGAGATCCTGGGCGAGGGTCAGCGTCATGATGTCGAGCGCGCCCTTGGTCATCGAGTAGGCGGTGATGGCGGGGAAGGCGATCCGGGTGGCTCCGGAGGAGATGTTGATGATCCGGCCGCCGTCCCGCAGCCGGTCGAGCCCCTCGCGGATGACGAAGAACGGCGCCTTGACGTTGACCGCGAAGACCCGGTCGTAGTCCGCCTCGGTCACCTCGTGGATCCGGCCGTGGGCAGCGATACCGGCGTTGTTGACCAGGATGTCCAGCCCGGTCGCGCCCTCGCCGTGCTCGGCCAGCGCGGCATCGAACGCCTCCCAGAGCGCCTCGGCGTCGCCGGGCACGCCCAGCTCGGCGCCGATCGCGAACGCCCGGCCGCCGTCGCCCCTGATCACCTTGACGGTCTGCTCGGCGGCCTCCCGGTTGCTGCCGTAGTGCACGGCGACCAGGGCGCCCTCCCGCGCCAGCCGCTCGGCGATGCCCCGGCCGATGCCCCGGCTGCCGCCCGTGACCAGTGCCGTCCTGCCTGCAAGCGAACCCATGGCTACGCCCTCGTTTCCCGTTCGGCCAATTCTGTAGCGACCGCTACTGAACGAGACCGTAGCACTCTTCTGTAGTGTCCGATATAGAATTTCCCCCATGGCCGCCGATCAGCCCCACGAACAGTCCGCAGCCCCCCGCGGGCGCCCCCGCTCCTTCGACCGCGAGGCCGCCCTCGCGCAGGCCGTGGCCCTGTTCTGGGAGCACGGCTACGAGGCGACCTCGGTCGCCGATCTCACCGCCGCCATGGGCATCCGCCCGCCGAGCCTCTACGCGGCGTTCGGCGACAAACGCTCCCTGTTCGAGGAAGCCGTGGCCAGCTACCAGCAGACGCACGGCGCAGTGCTGCCGCGCGCGCTGGACGGGGAGCCGACCGCCCGGGCGGGCATCGCGCGGATGTTGCACGCGGCGGCGGCCGAGTACACCGACCCGGCACACCCGTGGGGCTGCCTGCTGACCAGCTCGACGGTCAACTGCACCACGCGCGAGGTGGAGCGCGAGCTGCGCGGCGTACGCAACACCAATGTCCGGGCCCTGGAGTCCCGCATCCGGGCCGACATCGCGGCCGGCCACGAGCCGCCCGGTACCGACGCCGCCGCACTGGCCGTCTTCGTCGGGACGGTCCTGCAGGGCATGTCCCAGCGGGCCCGCGACGGCGCGACCCGGGCCGAGCTCGAACGGGTCGCCGAGTTCGCGATGCGCGCCTGGCCCGAACAGGTCTAGCGGCAAAGGCCCGTTCGGCGGTGGCCGGACGGATTCCGCCTGACGCCCCGGGCCGGGCGGGGGACCACCCCGCCTGTATGGCGCAGAGCAGCGCGCGGGTGACGGGTGGAGATGGTCGACTGGGCCGGGCACGGCAAAACCCTCTCGGTATTGGAGCCCAGCATGGCGATCATCGTGATCTTCGAACTGCCCGGCATGACCCAGGCCGCCTATGAGCAGACCACCGTCATGGTCGGCGGTCCCGACGGGGTCAAGAGCCCTGCCGACTGGCCGGTGGCCGGGCTCATCTCGCACACCGCCGGGCCCACCCCCGACGGCTGGTGCGTTGTCGATGTCTGGGAGTCCGAGGAAGCGTTCCGGCAGTTCGGCGAGATCATCGTGCCGATCCTGCGCGAGGTCGGTGCTCCGGACGTGCAGCCGAAGATCTACCCGGTCTTCAACCAGGTGACCCGGTAGCCGCAACGTCGCGCGGCCGCATCCCTGACGCGCTGGTTCAGGCCAGGTCGGCGAGGACCAGGTCGACGGCGCGCAGGGGGTCACCGCCCGCGCGGGCGAGCAGCGCCTCGACGTCGTAGCTCGACGGGCCGACGTCGAGGGTCAGTCCCTCGTCGAAGCGAACAGCGAGGACGGCGGCGCCCGCATCGGGCCGCAGCTGATCAAGGGTCGACAGCAACTCCCAGTAGTCAGCCTCCAGTTGGACCTGCTGCACCGGGTCACAGGCCCGCACGGCGGCGGCCACCCCGGGGTTGGCGGGATCGTACGTCAGCAGAGCCGGCAGGAGTTCGGGGGCGCCCATGAGCTGCGCCGCGTCGAACGTGAGGGTGTGCGCGCTCTCGGGGTCGTCGAGCAGTTCCATCAGCAGCGGTACGGCGCGGGGGTCACGTCGGCGGGCGAGCCCGCGGATGCCTTCCTCCCGGGCATCCGGGTGTCCGTCAGTCACCCGCTCCCAGAGCGCGGCCCGGATCGCGGGGCTGTCGGCCTCGGCCTGGTACCCCAGGGTGAAGGTCGCCCAGTTGCGCACCTCCGGCTCCTCGTCACGGGTCAGCGTGATGAGTGCCCGGATCTCCGGCGCGTCCGGCCGGCCCGTGACCAGACCGGCGAACGAGCAGGCCACCGCCTGCCGGATCTCGGCGTCGAAATGCCCGGCGAACCTGACCAGGACGGGCACGGCGCGCTGGTCGTACGTCCGCTCGATCGCGTGCACCAGCGACCGCAGCACCTCGCCCGCAGTCTCCCGCTCGGCCAGCGCGACCAGCGCGGTCGCCGTCTCGGTGCGGATCTCCTCGTTCTGGTCGGCGGCGTCACCCAGCAGATCACACCCGGTCCTGCGCTCGGCCGGTTCGCCGGAGCCGATCAGTTCCAGCCCTACCGGCAGCGCCGCCGGACCGTCAGCAGCCGCCTGCCGCACCAGCCTTCGGTACTCGTCCCGGTCGTCCGTCCCGGCGGCGACCTGTGCCGCAGCCAGCGCTCGTCCGACCAGTTCCGCCACCGTGCCCGTCTCCATCGGGCCAGTCTGACGCACCGGGAGCACTGTCCGAGCCTGGCCCTACCCTGGGCTGCATGGACGAGCGTGACGGGGTGGAGATCGTGGCCTTCGCGGACGGGGCGGCGTTCGAGCGGTGGCTGGCCGAGCACCACGGGCGGCAGGAGGGGGTGTGGGTCAAGGTCGCCAAGAAGAAGTCCGGCATCCCGAGCGTCACCGACGACGAGTTGGTGGATCACGGGCTGTGCTACGGCTGGATCTCCGGGCAGCGCCGCTCCCTTGACGGGCAGTACTACCTCCAGCGGTACGTTCCCCGGCGACCCCGGAGCCTCTGGTCCCAGGTCAACGTGGAGAAGGTCGCCGAGCTGACGGCGGCCGGGCGGATGCGCGAACCCGGGCTCGCGGAGGTGCGCCGGGCGCAGGCGGACGGGCGGTGGGCAGCCGCGTACGCGTCGCAGAAGAACGCGACGGTACCGACCGATCTGGCCGAGGCACTGGCTGGCGATCCGGCGGCGGCACAGGCGTTCGAGGCGCTCAACCAGACCGACCGCTACCAGCTCATTCTGCCCCTGCTCCAGGCCCTCACTTCTGCGGCCCGGCAGACCCGGCTGGCCAGAGCAGTGAAATCGCTGCGGCCGGACGCGAGTTGAGGAGTCACCCCGTCAGGGGCGGAGCTGGATCGCGGCCGTGAGGGTGTAGCCGACCAGGGCGCCGAAGAAGGCGACGGCGGTGACGTGGCGGCCGGTGAACGGCAGGCCGGCCAGGGCGGGGTAGAGCAGGACGGCGATCGCGGCGCAGAGGTCCGCCGCGTAGAGGCCGAGCGGCGGCAGGATGTTGGTGCTGCGGGCGGCCCAGCCGGTGGCCACCAGGAAGCCGGTGAGCAGGACGAAGCCGGACAGCAGGCCGGAGCCGATGGTCAGCAGGACCGAGTGCGGCTCGGGCACCGGCTCACCCTCGGCGAGGGCGGGGCGCAGTCGGTGGGCGACGGCGAGGCCGGTGACGGCGATGAGCAGGGCGGCGACTGCGCCGAGCAGGGCGAGCAGGTTCACGTGCGGCTCCCGGAACGCTGGACGGGGTGGAGCAGGGCCGCCAGGGCGGCCGGGACGAGGATCACCAGCAGCAGCACGACCGACCAGACCACCGGGTCGATCCCCGGGGCGGCGTCACCCGGAGGCGGGACCGGAGGCGGCGCGGCCAGCGCGCTGTAGGTTGCCGGCGGCGGCGCAGGCGGCAGCGCGGGCTGTGCTGTGGGCAGCACGGCCTGAGGCGTCGTCGGATCGGACACCACCACCTGCTGCGCCACCACCTTCGGCTTCGGCCGGACCGCCTTCGCGGTCGCCGCCCGGGGCGCTGCGGGCACCACGACGACACTGCTCGCGGAGACCTCGGGGGCGGGCGGGGTCTGCGCGACGACCGTAGGCGTCGGCGAAGGTGAGGGTGCCGGGGTGGACACCACCGGTGTCGGCGTGGCCGCCTCCGACGGGCACGGCTGCGCCGAAGGTGGCGGAGGTGGCGGAGGAGGGCAGAGCGGATCGTCGTCCATTCGGCCGATTGTGCGGCCCCGCCCCGCCCCGGAGACCGTGGAGCGAAGCGGCACTACCCGGACGGGTGACGCCACATCAGCCCCCGCACGCCCCAGGCGCACACCGGAGCTCCCAGGTCAGCCCTGCCCGCCGCAGGAGGTACGGATCTTGAGGCTCGGCAGCAGCTCGATGTGGTGCGCGGGCAACCCGGTCTCGTCGGCCAGCCGGCGCAGCAGCAGTTCCAGTGCGGCGGCGCCGACCGCCCGCTTCGGCGGGGCGACCGCGGTGAGCGGCGGCGCGGCCAGCGCGGCGAACACGTCGTCGTACGAGATCAGCGCGACGTCACCGGGTACGTCCACGCCCCGGGCCCGGAGCAGCGGCGGGAGCTGGATGGCGTCCTGGTCGTTGTGCACCAGGACGGCCCGGGTGCCGCGCCGGGCGGCGTCGGCGATCAGGTCGGCGACCGCGCCGGGGTCGGCCGGGCCGCCGCCGGGGCGGTGCAGGTCGATGACCGGCTGCGGGGTGAGGCCGAGCAGTCGGGTGCCCTCGGCGTAGCCGGTGCGGACCCGGTGGGCGGTCCAGGTGTCCTCGCGGGCAGCCAGCAGGACGGATTCGTGTCCCAGGCCCGCCAGGTGACGGAGCGCCAGCAGGACGCCGTGCCAGTGGTCGGAGGCGACCGAGTCGAGTTCGGCACCGGGGCTCTCGGGGGCGGCGCGCCGTTCGACCAGCACGGCGGGCACCGGCAGGTCGCCGAGCCAGGCGGACTGTTCGGCCCGGCTGCCGGGCTGCCAGTTGGGGGTGAGCAGCAGGCCGTCCACGCCGGACTCCAGCAGGCGTTCGACCTGTTCCCGGTCGTTGCCCGCCTCGTACGGGGCGATGCCGAGCACCAGCCGGGCGCCGGCCGCACCGGCGGCGGCCCGGGCCCCGGCGATCACCTCGTCGAAGTACGAGCCGACGGTGGGGACCAGCATGCCGATCACCCGCTCACTGTCGGCGATGCCGGCCGGGGCGCCGGAGTCGGCAGGCGCGAGCGAGACCGAGCCGTGCGAACGGTTCAGCCGGCCGCTCTCCGCGAGCGCCGCGACGTCGCGGCGGACCGTCACGGCGGGGATGCCGAGCCGGGCCGCCAGGTCCACCACCCGGACCGTGCCGAGGTCGCGGACGACCTCGGTGATGCGCGCGCGCCGTTCCTCCGCAGAGATGGTCATGAGTTCCCTTTCCCCGTGCACGGGTCTGTTCCGACCGCCTGATCACTTTGTATCATTCGATCGCCGATTGATCTAACGGTCTCGCTCGATCTCATCGTCAACCAGATCGCCACTCAGGGAGTCACCCCACTCATGCTCCTGCCCCGCACCGCCCTCACCCTCCTCGCGCTCACCGCCGCGGCCCTCCCGGCCCCGGCGCTGGCCGCCACCCCCGTCACCAGCTATCTGGACTGCTCCGCGGCGACCAACGGTACCGGTACCGCCACCAGCCCCTGGAACAGTCTGGCCGCCGCCAACACCCATGTCTTCGGCCCCGGCGACCAGCTGCTGCTCAAGCGCGGCGCCACCTGCTTCGGCACCCTCAGGCCGCAGGGCTCCGGGGCAGCCGGCGCACCGGTCACCCTGGCCGGCTACGGCGCCGGCACCGCCCGCCCGGTGGTGTCCGGCGACCCGGCCTCGGCCGAGCAGGCCGCCGTACACCTCTACAACGTCGAGCAGTGGGAGCTGCACGAGCTGGAGATCACCTTCCCCGACCCCGCCGCCACCAAGCGGGAGCGCAACGGCCTGCTGGTCGAGGTCGCCGACCTGCCCGACGGGGTCGGCTCGCACTACCTGGTCGACGACGTCTATGTGCACGACGTCAACGGCGACGCCACCAAGTGGAGCAACGGCATCCAGTTCCGGGTCTCCGGCACCGCCACCCCCACCAACTTCGACGACGTCCTGGTGCAGAACTCCCGGATCGCCCGGGTCGACCGCGAGGGCCTGACCAACCGCTCCAGCTGGATGTGCCGCCCGAGCTACGGCAGCGGGGACGGCTGCGGCTCCACGGTGAACTGGCGGCCCAGCACCCGGCTGGTCTTCCGGGGCAACACCGTCAGCGACACCGGCGGCGACGGCATCGTGGTCCGGGCCGCCGACCACGCGCTGGTCGAGCACAACCTGGCGTACGACCTGGCGATGCGCCCGATGGGTTCCAACGCCGGTATCTGGACCATCAACTCGGACTACACCACGGTCCAGTACAACGAGGTGCACCACGTCCGCAGGCTGTCCGACAACAACGACGGGATGGCCTTCGACTCCGACTACGGCAACACCGGCGCGGTCTTCCAGTACAACTACAGCCACGACAACGACGGCGGCTTCATGCTGTTCTGCGGGGCCTGCGGGGCCGGGTCCAGCAGCACCGGCACCGTGGTCCGGTACAACCTGAGCCGGGCCGACAAGAGCCGCTGGCTGTTCGCGGTCGGCGAGAAGAACGCCCAGATGTACAACAACACCGTGTACCTGCCCGCCGGTTCGACCACCGCGATCATCCAGGACGGCTCCGGCACCACCGCCACCCGGCTGTCCGGCAACCTCTTCCACAACCTCGGCACCGGCGGCTACACGGGCTTCGGCTCCAGCGTCTACCAGCCCGCCGACTTCGGCTGGACCGCCAACACCTTCTTCGGCAACCACCCAGCCAACGAGCCCACCGACCCGGAGAAGCTGACCACCGACCCCGGCTTCACCAACCCCGGCGGCAGCACCCCCGAGGACTACAGGATCAGCGCCAACTCCCCGTCCCGCACGTCGGGTTCGGTCATCGCGGGCAATGGCGGCAAGGACTGGTTCGGTGCCGCCGTACCCGCCGTCTGCCGCCCGGACCGGGGCTTCCAGCAGGCCACCGGCTTCGACGACACCGCCTGCGCCCCGGCCAACGCCGTCCGCAACCCCGGCTTCGAGACCGGCACCCTGGTCCCCTGGACCTACTACGGCGGCGTCACCATCGACACCGCGAATGCTCACTCCGGCACCCGCGCCGTCCGGGTCGGCCCCGCCCAGGCAGCCGCCGAGCAGGTGGTCACCCTCGCCCCCAACACCACCTACCGACTGTCCGGCTGGGGCCACGTCTCCGCCGCCGGCACCGAACTCTCGCTCGGTGTAAAGCAGTTCGACACTCTCGGCTCCACCACCCGGGCCGCCTTCACGGCCACCGGGTGGGCCGAGGGCAGCACCACCTTCACCACCGGACCGAACGCCACCAGCGCCAAGGTCTACTGCTACGCCCGCAGCGGCACCGGCTACGGCTGGTGCGACGACGTGACGGTCGTCCCGGCCTGACCCCCCATCGGCCGCGTCCGGTCCTCGCGGAGTCAGAGCGGGATCAGATCCGCCAGGACCGGATGCGGTCGGCCGCCACGAACACGTCGGCGTTGAACTCGGCCACGTCCCTGGCCAGTTCGACCAGCGCTCCGTACGGCGGGTCGATGCCCTCCTCGGCCGCGTGCATGTACGCGGCGGTGGCCATGCAGGCGTAGAGGTTGTTGCGCACCGGCAGCGGGCGCAGTTGCACGATCGTGTGCATCAGGGCGGCCGCGCACCAGGACGGGTCGGCGTCGTGGCCGAGCTGGGCGGTGTTCACCCGGTGCCGGGCGACGGCGGCCTGCAGGGCCGAGTAGTCACGGACCGTCAGGTCCTCCGGGTACGCCTGCTCCTGGACGTCGAGCAGCCAGCGGATGTCGACATGCAGCACGGTCTTCACGCGGCGGAGCCCTTGTCGGCCGGGGCGTCCTCGGGGAAGGCCGCGTCGAACTCGTCGAGGTGCTCGTTCCAGAACGCCACCGCGTGCTCCACGAACGTCCGGCGCTGCTGCTCACGGACGCTCAGGTCGTGTACGTATGCCTTCACGCTCTTGCCGTCGGCGGCGGCCGCCGCGCGGATCGCGGCGAGTTCGAGCTCGGTGTACTCGATGTTGAGCGCTGGCATGAAAAACACGGTACCGGAGGGGTACCTGACAGCAGTACCCCTCCGGCGGATCCCGTCACCGCGACCGGTCACCGGCTCACATCGGCTCGACCCCTCGCAGCTCGCCGTCGAGTTCGAGCCAGCGGGTGATGCCGATCCCGCGCAGGAACGGCAGGTCGTGGCTGGCCACCACCAGCGCCCCCTGGTATCCGGCCAGCGCCTGGGTGAGCTGGCGCACGCTGGCCAGGTCCAGGTTGTTGGTCGGCTCGTCCAGCAGCAGCAGTTGCGGCGGCGGGTCGGCCAGCAGCAGCGCGGCCAGGGTGGCCCGGAACCGCTCGCCGCCGGAGAGCGTGCCGGCCTGCTGGTCGGCCCGCCCGCCCCGGAACTGGAACCGGGCCAGCCTGGCCCGGATCGCGTTGTCCCCCGCCGACGGCGCGTACACCTTGACGTTGCCGGCCACCGAGAGCGCGTCGTCCAGCAGGTCCAGCCGCTGCGGCAGGTGACGCACCGGCACCGGTACGTTCATCTCCCCTTCCAGCGGCCGGAGTTCACCGGCGATGGTGCGCAGCAGGGTGGACTTGCCCGAGCCGTTCCGCCCGACCAGGGCGATCCGCTCCGCCCCGCGCAGCTCCAGGCTGACCCGGCTGCCGTACGCCAGCCGGACCTGGTCCATGCTGAGCACCGTCCGCCCGTCCGGGACGGCCGTCCGGGGCAGGTCGATCCGGATCTCGGCATCGTCCCTGACCGCGTCCTCGGCGGCGGTCAGCCGCTCCTTGGCCTCGTTGAGGCGGTCGGTGTGCATCCCCTTCAGCCGGCCCGCCGTCTCCTCGGCCCGGCGCTTGAACGCACCCGCGAGGATCTTCGGGTCGTTGCGCTGGATCGACTTCCGCTTGCCGTAACTGGCGCTCCGCTCCAGGCGGATACGGGCGTCGGCCAGATCGCGCTGCTGCCGGTGCACGTCGGACTCGGCCGCCCTGACCAGCCGTTCGGCGGTCTCCTGCTGGGCTGCCACGGTCCGTTCGTAGTCGGCGAAGTTGCCGCCGTACCAGGTGACCGCGCCGTCCCGCAGATCGGCGATCCGGTCCACGTGCTGGAGCAGTTCGCGGTCGTGACTGACGATCACCATCACCCCGGGCCAGGCCGCCACCGCCTCGTACAGCAGCGAACGGGCCCGCCGGTCCAGGTTGTTGGTCGGCTCGTCGAGCAGCAGCACGTCCGGTCGGCGCAGCAGCAGCGCGGCCAGGTGCAGCAGCACCGCCTCGCCACCGGAGAGCCCGCCGACCGTACGGTCCAGGTCGAGCCGGCCGAGGCCGAGCTTCGCCAGGGTGGCGACCGCGCGCTCCTCGACATCCCAGTCCTCACCGATCGCGGTGAAGTGCCGCTCGTCGGTGTCGCCGGACTCGATCGCGTGCAGCGCCCTGCGGGCCGCCGCGATGCCGAGCGCCCGGTCCACCCGCTGGGCGGTGTCCAGGGTCAAGTCCTGTGGCAGGTAGCCGAGTTCGCCGCCGATCCGGATGCTTCCGGAGGTCGGGGCGAGCTCTCCGGCGAGCAGCCGGAGCAGGGTGGACTTGCCCGCCCCGTTCAGACCGATCAGACCGGTGCGGCCGGGGCCGACCACGAGCTGGAAGTCGTGCAGCACGCTGCGGCCGTCCGGCCACTCGAAGCCGAGGTCGGTGCAGCGGATGGAAGAGCTGGGTTGTGCCATGGATGGCCTCCCGGAAGTGGTCGCCGTGATGGGAACGAGCACGGGGAGACACCGCTGCGCCGCAGGAGGGGGAGGCACCACGAGAAGGGGGCTCACCACCGAGGTCGACGGCACGCACGCCCGCGAAGGATGTCAGCGGGGGGCGGTGTCTCAGGACCTCAGTAGAGCAACGGCCTTCTCCAGTCTTCGGATCGCTTGTGGGCCGAGGTCCACGGTAGGCGGGCGCCGGACCACCCGCAAAGGGTTTTCCGGCAGGCCGGATAGGATCGGGGACATCATGAGCGCCACTCTCGTAGTCAAGGACCTCAGCGCCGGCCACGGCGACCGCATCCTCTTCTCCGGCCTGGACCTGGTCGTCGCCCCTGGCGACGTGGTCGGCCTGGTCGGGGCCAACGGGGCGGGCAAGTCGACCCTGCTCCGGTTGATGGCCGGTCTGAGCACCCCCGAGAGCGGTTCGCTCAAGCTGAGCCCGCCGAGTGCCAACGTCGGCCACCTGCCGCAGGAGCCCGAGCGCCGCCCCGGCGAGTCGGTCCGCGACTTCCTGGCCCGCCGCACCGGTGTGACCGCTGCCCAGGCCGCGCTGGACGAGGCCACCGAGGGTCTGGTCGAGGGCCGCCCCGGTGCCGACGACGCGTACGCCATCGGTCTCGACCGCTGGCTCGACCTCGGCGGCGCCGACCTGGACGAGCGCGCCGAGGAGGTGGCGGGCTCGCTCGGGCTGAAGGTCGGCCTGGACCTGCCGATGACCGCGCTCTCCGGCGGCCAGGCGGCCCGGGCCGGACTGGCCTCGCTGCTGCTCTCCCGGTACGACGTCTTCCTGCTCGACGAGCCGACCAACGACCTCGACCTGGACGGTCTGGAGCGGCTGGAGTCCTTCGTCAAGGGCCTGCGCGCGGGCACCGTGCTGATCAGCCACGACCGCGAGTTCCTCACCCGCACGGTGACCCGGGTGCTGGAGCTGGATCTCGCCCAGCAGCAGGTGAACCACTTCGGCGGCGGCTACGACGCCTACCTGGAGGAGCGCGCGGTGGCCCGGCGGCACGCGCGCGAGGAGTACGAGGAGTTCGCCGACACCAAGGCCGGCCTGGAGTCGCGGGCCCGGATGCAGCGGGGCTGGATGGAGACCGGCGTCCGCAACGCCCGCCGCAAGTCCAGCGACAACGACAAGATCGGCCGCGCGACGCGCGCCGAGTCGACCGAGAAGCAGGCGGCCAAGGCCCGCCAGACCCAGCGCATGATCGAGCGCCTGGACGTGGTCGAGGAGCCGCGCAAGGAGTGGGACCTGCGGATGGAGATCGCCGCCGCCCCGCGCTCCGGATCGGTGGTCGCCACCCTGCGCGGGGCGAAGGCCGAGCGCGGCGAGTTCTCGTTCGGTCCGGTGGACCTGCAGATCGACTGGGCGGACCGAGTGGCCATCACCGGCGCCAACGGCGCGGGCAAGTCCACCCTGCTGGCCGCCCTGCTCGGCCGGCTCGAACTCACCGACGGCAGCGCCACCCTGGGCTCCGGCGTGCTGGTCGGCGAGGTCGACCAGGCCCGCGGGCTGTTCTTCGGCGAGGAACCGCTGCTGGACGCCTTCCAGGCCGCGGTGCCCGACCTCTCCCCGGAGGAGGGCCGCACCCTGCTGGCCAAGTTCGGCCTCAAGGCGGCCCACGTGCTGCGCCCGGCCCACACCCTCTCCCCCGGCGAGCGGACCAGGGCCGCGCTGGCCCTGCTCCAGGGCCGGGGCGTCAACCTGCTGGTGCTGGACGAGCCGACCAACCACCTGGACCTGCCCGCCATCGAGCAGCTGGAGTCCGCCCTCGCCTCCTACACCGGCACCCTGCTGCTGGTCACCCACGACCGCCGGATGCTGGAGGCGGTGACGGTCAACCGCCGCCTGGAGGTCTCCGGCGGCCGGGTGCAGGAGCTCTGACACTCGGGGGACCTAACGGATCTGTGGTCCAGACCTTCCGTTGAGGCGCCGTCATGTGCTGTGCTGTCGGCCATGGTTGACAGCACAGCGCCGGCGGCCGGCTACCCCACCGTGCCGCTCCGCCCGATGACGGTCCCCACCCACGAGGCGGAGATCCGCAGCAGGTCCTTTCACGACGTGATGGCGCTCCGCCGGACCGTCCGCGACTATTCGACCCGCCCGGTCCCCGACGGGGTGATCGACTGGGCGATCCGTACCGCATCGACTGCCCCCAGCGGCGCGCATGTTCAGCCCTGGCGGTTCGTGGTGATCACCGACCCGGAGCGGAAGCGACGGCTCCGCGAGGCGGCCGAGACCGAGGAGCGGGAGTTCTACGCGCACCGCGCCTCGGAGGAGTGGCTGGCCGCGCTGGCCCCGATCGGGACGGACTGGCAGAAGCCGTTCCTGGAGGACGCCCCGGCCGTGATCGTGGTGTTCGAGGTGCACAAGGGGCCGGACTCGCCCCGGCCGTACTACACCAAGGAGTCGGTCGGCATCGCGGTCGGCTTCCTGCTCGCCACCCTGCACCAGGCGGGCCTGGTGACGCTCACCCACACCCCCAGCCCGATGCGCTTCCTGAACGAGGTCTGCGAGCGGCCGAGCGAGGAGCGGGCCGCCTACGTCATCCCGGTCGGCTACCCGGCGGACGACGCGCGGGTCCCTGACCTGCACCGCAAGCCGCTGGACGACGTGCTGATCCGACTCTGACCGACCGTCCGGTTATCCGGAAGCAGTCTCCGCTCAGCGAGAAAATACCTGGTCGGGGGCGCGGCACGAGGAGATAATCCGCTCATGAGCGAGACCACCCACGAGCCCGCCCCCGGCCCCGAGGCTGCCGCCATCACCACCGGCCGGCCGCCCGAACTGATCGCCCTGCCCGGCGGGGTGTCCCTGCGCCGCCGGGCGCTGGCCGACGCCGATCCGATGAACGCGGCCGTCGTCGCCAACCTGGCGCACCTGCAGCCGTGGATGCCGTGGGCTGCCGAGGCCCCCACGCCCGAGCTCTCCAGAGAGCTCGCCCAGGCCGGCGTGACCGCCTGGGACCAAGGCACCGACTTCATGTACCTGGTCGGTCTGGACGACCAACCCGGCAGCGTGGTGGGCGCGTTCGGCCTGCACGGCCGGATCGGCCCGGGTGCGCTGGAGATCGGCTACTGGGTCGCCGCCGACCACACCCGCCGGGGCATCGCCACCGCCGCGGCCGCCCGGCTCACCGAGGTCGCCCTCGCACTGCCCGGCATCACCCGGGTGGAGATCCACTGCGACGAGAGCAACCAGCCCAGCGCCGCCGTCCCCCAGCGGCTCGGCTACCGGCTCGACCGGATCGACGACTGCACCCCGACCGCCCCCGCCGAGACCGGCCGCAAGCTGATCTGGGTCCGTACCGTCTGACTGCCTGAGCTTGATCTCCGTACCCGGGGGTGTCCGGGCGGAGGTCAGGCTCAGCGGCCTTCCGGCCCAGGTCAGAGGCGGTCGGTGGCATAGGGTGCGATACGGGCGACGTACCACGGCCGCCCCTTCCGGATCCGCCGAAAGGACTCTCACCGTGCCGACCGCGTCTGCCACCGGACCCACCGTCAGCCCGTCGCCCGCCCGGTTCGGCCTGGGTACGGCTGCGGTCGGGCGCCCCGGCTACATCACGCTCGGCCGCGACCTCGACCTCCCGGCCGAACGTACCGTGGCTGCTCTGCGGGAGCGGACGCACCGGCTGCTGGACGCCGCGTACGCGGCCGGGGTCCGGTACTTCGACGCCGCACGGTCGTACGGCCGCGCCGAGGAGTTCGTCAGCGAGTGGCTGGCCGCGCACCCCGGAGCCACCGACGTGGTGGTGGGCAGCAAGTGGGGTTACACGTACACCGCCGACTGGCGGACCTCCGGGGTGCCCGTGCACGAGGTCAAGGAACACTCGGTGGAGGTGTTCGACCGTCAACTCAAGGAGTCCCGTGCCCTGTTGGGTGCACGGCTGAACGTCTACCTGGTGCACTCGGTCACGCCGGACAGTCCTGCCCTCACCGACCCCGCCCTGCACGACCGGCTGGCGGCCCTGGCCGAGGAGGGTGTCCGGGTCGGTCTCTCCACCAGCGGGCCCGCGCAGGCCGAGACCGTCCGGGCCGCGCTGACCGTGACGGTGGCGGGCCGCCCGCTGTTCGCCGCCGTGCAGTCCACCTGGAACGTGCTGGAGCCGTCCGCCGGGCCCGCGCTGGCCGAGGCGCACGCGGCGGGCTGGTTCGTGGTGGTCAAGGAGGGCATGGCCAACGGCCGCCTTGCCGACCGCAATGCCGGCACCGAGCTGCGCGCGATCGCCGACACGGCCGGTACCTCCTGCGACGCGCTCGCCCTGGCGGCGGCCGCTGCCCAGCCCTGGGCGGACATCGTGCTCTCGGGCGCGGTCACCGTCGCCCAGTTGAGCTCCAACCTCGCCGGCCCGGCTCTCTCCCCCGCTCGGGTCTTCCCCGAGCCCTCGGCTCGCGCTCAGTACCGGTCGCCGACCGGGGCGGGCAGTGCGTCCAGTTCCGCCAGGTCGGCCGCCGTCAGGGCCAGATCGGCCGCACCGGCGTTGTCCGCCAGGTACCTGGGCGTCTTGGTGCCCGGGATCGGCACCACGTACTGCCCCTGCGCGACCACCCAGGCCAGCGCGACCTGCGCCGGGGTGGCGCCGTGCTGCTCGGCGATCCGGCGGACGGTGTCCACCAGTGCCTGGTTGGCGGCCAGCGCGTCCGCCTGGAAGCGCGGCAGGGTGGACCGCCAGTCGTCCGCCGGAAGGTCGGCGGACGAGTTGAACCGGCCGGCCAGGAAGCCCCGGCCGAGCGGCGAGTACGGGAGGAACGCGATCCCGTTCGCCTCGGTGTACGGCACCACCTCGGCCAGCGCGTCCCGGGTCCAGAGCGACAGCTCCGACTGCACCGAGGTCACCGGGTGCACCGCCCTGGCCCGCTCGATCTGCTCCACCGTCACCTCGGAGAGCCCGAGGTGACGCACCTTGCCGGCCGCGACCGCCTCCGCCATCGCACCCCAGGTCTCCTCCACCGGCACCGCGGGGTCGATCCGGTGCAGCTGGTAGAGGTCCACGTAGTCGGTGCCCAGCCGGCGCAGGCTCTCGTCGATCGACCGCCGCACGTGCTCCGGCCGCCCGTCGTTGCCGACCCTGGCCCCGTCCTTGCCCTCCACCAGGCCGACCTTGGTGGCCAGCACCGCGCGCTCGCGGTACCCGTCGGCCAGGCCCTTGCCGACCAACTCCTCGTTGTCGTACGGCCCGTAGACGTCCGCCGTGTCGATCAGCGTCACGCCGAGGTCGAGCGCCGTGCGCAGCACCTCGACCGAGGCCACGTCGTCGCGCCCGTTCGGGTCGTACGCCCAGGTCATGCCCATGCAGCCGAGACCGATCGCGCCGACCTCGGGGCCGTCGACGCCGAGCTTGGTGGTCCGCACAGTTGTCACTCCTTCAGTTGCCGTACCGATCGCGCAGAAACCACCCTGCCCCTTGGAGTGCACTCCAAGTCAACCTCGACCCGCCGGGTCCTCTCCTACCGCTCAGCGATGAGCCCGGGCAGGTCGCGCATGTCGTCGAAGACCACGGTGCCAGGGCCTTCGAGCCGCTCGGCGCGGGTCAGTCCGCCCGCGTAGCCGAACGCCCGCATCCCGGCCGCACGGGCCGCCTGGACACCGGGGCGGCTGTCCTCGACCACCGCGCAGGCGGCCGGGTCGACGCCCATCCGCTCGGCGGCCAACAGGAACAGGTCCGGGGCGGGCTTGCCGTGGGCGACCTCCGAGGCGCTGAAGATCCGGCCCGCGAAGTGGTCGTACAGGCCGGTCCGGCCGAGGGTGTGCCGCATCTTCTCGTGCGACCCGCTGGACGCGACGCAGGTCGGCAGGGTGATCGCCGCCAGGGCCTCGGGCAGGCCGTCCACGGCGCTGATCCCGGCGTCCACCTCCACCTCGTGACGCTGGATCAGCTGCTCCCACCAGAGGGCCGCCGTCGGCGCACCGAGCCGCTCGGCGATCTGCTCCTTGATGGAGGTGCTGGAGCGGCCGATGAACCGGTCGATCACCTCCTCCTCGCTGAGCGGCCAGCCGAGTTCGGCGCCCAGCGCGACCTGCAGCCGGAGGGCGATCCGCTCGCTGTCCACCAGCACACCGTCGCAGTCGAATATCACCAGTTCTATCGGCTTGATCATCCCCGCAGCATAGAACCGGCTACGATCGGCCCAGCTGCCCGGGCGTAGCGCAGAGGCAGGCGCATGGTCTCCAAAACCAACTCACGCCGGTTCGAATCCGGCCCCCGGGCAGCCCTCCTGATCCGTGCCCCGGGTAAGATCCCTGCCAGTTGCCCGGGCGTAGCGCAGAGGCAGGCGCGCCACTACCGCATGGTGGTCCACGCCGGTTCGAATCCGGCCCCTTGGCAACAAGTCCCGTAGCGCAGAGGCAGGCGCGCCGCCTTGCCAAGGCGGGTACGCCGGTTCGAATCCGGCCGGGACCCCTAGTAGTGGGAGACGCAGTGCCGCAGGACGAGTTGACGCAGCAGGAGCTGGCCGCGTTCGAGCTGACGCTAGGACGGCTGCGTCGGCTGCGCTTCGACGATCCGGTGCGCTTGCGCGCTGAGCACAGCAGCGAGTCCTTCGTCCGGGACGGCCGCAAGCGCCGCCGTCAGGCGAGCGCCACCAGGGACGCCGCGCTGATCGGCAGCACCGCCACCGGCGGTCTGACCCGCCGTGAGGACGCCCCGCTGCCGACCTCTGCGG
The DNA here is from genome assembly GCF_054049135.1 of Kitasatospora sp. P5_F3. Classification (NCBI taxonomy): domain Bacteria; kingdom Bacillati; phylum Actinomycetota; class Actinomycetes; order Kitasatosporales; family Streptomycetaceae; genus Kitasatospora; species Kitasatospora sp. P5_F3. The sequence continues at coordinate 7,821 of NZ_JBFUMY010000061.1, read as the reverse complement.
CGACCACCCCGCTCGGCGAACTCCGGCGCGCGCAGCACTGCTACGTCTGCAAGACCGCCTACTGGCAGGTGGACAGCTTCTACCACCGGCTCTGCCCGGACTGCGCCGCCGACAACACCAGCCGGCGCGGCCTCGCCACCGACCTGCGCGGCCGCCGCGCCCTGCTCACCGGCGGCCGGGTGAAGATCGGCTTCCAGCTGGCCCTGATGATGCTCCGGGACGGCGTCGAACTCACCGTCACCAGCCGTTTCCCGCACGACACCCTGCGCCGTTTCCAGACCGCCCCGGGCAGCGCACAGTGGCTGGACCGGCTGGACGTGGTCGGCATCGACCTGCGCGACCCGCGCCAAGTGCTGGGCCTCTGCGAGCAGTTGCGCACCGACGGACGGCCGCTCGACATCCTGGTGAACAACGCCGCGCAGACCCTGCGCCGCCCGCCGGAGGCGTACGCGCTGCTGGCCGCCGGGGAGCACGAGACCCTGCCGCCGGGCAGCCGGGTCACCCTCGCACCCGGTTTCCGTCCGATGCCCGCGCTCACCGCCGCCTGGCCCACCACCGAGCTGACGAGTCCCCAACTGCCGGGCCAGGTCGCCCCGTTGGCCGACGAGGCCGGACTGCTGCCGGACACCGCGCCCGCCAACTCCTGGTCGGCCCGGCTGGGCGAGTTGGACCCCGCCGAGGTGCTGGAGACCCAGCTGGTCAACTCGCTGGCCCCGGCGCTGCTCTGCGACCGCCTGCTGCCGCTGCTGCTCGCCTCCCCGCACCCCAACCGCTACGTCGTCAACGTCACCGCCGTCGAGGGCAGGTTCGAGGTCCGCAACAAGACCGGCGGCCACCCGCACACCAACATGGCCAAGGCCGCCCTCAACATGCTCACCCGCACCAGCGCGGCCGAACTCGCCGACCAGGGCGTGCACATGTGCGCGGTGGACACCGGCTGGATCACCGACGAGAACCCGGCCCCGAAGAAGTCCCGGCTGGCCGACCACGGCTTCCGCACCCCGCTCGACATCGTGGACGGCGCAGCCCGGGTCTACGACCCGATCGTCCGGGGCGAGGCCGGTTCACCGGTCTCCGGCGTCTTCCTCAAGGACTACCGCGAGGCGGCCTGGTGAGCAGCCGTCAGCGTGGCAGTTTGGCGAACAGGTCTATCCAGAACCGTTGCTGCTCCGACGAGGCGCCCACCAGGTAGGTCGAGCGGAGCTTCGGCGGCAGCAGCGCCACCAGCCGCCGCACCACCCCCTTGTACCGGCGCAGCTGGGACAACTCGGCGTTGGCGATGGCCTGGTGGACCAGATCGGTGTCGTTGCCGCCCTCGCTGGAGTGCTCGGCCGCCCGGCGCAGCCGGTCCTCCCATCCCTTCGGATCAGCCGCGATCTCCCGCAGCCCGGCCACCGGGCGGTCGGCCAGCCGGTCGATCAGCGCGGTGAGCGAGACCGGGGCGTACTCGCCGTCACCGAGATAGACGGTGCCCATCTCCAGGGGCAGTCCGTGCTGGTGCAGCTTGATCAGGCGTTCCATGGTGCGCTTGCTGATCCAGCCCCGGCCGTCCTCGTCCAGGTCGAACTTCCACCAGTCCAGCACGGTCTCGGCGACCGGGCCGTAGCGGGCGATCAGCCACTCGTTGGCGGGGATGTCGGCGGGGTCGAGATCCAGCGAGGCGGTGAAGCGGCTGGCCTGGGCGATGTTGTTACGGGCCACCAGCAGCTTGCGGCCGAGATGGTAGGGCGGGTTCTGCAGGGCGATCTGGGCCCGCAGGTTGGCGATCGGATGGCCCGCGATGGACCACTCCTGGGTGATCTCCATCAGCTTGGCGAAAGCCGAGCGGTCCTTCGGGCGGTTGTACTCGTCCCAGACCAGCACCTTTGGTTCGTCACCGGTGAAGATCCCGGCGAGCAGGTTGTCCAGCGTGCCTTCGGGGGTGGGGATCGGCGCGCAGAGGTCCTCGACGTTGGTGACCGGCAGCGAGAAGTACAACGGCGGACGGCCGTCCAGCGCCTCCTTCGCCAACTCCCGGACCACTTCGGTCTTTCCGCAGCCGGGCGGTCCCTGGAGCAGCACGGCCCAGCGGCGGGCGAAGGCGGCACGCAGCACCCGGCGGACCGGGTCGGCGATCCGGGCGGGGTTGGACACCCCGAGGGCGGCGGCGATCCGGTCCAGCGTCTCGTGGGTACGGTCCGGTCCCGGCCGCCCGTCCGAGCCCGGCTCGGCCAGCCGCAGCCGTTCGCCGTTGACCAGCGGCAGGCCCCAGATCAGCGGGAAGCCCTCGCGGGCGTTGGCGAGCACGTGCTCCAGAGTGCGCGGGGAGAGCAACTCCCTGACGGCGGGCGCGAGTGCGGCCCAGATCGCGAAGACCGGCTTGAGGTCCCACTCCGGGAAGCGGGCAGCCAGACTGGTTCGCCAGACGGTGTCGGCGGCGGTGATCCGGATCGTCACCATCCGGTCCAGGATGGCGAGATCGCCGCGCCGGGCGGCGGTCTCGGCCAGCGACTCGTTGTCGGCCAGGAAGACCCCGACACAGCCGAGCTCGCGCAGGTCGTACTCGCCCAGCGTCCAGTTGCAGGCGATCTGCATCAGCTGGGACTGGATGCCGTCCCCCGCCTGCAGGGAGTCGTCGATCAGCAGCACGAAGCTTTGCCCCGGGCGGAGTTGGCTCATCACCAGCTGACGCAGCACCAGTTCACCGCTGGCCTCGTCCCGGACCGGAGCATTGGCCAGCAGATCGTCGGGCGTCAGGTTGGCGGCCGGGACGACCACCAGCCGCAGGTCCGGGTGGGCGGCCGCCAGATGACTGTGGAAGCCGGAGGTCTTGCCGATGCCGTGCTCGCCGAAGATCTGCCCGGTCAGGCCGAGTTCGATCATCGCGTCGATGAACTCCTCCAACCGGGAGCGTCCGGTCCAGCCCTCGGGTGCGACCGGGTAGGTGGCGGTGGCCCGCCAGGGCCTGGTGGGGGCAGTGGTCATCGGGGCACGGCTCCTGTAGTGGTGACGCGGTGGCAGGCCATCGGGGGTCGGTGGTGCTCGGGCCAGTCGTCGCCGGAGCCGTCCCCGCCGTCGGTGATCAGCCAGATCCACTTGTCCGGCTCAGCGGGGGTGATCGGCGGGGCGTGGCCGTCGGTCACCACGATCACCGCGTCCGGGTTCTCGGCGAACAGGCCGCCCGGGCCCTCGGTGCGGCCCTCCACGTAGTCGGCCACCACCTGAAAGCTGGTACCCCCGCCGCCGTAGACCCGCTCCCCGGGGCGGAACGGCATCACCGTGCCGTCGAACGAGAGCCAGTGCGCGTCCACGCCGTCGATCCGGCCGACCAGTTCGGTCAGCCAGTCCACCACCCGGGTCGGCATCGAGCCCGAGGTGTCGTACGCGACCACCAGCACCCGTCGGCGGACCGGGCCGCGCCGGGAGAGCATCGGCGGCTGGCCGAGGGCGGCGAGCAGCGCACCACGCTTCTTCGGGTAGACCAGCCGTTCGCCCTCGCTCAACCGGCTGGCCAGCACGTCCACCAGCCAACGCTGCCACCACTCCACCTGGCGGGTGGCATCGGTCGTCCCGCGCAGCAGGCCCGCACCGAGTCGGCCCCAGAGGCGGGAGATCCGCTCCGAGGAACCCTCGGTGCGCTCCACCAGGTCCCGCAACTCCTGCTCGGCACCCCGGTGGCCACGCCGGGCCGCCAGCAGGGAGTTGAGCAGCACGGAGGAGGTGATCCGGTCCACCGTCTCCTGATCGAGCGGCAGGTCGAGATCCGGGTCGAGGTGCACGCAGCCGTGCGCCACCGGGGGCCGGCGCATCCGGCGCAGCTCGGTGTACACGCTCTGGTCGGTGGCGACGAACTCCCGGTACTCCACCGACGGCAGGCCCTGCCCCGCCAGGTCCTCCCGGTACTCCTGGTAGACCTGACGGGGGTGGATGCCGACCGGTTCGCCGTTCAGCGTGGGCAGTTCGCGCCGGGCCAGGCGGACCATCGCGACGTGATTGATGGTCACCTCGGTGGCCAGCCGGTGCACCGGGTCGTCCCGGAGTTCCGGCTCGACGTACAGGTGACGCTGGATCAGGTGTCTGGCCTCGTGGAACAGCGCGAACTTGACGCCCTCCAGGCCGATCCCGACGAAGAACTCCGGGTTGTAGAGCAGCAGGCAGCTGCCGTCGCCGGAGGCCACCACGGCGGCGGTCGGCACGGCGGTGGTGGGCAGCTGGTGGTAGCACTTGGCGTACAGCCAGGAGGCCACGGCCGACTCGGTCAGGCCGAAGTCGAGCAAGGCGGCCTCCTTCAGCCGCTCGGCCTCGGCCACCACCCCGGGGTCGGCCGGCTGCCAGCCGAGCAGCGCACGGCGGTCGGTGAGGTCGACGACGTGCGGACGGTCCGTCACGACGGGCCGATGATCCGGCGCACCAGGCCGCCCAGGATCTGCCAGGGGGTCGGCTCCGCCTCGGGCACCGAGGGCCCACGCTCCGGTGCGGGTGTGGCCACCGGTACGGGTGCGGAAGCCGGAACGGGAACGGGCTCGGCTGCCGGTTCCTGCTCGTACTCGTACTCCGGCTCGTGTTCGGGCGCCGGGCCGGCGACCGCCCCGGCGGTGGCGATCAGCTCGGGGAGGGTGCCGGTGAAGCCGGGCAGCAGCTGGGCCAGCACCGCCCAGGCCTCCCCGTGCCCGCCCAACTCCCGCTCCACCATCGGCCGCAGGACGTCCTCGACCTCGGCCAGCCGGGACGGGAAGACGATCCGCCCGAGGCCGAGCACCCGCAGGGAGTCCAGCGCGGGAGCGGTCCGGTCCAGCAGATCCACCGGGCCGCCGAGCACCCCGGCCTGCCGAAGCCGGTGCTCGAACTTGCGGTGGCTGCCGAACGCGGTCCGCAACTCCGGTGGGCAGTCGATCTGTTCGGCCAGCGCCCAGCGCGCGTAGCCGGGAAAGGGCTCTTTCCGGTGAGCGGACGCCACCAGCGGCCAGTCAGCTCGCCGCAGCTCTCGCGCGGCCTCCCTGGCATCCTTGAGCGACCCGCTGCCGGTGGCCCGCCGGAGCTTGCCGATCAGTTGTTCCGGTACGGCGAAGCCCGAGTGCCGAACCGGCTTCGAGCTGTCCGGTGCCGACTCGGACCGCCCGGGACCGAACAGCAGCCCGCTGCGGACGTCCTCGGCCACACCTGCGGACAGCAGGCCCTCGCGACAGAGCAGTTCGTTCAGCTCCGGGTGGTCCTCCTGGAGCATCCAGATCCGGACGCTCCGTGGCGCCATCCGGATGGCGTGGGCGGCCGAGTACCGCTGGTACCGCTCCCCCGTGGACGGCCCCACCGGTCCGTCCGGGTCGATCCGCAGCCGCGCGCAGATCCGCGCCCCCGTACCCACCGGTGCGAGCCCCAGTAGGTAGCGCACCCCTCGGATGGTCGACTCGTCCATGATCCCCTCCAGCTTCGACCCGCCATCATGTCAGCCGGTCACGGCGCGGCCGGCGCCGCCTTCGAACGGTCGGCGGCGAGCCACAGGGCGAAAGCGGCCAGCAGGACGAAGGCGCCGCCGCAGAGCAGGCAGACGGTGATCTGTTTCGCTCGTTCGCCACCGAAGCGGTCATGATGGCAGCCGGGCCTGCTCCGGCTCTCCCCAATTTTTATGGTTGGCCCACTCCCACGGCCCTGGGGCAGAATCCGGCCCATGTCCCAGACCTCCGATCAGCTGCTCCGCTCCCTCGACCCGCTGCCCTTTCCGCAGGTGGCCCCGACCGTCGCCCGGTTCACCAGGTCCCTGACCGATCGCCAACTGGACGACCTGCTGGCCGACCTGGACGGGCGCGGCCCGTACGAGCGCCGACTGGCCGGGCTCGCCGCGCTGATCGGGCGGCGCACCGAGTGGCTGGCCGACCGGCTGACCGACCCGGACCCGGTGGTCCGGGGGTACGCCCTGCGGGCCGTCCAGGTGCTGCCGGTGCCGGACGCCGCGATCGAGGCCGTGTACGGCGGTGCGTCCGCCGTGGTGCGGCTGGAACTCGCCAAGGCGGTGCTGGCCGGACGGCGGACGGCGCTGGCCGAGCGGCTGGTGGTCGGGCTCAGGGCCGGCTGGGGCGAGGCCGAGGCGGCTCGGCTGCTGCCGGGCTGTTCGGCGGAGTTCGTCGCCCGGCTGCTGCCGGAGCTGGCCCATGCCACCAGCAGCCTGCGGGCGCTCGCCCGCCGCCACCCGACCGTGGTGCTGGACTACGCCGAGCATGAACTCTCGGACCGCACGGCCGAGTTGCGGGAGCACTGGTGGGTTCGCCACGCCGCCGGACTGGCCGTCACGGTGGAGGGACACCCGGAGCGGGTACTCGACCTGCTGGAGCGGTACGGCCCGGGGCAGCTCCCGTACTTCCTGCAGTGCCAGCTACGCCCGTTGGTCACGGTGGACCCCGAGCGGGTGGTGCGCTGGCTGCTCGCCCCCGAACGCTCCGCACAGCCGCTCAGCGGCGGCTGTGCGCGCTCCGTGCTGTACCGCTTGGCGCGCTCCGAACCCGCCTCGCTGGCCGCACTCGGCCGCCGCTGGTTCGAGCAACGGCCGCGTGAGTTCCGGCAGTTGCTCAAGGCCATGGCGCCCAGCCGCCGGGCCGCGTTCTTCGACGCCGCGACCGAGGGACTCGACACCGAGGGTTTCGCCGCCCCGGAGCTGCTGCCGCGCGAGCACCGCTGGGCCCGCGCCCGGGCCGAGGCCAAGCGGCTGTCGGCGGCCGGCCGGGACTGGCGCACCGTACTGCCGGTGCTGGCCCAGCTGCCGGTGGCCGAGGCCGGGGCCGAGCTGCTGGCCGCCACCCGGCGCCCGGAGGCGGACGACCGGGCGCTCGCCTGGCCGCTGCTGATTGCCAACGCGGGCCGGTCCGGCGACCCCGCCGAGATCGCCCGGCTGCTCGCCCTGTGCGAGCGGTTGCGCAACGAGCAGGACCCGGTCCGGGCCCCCGCGCTCGCCGCGCTGGCCGAGCTGCACCCCGGGCTGTTCGGCCCGGCGGACTTCGATGCGCTCGACCGCGTGCTCACGGACGCGCTGGAGGCCAGGGACGGCTCGTACCGGACCAGGCAGGCGGTCACCAAGCTGGCCGTGGGCATCCTCCGCGAGCATGCCGCCGAGCCGGGATCCCCTTTGCTGGCCTGGGCGTTGGCGGCACTGGAGCGGATCACCGGCCAGCGCGGCAGCATCAGCCTGGGTGCCCTCCAGCACACCCTGCGCCGGGGCCAGGAGCACCAGGTGCTGGCCGCGCTGCGCCCGTGGCTGGACAGCGCCTCGGCGGTCGCCGACCACCGGCTGCTGTTCGCTCTCACCCACTCGCTCGGCGCCCGGGCGCACGGCATGCCCGAACTCCAGCAGCTGCTGGCGCAGGCGCTGCGGCACTGCAGCGACACCGCGTTCGGCACCGCCGCCGCACTCTGGCTGGCGGCCCCCAGGACCAGGGAGGAGCGGGTCGAGCAGATCATCGCGCTCGAACCCTCCGCGGTCTTCCTCCATCCCGTCCGGGTCGTGCTGACCACCCGCAGGACCGACCTGCTCGACCAGCTGCTGACCGGGACGCCGCCGTACGGACGCTTCCTCAAGCCCGACACCCGGCCCTGGCTGCCGGATCTCACGTACGCACACCGCTGGCTGCCCCGGCAGCAGGCCGCAGCGGCCCGGCTGGCCGAGCGGGCGGCTGCCGACACCACCCAGGCCGTCCACGCCCGGGCCGCCGCGATCACGGCAGCCTGGACGTCCGGGTGCTGACCGGGCGTCAGATAGGCGGTCCGGAGCAGTTCGGCGGCCCGCTCCGGCGGCAGGTATTCGGCCGCCAGCCGGACCGCCTCCTTGCGGGTGGTCACCTTGCCGCCCGTCAGCAA
>NZ_JBFUMY010000060.1:0-47774 GCF_054049135.1 Kitasatospora sp. P5_F3 | reverse complement strand
GGCAAGCACGGCGCGGCGCCCGGGGACGCCCGGGGACTGTGCTGACGAGGCGTCAGAACGCTTGCGGGGGCTGCCGTTGGGCTGTGTGTGCTGGTGGTCTGTCATGCCTCGAAGCCTGCCGGACGGCCGCTGCCCGCCGGATCACTCTGCCGGGCCGGGGTTTCGACCGATCGGTCGAGGCGCTCTCCTCCTCGGGTAGGAGGCCGCGTCGTTGGTCTCGGCTACTGTCGGGACGTGGACTTCGAGATCACTCGACCGGAGCGCCGCCGCACGCTGCTCGCCCGCAGTGCTCTGGTGCTCTGCGCGGTGGGCTGGTTGTGGCTCGGGCGGCCTGGACCGGCACCGTCCGCTGTCGACTGGGCGTGCGCCCTGGCCGGCCTGGCCCTGGGCTTCGCCGCCACCGCCCGCCCGCTCGCCGTGCTGGCCGGCCAGTCGGCCGTCCTGCTGGCGGCGGAACGCTTCGGTGCGACCACACCGGTCTGCGCGAAGGTACTGGTCGCGGTCGCGCTGCTGGAGTTGGCCGCCCGCCGKCGCGGCCGGGCGGYCGCGGCCGGGGTCCTGACGGTGCTGGCCGTCTACACCGTGATCGCCGCGCMGCGGCCGGCCGCCGACGCGGCGGGCATGGCCTACCGGACCGCCGTGGTGGTGCTGGTCCCGCTGCTGCTCGGCGCCTACCTCCATGCCGTGCGCCGACTCGTACACGAGTCCCGCGAACGCGCCGCCGAGGCCGAACTACGCCGCCGGCTCGCCGGGCAGGCGGTCCGCGCCGCCGAACGCACCGCGATCTCGCGGGAGGTGCACGACCTGGTGGCGCATCACATCGCCGCGATCGTCCTGCGGGTGGGAGTGGCGCGGCATGTGGCCCCCGCCGGCGCCGGCCCGGTCGCCGAGGTACTGGAGGACGTGCACGAGAGCGCGCTGCGCGCCATGGACGACCTCAAGCAGCTGGTGGGAATGCTCCGGGAACCGCAGGCCGACGCTGCGGCGGATATCTGGCCGCTGGCCCCGGCAGAACTCCTCCCGGCGCTGCGGACGCTCGTGCGCGACTGCGTGGCGGCGGGTCTCCTGATCGAGGCCGAGCTCGATCCGGCGCTGGACGACCTGGACCCGCTGCAGGCGCTCGCCGTCCTGCGCGTCGTGCAGGAAGGCCTGACCAACGTCGCCAAACACGCCGGGCCGGGCGCCGAGGTCCGGATCGGAGTACGGCGGCCGGCGTCGGGGCAGACGGTCGTGGAGCTGGTCGACGACGGCGGCCCCCGGACCGCCGCACGTCCGGGCGGGCCGCAGACGGGCCCCGGCCACGGCCTGGTCGGCCTGCGCGAACGGATGGCCCTGGCAGGCGGTGTCCTGAGTGCGGGGCCCGCGCCCGGCGGCGGTTGGTGCCTGACGGCCACCCTGCCGCTGCCCCGGCCACCGGGCGTACGCGCCGTCGCGGCGGCGACCGGCAGCGAGCGGGCGGAGCAGAACCGGTGATCCGAGTGTTGCTGGTCGACGACCAGCGCCTGGTCCGGGCCGGACTGCGGATGCTGTGCGGATCCACTGCGGACCTGGAGGTGGTGGCCGAGGCCGACCACGGTGAGGACGCCGTACGCTTCGCTGCCGAACTGCGCCCGGACGTCGTCCTGATGGACCTGCGCATGCCCGGCGTGGACGGCGCCACCGCGACCCGCCGCATCCTCGATGAGCAGCCGGACACCCGCGTCGTGGTGCTCACCACCTTCGACGACGACGATCACCTCTACCCCGCCCTGTCCGCGGGTGCCTGCGGCTTCCTCGCCAAGGACGTCACCCCCGACGAACTACTCGACGGGATCCGCCACGCCGCCACGGGCGGCCACCCGTTCAGCCCGGACATCCTGCGGCGGGTCGTCCTCCGGGCGTCGCGCTCCGCCTCCGGGTCCGTCCCCGGCACGGACCTCGGCGCCACCGTGTCCGAACGCGAACGCGACATCCTCGGCCTGCTCGCCCAGGGGCTGTCCAACGCCGAGATCGCCACCCGCCTGCGTCTCGGTCCTACCACCGTCAAGGCCCACATCTCAGCGCTGATGGACCGGACCGGCTCCCCCAACCGCGTCCGCCTCGCCGTCCTGGCAGCCCAGAGCGGCCTGCTGCCCGGCGGGTGAGGGCGGGGGCGTCGAGCGGGATGGGAAGCACGAGTTCCGCCCAGACCGCCCTCCCCGCCGGGGCGGGCCGCACGCCCCGGCGGCCAGCGAGGGTGACGGCCCGTCAGCAAGCCGCGGCCGCAGCCGTGTTCCGCCTCCCTGCCGCCGGGGCCCGCACCCGGCTGCCGGGTGGCGCGGTGACGGTCATCGGGTGCTGCCGGACGGCCGTCACGGAGAACAGGACGACCAGGCGCAGCCGGACCCGCAGGTGGGCGGACCGACTGCTCCTGACGGCCGGGTCGGGTCAGGCGTTGGCGAGGCTGATCTGGTCGTTGAAGACCACCCAGTGCTGGCCCGGGTCCTTGGGGTCGCACGGCTTGGTCGAGATGTCCGGGGTGCCCCACGCGTTGGCGAGACAGTACGCCGGCGCGAACGTGAGGGAGATCTGCTGACCCGAGACGGTCCAGTACTGGCCCTGGTCCTTCGGGTTGCACGGCTTGGTGGAGACGTCCTGGGCGTTCCACGTGTTGGCGAGGCAGTAGGCCCTCGCATTGGTGAGGGAGATCTGCTGGCCCGACAGGGTCCAGTGCTGGCCCTGGTCCTTGGTGTCACAGGGCTTCGTGGAGTCCTTCGGGCTGTCCCAGGTGTTGGCGAGACAGTACAGGCCGGGAGTACGCAGGGACGGGGTGGCGGCCTCCGCGGCCCCGGCCCCCGTGGTGGGCAGGGAAGCGGCGGTGAGGGCCAGTGCGGTGACGGCCAGCGTCTTGCGGAATGCGAGTGCCATGGGGTGGATCCGTCCTTGCTGCAGGCGTGCGATGCGCGCACGGCCTTGAGGTGCGTTCCCGGTACGGAACCGGGTGCAAGGCCATTGGTAGCAGCGATGGTTGGTCAACCAACAGTTCCGCCAGGCACGTTCATTCGAACGGGTAACCACAAGTGATGATCCGACCGGCAGCCCCCTGCCGGCAGGGCAGCACGAGAGCGCCGCCCCCGGAACCTGGCGGCGCCGCACCGGCCACCAGGACGACCGGGCGCAGCGAACCGGGGCGAGGGCCGAGGCGGGGCAGGCGGCGGCCTCAGGCGAGCGGACGGCCCGCCACCGCATGCGGGCCATTGGCGCCCTGAGTGATCACCTGGGCCTCGACCCGGTGGCCCTCCGCCTCCAACGGCCGTACCAACGCCCTCCGGTCGTCGGGGACTTCACCGGGCAGCCGGTGCGCACCCGGCACCCGGGCCCACCGCGCCAACTCGCCGACCAGGGCGAGCTGCTGTTCCCCGGTGCGAGATGGGAGGCGATGTCACCGGGCGGGGCCCAGGACGCCCACCAGGTGGTCGCGAAGGCGAGCAGCCGTCGGTCGGGGTGCTCCTCGACCAGCCGGATCCGGCCGTGGCCGGTCAGCAGCCCGTCGGGGCCGGGAGTGAGGGCGTCGGCGGGCGGCAGGGCCCGGTCCTGAGCGTCGAGTTCTTCCGGGGTGACCGGTACCGGCCCTGTGCCGGAGAGTAGGCGGGCCAGCTCCGGGTAGTCGGCGGGGACGTCGAGAGGGCGGATCACGCGTGAGTGTTCGTGGTGGGCCTCACGGGCCGCAGTCTGGCGGGCCGGCTGCCGGGGCGCAGCCCAATTCGGGTTCCTCGTACCTCCGGTCCCAAGTACGCCCCGGTCTAAGCGGGTCTGTCAGAGTGCTGTGGCACCATCCCCGTTGTGGTTGATCAATGCGAGAAGCGGCAGCGCCGGCAGCTGCCGTCCGTGCGCTGACGTAGTATCCGGGTCCTTCCCTTTCCCGGTTCCATGGAACGAGACGACGTGCCCGGCATCGAACCCGAGACCGACCAGGCCTCCGAACGGCTCGGCGGTCTTCAGGCGATCTGGGCCAACACTCAGCAGCCCACAGCTCCTCTGCCCTGGTACCGCAGGGTGTCCCCCAAGCTCGCGGCGGCGGGGGTGGTGGTTGCGGGCCTGGCCACAGCACTGGTGGTGGCCGCCGTGACAGGCGCGGGCGCCCCTCCTCGACACAGGATTGTCCTGGCGGATCGGATCGGGAACCAGATACGACTCCCGGACGAGGGGAACATTCAGGCCGTACGCGCCGACTACGAGCGGCGGATGACAGCGCTGAGGCCGTACCGGGAGCTGGCGGTAGCCGGCTACGGAGCCGCCGGGGCAACCGGGGCAACCGGGGCAACCGGGGCAACCGGGACCACGCTGACCGTGGTCGGTCTGACCGGCAGCTTCCCGGAACCGGCCCGGGAGCTGCGCAAGTACTTCGGGCGGCTGGAAGGCGGTGACGTGATGCGCAGTACCGTGACCGAACTGCAGGACTTCCCGCCCGGCCCGCTCGTCGGCCAACTGATGTGCGCGGTGCTGGTCTACCCGTCCACATCCGAGACCACCTGCGCCTGGGCAGACGGCAGCACGGTCGGGATTGTCACCGACACCACGGGCGAGAGCAGGCCCGGGGAACTGGCCGAGCGGACACTGGACATCCGCGCCGCAGTTGAGATCGGCCCCGAGGACTGACCGCCGCCGAAGTGCTGAACCCGCACTGCGTCCCGGGCACGCCGCCCCCTGCCGAACCCGCCCCCCCGTTCAATTGCTGGCGTATGTGGCGGGCGCTGGGCCGAGCCTGGTCCGCCTCATCGGCGGCTCACCCGATCCGCAGCGAAGATCATCTGTCGCGGGACAGCAGCGGCAGCGAAGTCCAGTGCTCGCACAGCACCATCGCCTCCGGATGCGCGCCCGACGCCGGGTACCGCCGGCCGGGGGGTAGCCCGCAGCGCCAACGTCCACGACCGCTCCGGCGAGTACATCGGCGAACCACTGGTCCGGGCCGAGGGAGGCACGACCCTGTCGGCCCTTGAGTACGCCTGGGTCACCGACGACATGCCGCCCTCCTTGCCGTCCATCAACCAGCTCCGGTGAACAGCTGACGGCTGCTCAGAAACGGGACGCTGCGCAGCGGGCGGGGATGCTCGGTCGGGCCGGGGCCCGGTTGGGGAGCACCGGGGCGGCCGCCGCCCGGCATGTGGGCAGTGGTCGGACTGGACGTGTCCGGGGCCTCTGCCCCGCGCTCGGCCCGGCCCCGCTCCGCAGTGGGTGACTCGTGTCGGCTACTCTCTGCTGCCATGCACAAGATCACACAGTTCGCGGCGGCAATTGCTCTCGTCGGCTCATCGGCCCTGGTGGCGGGGTGCTCTTCCGCCGAGTCCGGGACTGCCCGGCCCGCGCCGTCGATGCCCGCGCCGGCATCGTCGTCACCGTCCGTACCGGCCGAACCGGTGGTAGCCGACTGGGCCCAGTCCGCCAACGCCGGCGCCGGCGCTGTCCTGAATATCGTGCACCGGGGCGGCGAGCCGTCAGCTGAGACGTGCGCCACTCAGTGGAACGAACTGTCGCCGTCGAAGCGGGCGAGCCTGGATCGCGCCGGCTTCGACGCGGGCTGCTACGGCGCTGCCAAGCCCGACATTGTCACCTTCGGCCCTGATCGCACCCCGAGCCCCACCGCAACCCCCTGATCACCGAGACTCGGCACACTGCTCGCAGCAGCAGGCGGACGGGAGCCCTGGAGCCGAAGGGCCGCACCGCGCCTGGACGCCGGGCGGGACGGTTCACGCAGTGCCGATCAGTGCCGCACGAACGCCAGGTCCCCCGGCCGCACGTGCTCGCGCGGCCCCGCCGCCCGCAGGACCACGTCCAGCACCCGCGCCGGGTCGGCGGCGTACGCGTGCGAGAACCATGCCATGTTGGCTTCCACCACGGCCCAGCGGTGGCCCGGGCGGTACGGGTCGAGCAGCTGTCCGACGTCCACGACAACGGCGCTCGGCATGGTGTGCCCGGCCGCGGTGACCAGCCGGTCGGCGAACTCCGTGATCTCAGCTCCAGTTGCCCGGTCCGCAGGATCCGTTCCGAGCGGGCGCGGGTCGAGCCGGCCGAACACCGCGTACCGGCTCGCCGCGGCGATCCGGCCGTCCAGCAGGAACAGCCGGTACTCGGCCGCGAAGGTCACCACCTCGGACAACAGGACCGGTGTCGCCGGATCCAGTCCGGAGGGCAACCGGGAACCGTCGGCGTAGACATCCGCCGGGAAGGACTTGTCGCGGGGCGGCTTGACGAACGTCGGCCGGTCGAGCGCCCACGCGTCCGCGACAGTCGCCGCCCGGACCTGACGACCGGTGAACTCCTCCGGCAACTCGGCCAGCCACCTGTCCACCGGCTCGAGCAGCGCGAAGCCGAGCCGGTCCGCCAGCCCCGCACCCGCGACCGGCCCGCCGTACCAGTACGCAGGACCCGCCAGGTCGGACTCGTCCGCCGCTCGGACTGCCATCCCACGGCCCACCGCCTCGACGGCCAGCAGCTCCATCGTCGACGTCCGCCGCCCCGGCATCACCAGCACCGCGCCCCTCCTCCGCTCCGCAAAACCGCCATGCTAGCCCCGCCGTCCCGGCAGTCGCACCCGAGTATCCGACGGTGCCGACCACCGACAGCAGCAGGCCAGGACACCGGCCCGACCAGGTGGGTGACGAGGTGACGGCCCGGCTGGCAGCGGGTGCGGAGCCGGGCCTACGGTACCTGCACGGGCGCCGCGACCAGGCGGCGCAGGAGGCCACACCGGCCGGGTTGGGGCCTCCGAGGCCGAGCCGAACCGGGCTGCAGCAGCAGTGCCTTGCCGCTGCTGGATGGGCTCGCGATCATGAGCCCATGAGTGAGCAGGCCCCGGCCGTCAACGCGACGAGTTTCACCGTGGAACGGCGGTTCCGTATCTGGCGCTACACCGTCAGCCACATGACGCTGCTGCTGCGCAGCGCCGCCTGGCACGAGGGCGAGGAGACGGTCGACATCTGGTTCGACGGCGTGGCTCTGATGAACCTGCACGAGCGCTACGAGCAGCTGACCATCCGGGCTGCAGTCCCCGACGAACGCGATCTGCTGCTGGAGCGTGCCGGAGGGCGCATCCACCCCGCGATGAAGAAGCCGCCGCTCTGCCTGATCCTCGCCTCCGACCAGAGCGAGGGGTCCATCGTCTGCGCCCACGCACGCGTCACAGCCACAACCCGTGGCCCCGGCATCGTTGGCGCGCCCCCGGTCGACGCCGACAGCGGGCGCCTGCTGTGGAGCGCAGGCCCCACCGGCAGCCCGCAACCGCGGCACGGATACACCCTCCACCCGGCCGGGCACGCCTTCCTCGACGCACAGCACGCCCAACCCGGCCCCGACGAACAGACACCCCACCCAGCCTGAACGACCCACCGAGACCGCCCCCGCTACCAGCTCTCTTCTCCCGGTGATTCGAGGCGAATCGGGTGACGGAGCGCGGACGGCATGTTCCGACGGTCCGTCAATTCGGAGGGAGGCCCGAACCGCCTGAGTCGGCGCGGACACCCACCGGGACACCCCGTCCCAGCAAGCCGGACATATCCGGCGCGCTGAGACAGAGGTGGGACGGCGCTGGGACAGCAGCACCCCCACACCACCGTGCCCACACCTGGCGGCCCCGGCGTGGAGCGGTCCCAGGAAAGCCCCGTAACGGGCCGTCAGGAGGAAATCTCACGGGCCCGGCCGGGGACACGAGGGCAGGCCGGGACAGCGTCCCGGCCACCACCCGGGGGCGGCCGGGACGGGCACCGGCCGCAGCAGACATCCCCATAGCCGGAGGCCCGACCGGCACCAGCAGCTCGGAGCCTCGACCGATGAGCCGGACACTTCCCGTCAAACCTCGGTGCAGAGCCAAGAGGTCGCGGTCAGCGATGCCGTCCGGCGAGGAGCTCGTCCAGCGGGACCAGGACGCCGTCGCCATCGGTACGCCGCCACAGTTGGACGCCGTCGCCGGGGCGCAGCTGGTGGCTGTTCTCCCAGCCGGTGATGGTCAGTTCGGCCAGGCGGAGGGCGTTGACGCGGTTGCGGCCCAGGGAGGGGCTGGCGAGGTCAGGGTTGGGCTGGCCGTGGCCGTCGTCGGCGTGGAGGTACCAGCGTTCGTAAGGGCTGTAGCGGCCCTTGTCGTCCGGTGGGCTGAGGTGCTTGGACAGGTGCCAGGTCCGGCCCTCGTGGACGGTCGTGGCGTTGCCGGCGGTGTGGCCGGTCCAGATGAGGTGGGACTTCCAGGGCACTGTGGGGTCTCCTTCAGGGGTGCCGTCCGGGCTTGGGGCCGGGCCGGCGCGGGTGGCGCTCGGTGAACAGCGGGCGGTGGTGCAGGTGGCCGGGCGCGGAAACGGCCGGCCTCGCGGCCTGATCGACACCGAACTCACCTGCAGTCTTTCCCCTTACCGCCACCGATACGAAATCCGTGCCCTCCGCTGGCGGCCGGCTCGGAGCGACCGCCGCCGTCATGGCCGCACCAGTACGGCGGGCCGCACCCGGAGAAGATCGTCGGCGAGAATGGTCCCGGGTGCCGGCTGCACCCGACGAGTGCAGGGATCTGGTGCGAGGAGGGGCCGTGCAGTCGTTGCTCGCCGAGGTGGACCGGGCCGCGGTCGACCGTTTCCTGTCAGCTGTCGACCTGGTGATGAACAGCAACACCGTTCTGCTCAAGGTCACTGCCGAGCAGTCCCTGACCGTGGACAACAGGCAGGAGGTGCTGCGCGCGTACCTGCGCAGCGATCTGTTCGAGCAGATGATGTTCGAAGCCGACTGCCAACGGCAGTGGTACCTCCTGAGCAACCCGTACGCGCCGCCGGAGGAGGATCACGTACCGGTCAGGCTGCTGCGCGACGGGTTCCGGGCAGCCCTCGCACCGCTCCGCTATGAGGAGTTCGCCGGGCGGCTGCGCTGGCTGCTGCGTGAGGCGTACTCCCCCTACAACTGCCACAAGTCGGCGCAGGAGGCCGACGTGCTGGTCGCGGACTTCGTCCACGAGGTACTGGCACCGCTGGGGGGCGGGCGGCTCGCGTTCCGCAGCACAGGAATGGGAGTTCGCCTCCGTGGAGCCCGATTTCCTGCGCTGCACGGAGTACTACACCCAAGAAGTCCCGCTGCACCCTGTGTACTTCGACGGGTCCACCAGCGACACCGTCACCCTCTTCCACCAGGGTCCGGTGTTCTACCTGCTGCTGACCAACGGCTCACCCTGAGGGCCGCGCCCCGGTACCGACCGGACACCGCCATGACCCGCACGTCCTCCAGCAGTTCCTCCAGGATCACTGGATGCGCTCGAAAGCACCGCTGACGACGTGGTCGTCCACGACTGATCTGCCGCCTGCCTTGAGCGGCCCGTGTCGTGCGGCGCAGGACGGGCGGGCGGATCCCGTAGAGTCGGCCAATGGCGAAGTACTTCGACGTGCACCCGCAGACTCCCCAGGCCCGCACCATCGGAACGGTGGCCGACAGCCTCCGTTCCGGGGCCCTCATCGCGTACCCGACCGACTCCTGTTTCGCTCTGGGCTGCCGTATGGGCAACCAAGAGGGCCTCGAACGGATCCGGTCGATCCGACGCCTCGACGACCACCACCACTTCACCCTGATGTGCGAGAACTTCGCCCAGCTGGGGCAGTTCGTCCACATCGACAACTCCGTCTTCCGGGCCATCAAGGCAGCGACACCGGGCAGCTACACCTTCATCCTCCCCGCCACCAAGGAGGTCCCGCGCCGTCTGATGCACCCGAAGAAGAAGACCGTGGGGGTCCGGATCCCCGACCACGTCGTCACCCGGGCCCTGCTCGCCGAACTCGGCGAGCCCCTCGTCTCCAGCACCCTGCTCCTGCCCGGAGAGGACGAGCCGATGACCCAGGGATGGGAGATCAAGGAGCGACTCGACCACGTGCTGGACGCCGTGATGGACTCCGGCGACTGCGGTACGGTCCCGACGACGGTCGTCGACTTCTCCGGCGGCGCAGCGGAGATCGTCCGACGCGGGGCCGGCGACCCCACACCCTTCGAATGACACCGTCCAGCTGACAAGCCGTCAGGGCCAGGGCGCCCCATGGCCGGAGCATCACCTCGGCGATGGTCAGCGGCTTGGCCACCAGCCTGTGGCTTCATTCGATGCAGGGGGTCCGGGCCGGCGACTGCCTGCGGCCGGTGCGTCGCGCCGCTGCGGCGGCGCGGATGCCGCAGGTGGCGGCGTTGAGCGCAAGGATGCCCGCCAGCGGGTTGACGTACCCGGGGACGGCGACGGTGTAGCCGCCCCCGGTGCTGCGGACGCATGTGAAGCGCAGCGGCAGGTAGCTCACGCGGTAGTCCACGACCTTCTCCGCCCGCTCGATCCCGCCCTCGCGGCACGGGCGGATCGGGAAGGCATCGGTTCCGCCCGGTCCGACCATGTCGGACGGGCGAGCGAATTGCGTTCGTCGGCAGGACCCGCCGTCGTTAGGCTGCGCGCTGTGACTGGGGAACTTGAGCTGCGTACGTATCAGGTGGGGGCGATCCGCGCCGAGTTGCGCGAGCTGCGCATGTGGGACGACCTCGAAGGGATGCTCGAGGGAACGCCTCACCTGCATCGCCGCTTCAGGATCAGGCAGTTGGAGAAACAGCTCGCAGGTGCCTCCGCTCTGTACATCCACGACCTGGACGGCATCCGGGCTGACGCGGCCGCGCGGGTCGACACCTGGCTGCCACGGGCCCAGGTTTGTGCCCGGCTGACCGGGCCCTGGTGCCCCGACGAGACGACCGGGCCCGGCCATGGCGAGCTGTCGGTGCTGTGGTTCCAACAGCCCGGCGAGGACCCCTTAGGTCGGCTGGCCGACATCGTGCGACCGTTGGATTGGACCGCACTGGCACGGTTCGCACCGGCCTCCGACTAGGTTCTGGTCCGCGGATCTCGGCAGGTCGCACGGTGCGGAGCACGTTCACCGGGGCCGGGAACCGCCGGGCAGCTACGGCCCCTTGGGACCGTTGCCGCCCACGGGCCCGGGGGCGGTGCCGAGCCGCCACGCCTCGATGTCGCGGTAGCGGATCGGGCCGGGGCCACGGCCGACGGCGCCGCCGACCAGGTGGAGGCGTTCGGCGCGCCACGGCCGGCCCACGAACTCGGTGAGTCCGGCGGCGGCCTGCGGCACGCTGGCGGGGTCGTCGCGCCGGGAGCGTGCCAGGGTCAGATGGGGGCGCAGCGGACGCTCGTTGAACTCGATCCCGCAGGACCTGACCACGTTCCGGACGTCGGTGGCGAGCAGGTGCAGTCCGTCCAGGTCTCCGTCGATACCGCTCCAGAGCAGTCGCTCGTCGAAGTGACCGCCGCCGCGCAGGCCCAGGTGCGGAGCGGGGTGCGAGGCTGCCAGGGCGGCGAGCGCCGGTTGCAGTGACAGGGCTGCGGTGGAGGGGAGTTCGCCGAGGAACGCCAGGGTGATGTGCCAGTCCTCGATCCGGTTCCACCGCAGTTGCGGGTACCTGGCGTAGGCGGGCTGCAGGGCCTGGGCCAGTTCGTCCTTGGCGTCGTCGGGCGGGGCCAGCGCCACGAAGACGCGCAGGGCCGAGGGCTGGGGGTGATCGTCCACGAGGGATTTCTAGCACCTCACCGATGCCCCCGGAGCACCCGTGCCGATACCGGGCGGTGCTCGCCGTCGGGTTTCGACACCGGAAGCCGCTGTGAGGTCAGCCACATCCCGGCCGCCAGATATGGGGCAACTCCTACCAGTAGCACCCAAACCCTCAGGGCGCAGCGACAACTGACGCCCCGAAGGGACCTGGGAGGTTCGAAACGATCTGGCGGTGTGCGGAGGGTTGGCCCTAACCTGCCCGCCATGTCCCAGAACACGAACACCCCGGGTATCCCCGGGCAGTCGGCCGCTCCGGCCGGCGACTCCGCCAAGGTGCAGCGCCAGGTCCAGCAGCAGGCTGGCGTCGGGCCGGTCTCCGGTGGCGGCGGCACGCTCTTCTCCGAGCCGGTCCTGGTGGTGAACCAGAAGGCCAAGCTGATCGAGCTGACCAACGAGTACGCGGTCTTCGACCAGCAGGGTGCCACGCTGGGTTCGGTGGTGCAGGTGGGCCAGAGCGGTCTGCGCAAGCTGGTGCGGCTGTTCTTCTCCATCGACCAGTACCTGACCCACAAGCTGGAGATCCGCGACGCCCAGGGGGTCGCGGTGCTGCGGCTGACCCGCCCGGCGAAGTTCATCAAGTCGCGGGTGATCGTGCAGCGTCCGGACGGCCAGGAGGTCGGCCAGATCGTCCAGCAGAACGCCATCGGGAAGATCAACTTCGCACTGGAGGTCGGCGGGCAGAAGGTCGGCGCCGTCAAGGCGGAGAACTGGCGGGCCTGGAACTTCTCCATCGTCGACGAGACGGACACCGAGATCGCCCGGGTCACCAAGACCTGGGAGGGCCTGGCGAAGACGATGTTCACCACGGCCGACAACTACGTGCTGCAGATCCACCGCCCGCTCGCCGACCCGCTGCTCAGCCTGGTCGTGGCGACCGCGCTGACCGTGGACACCGCGCTGAAGCAGGACGCCCGCGGCTTCGGCTAGCCCTCACCCGCGCGGGCGTCACCCGCGCGCTGCTGCGAGCCCCGCCCCCGGTGTCCGGGAGGCGGGGCTCCCGCATCTTTCGTCAGTGCCGGCGGCCGGCTCCGGATGTCGTCGCAGGGCGGGCGCGTGGCCCTTGGCCGGTGCTGTGCCGGACTCGTGGTCGCCGTCCTCGCGCCCGCGCCGGCAGAGCGTCGGGCTGCGGTGGGTACTCAGGCGAAGCGGGCCTTCACCGGGCCGCGGACCTTCGAGGCCAGTCGGGAATCGGTGGCCAGGAAGGACTCGAACCCCACCTGCTGCTCCGGCGTGAACCCGGCCTTCAGGATGGTCGCGCCCATCGGCACCCGGCCGTCGGTCTTGAGGCTGCTGGCCACCGCCCAGGCCAGCGGGTTGTCCGTCACCCGCGTCACCGAAGTCCAGGGGATCTCGTACCGGGCGGTGCCCGCCGCGTACGCGAGCCCGTCGCCGGTGATCCGCACAGAGGTCTCGCCGCTGAACCGCCGGGCGGCCGTCAGTGCCAGCTTGCGGTACGCAATCGGCGCCGACCAGATCATCGCCAGCCCGGCCAGCGCCACCACCGTGAACCCCCACGGGCCGAACGCACCGAAGACGGCGACCGCCGTCCAGAAGCCGACGAGCAGCCGACGCTGCACCGGGCTCCTCACCACGTTGCTCCGGACCGCCTCGGCGAGGTCCTCCTGCGTCACCACGTAGTCGATCCGGATGTCCACTGTTACCCCCCGTTGATGGCACGTCAGCCCCGGCTGCGGCCGGGGAGACACTACATCGGCGCGTCAGCACCGGGCGCCGGTTCGGCGTAGGCGGCGAGACTGCCGAGCCCGATGGCTGCTACCCGGTGCCGCCCGGAGCGGCGCGGCGGCGGCCCCTGCCGGACGTACCGTCAATCACCGGCCGCTGCACCGTGCTCAGGGCGAAGCGGCCAGTTGTACGAAGACGCGCGTCGAGCCTTTCGAGAACGCTGATACGCAGTGCCGTTGTGGCACCGTGAGCGCTGATCATCACCTGCCCCGATCACCGCTGGAACCTGCAACATCGCAGGTTGACACGCCGCGCCACCAGCACCGCAAGCCCAAAGGGCCGCCCGGACACCCCCGGTGCCTCGGACACCTCCCGCTCCCGGAAAGCAGGGGAAGCCCTGGGTGGGGCGCGGAGCCCTGCGGGTCAGGGCTGCGGTGCCGTGTCGTAGGTGACGGACATGGTGCCGGTGGCGGCCTGGTCGTCCTTGGAGCAGGCCCGGTAGCTGTCGTCGGCGGTGATCCGGCGGACGGTGTTGCGGCCGCGCTCGGCGGCGATCTCGCACAGCCGGGCGGGCTGGGCGTCCACCGCGCCGCCACCGCCGCGGGCTGTCGTGCCCGGGAACAGGTCGCCCCTGTAGCCGCCCACGTCACCGGCCGGCAGGCGGGCGGCGAGCAGCCGGTAGCGGGCCAGGCCGACCGGGGATGGCCGTGATCAGTACGCCCCCGGCAGCCACTGCGCCTGAGGGTCTTGGTGTAGGCGCTGTCGGAGTCGCATCTCGTATGGCTGTGTGATCGGCCGGCCGAACAAGCAAGCCCGTGTTGGGTCGCGAGTCCGGGTCTCTCGGGCTGGACGTTCCACGAGGGCGCACCCCGACGTTCCCGTCCGGGCGTCGGACGCCGTGACGGTTCCAACGACGACGGGAGATTCTATGAGCGCCTACCCGGCGATCGCCGACCACGGGATGGTCGGTGACCTCCAGACGGCCGCGTTGGTGTCCTCCGACGGGACGATCGACTGGTGGTGCACGCCCCGGTTCGATTCGCCCAGCGTGTTCGCATCACTGCTCGACAGCGAACGCGGGGGTTACTGCCGACTGGCCGCGCACCTCCCCGGCGGGCAGGAGCCGGTGGTCCGCCAGCTCTACCTCTCCGATACCGCTGTCCTGGTCACCCGCTTCATGGCGCCGGGCGGCGTCGGCGAGGTCGCCGACTTCATGACTCCCCTGACCACCGGGACCCCGACGGACCGGCACCGCCTGGTGAGGGTGGTGAGGGTGGTGCGGGGCAGCATGGACTTCCGCCTGACCTGCCGGCCGCGGTTCGACTACGGCCGCGCCTCGCACACCCTGGAGCGGACCGGCGAGGCGGCCGCGGTCTTCCACGGCCCCGGCACCGACCTGCACCTACAGGTCACCGGCCCCTTCGTGCTCCACCCCGATGACGACGACCTCACCGCCCGCTGCAGTCTCACCGCCGGGCAGACCGCCGCCGTGGTCCTGACCTCCGATGCGAGCGGCGCCGCGGCCCCGGCGGAGCTGGTTCCCGAGGACATCCGGGCGGAGCTGGAGGCGTGCCGGACGTTCTGGCACAGGTGGTTGCGCTCCTCCACCTACCGCGGCCGGTGGCGCGACATCGTCAACCGCTCCGCGATCACCCTCAAACTGCTCACCTACGCCCCCACCGGTGCTCCGATCGCCGCCGCCACCATGGGGCTGCCCGAGCAGATCGGCGGCGAACGCAACTGGGACTACCGCTACACGTGGGTCCGTGACTCCTCCCTGGCGGTCAGGGCGTTGTCCGATCTCGGGTTCATCGAGGAGGCCGCGGCCTTCCGCCGATGGCTGCGCGATCGCCTGGAGGCCGGCGGCGCCGCCTCGGGGGAGCCCCTTCAGATCATGTACCGCATCGACGGGGACCCCCACCTGACCGAGGAAGTCCTGGACCACCTGGAGGGCTACGAGGGCTCGGCCCCCGTACGGGCGGGCAACGCGGCCGCCGACCAGATCCAGCTCGACATCTACGGCGAGGCCGCCGACGCCCTGGCCCAGGCCGGCGAGATGGGAGGAATCCGCGGCTGGAAGACGTTCGCCGACGTCCTGGACTGGCTCGCCGACCACTGGGACCGGCCCGACGAGGGCATCTGGGAGACCCGCGGCGGGCAGCAGGAATTCACCTACAGCCGCCTCATGACCTGGGTCGCCTTCGACCGCGGCATCAAACTCGCGACCCTTCACTCCCGGCCCGCCGACACCGCCCGCTGGGCGCAGGCGCGCGACGCCGTGTTCCGGCAGATCGTCGAACGCGGCTGGAACGAGCAGCGGCAGGCGTTCGTCCAGCACTACGCCACGGACGTCCTGGACGCTTCCCTTCTGCTGATGCCCCGCGTCGGATTCCTCTCTCCCACGGACCCGGCCTGGCTCAGCACCCTGGACGCCATGGAGCAGGAGCTCGTCAGCGACAGCCTTGTCTACCGGTACAACCCCGAGGCGTCCCCGGACGGATTGCGCGGCTCCGAGGGCACCTTCAACCTCTGCAGCTTCCTCTACGTCGAGGCACTGGCCCGCTCGGGCCGCCTCCACCAGGCCCGCTACGCCTTCGACAAGATGCTGACCTACGCCAACCACGTCGGCCTGTTCGCCGAGGAGATCGGCCCGTCCGGCGAACAGATCGGCAACTTCCCCCAGGCGTTCACGCACCTCGCCCTGGTGGCTGCGGCCATCGCCCTCGACGAGCAGCTCGACAAGGCGGAACGTGGCGGCACCGATGGCTGATCCCGCTCCGGCCACCCCTGCCGCCCTGCGGCGGGTCATCGCCCCGCTCGCCCTCGCCCAGTTCATCTGCAGCTTCGCCGGCTCCAACATGAACGTGATGATCAACGACATCAGCGAGGACCTCGACACCACCGTGCAGGGCGTCCAGGTCGCCATCACGATCTTCCTGCTCGTGATGGCCGCCCTGATGATCCCCGGCGGCAAACTGACCGACCGCTACGGCCGCAAACGGTGCCTGCTCACCGGCCTCGTCATCTACGGCGTCGGCGCACTCCTCAGCGCCGCCGCACCGGGCCTGGGCGTCCTCATCCTGGGCAACTCGATCCTCGAAGGCGTCGGCACGGCCCTGCTCATCCCGCCCGTCTACATCCTCACCACGCTGCTCTTCACGGACATGACCTCACGCGCCCGCGCATTCGGAACGATCATGGCGCTCGGAGGCATCGGCGCCGCGGCCGGCCCGCTGATCGGCGGACTCATCACCTCGGCACTCAGCTGGCGGGCCGCCTTCGTGTTCCAGGCCCTCGTGATCGTCGTGATCATCGTCCTCAGCCGCCGCATCGAGGACCCCCTCCCGCCGGACCCGACCCGCCCGTTCGACACCGTCGGCACCGTCCTGTCCGCCGTCGGCCTCATCCTGGTCGTCACCGGCATCCTGGCCGCCGACGACAACGGCTGGCTGATGGTCGCGCTCCTCGTCCTCGGCGCGCTCTTCCTGTTCGCCTTCTTCCGCTGGGTCCGTGCCAGGGAACGCGCAGGCAAGGAACCGCTGCTCTCCACCAGCCTGTTCCGCATCCGTATCTCCAACCTCGGGCTCGTCACCCAGAACACCCAGTGGCTGCTCCTGATGGGGGTGTCCTTCACGGTGGCCTCCTACCTGCAGGTCGTCCGCGGCTACGACGCGATCCAGACCGGAGTGATCTTCACCGCGGCCACCCTCGGAATCCTCGTGTCCTCCCTCGCAGCCGAACGCCTCGCCAAGCGGCACGCCCAGCGCACCCTCATCCTCACGGGATTCGCCACCACGATCACCGGCATCGTCGTCCTGATCGTCGTGGTCGGTGGTTCCCCCAGCCCCTGGGCCTTCGCGCCCGGACTGCTGCTGATCGGCCTCGGACTCGGCGTGATGCTCACCCCGTCCGTCAACATCGTCCAGTCGAGCTTCACCGAGGACCAGCAGGGCGAGATCTCCGGCCTGTCCCGCAGCGTCTCCAACCTCGGCTCCTCCCTCGGCACCGCAATCGCCGGCACCATCCTCGTCGCCGGCCTCACCAGCCACGCCTACGCCGCCGCCATGATCACCCTGGCAGTCGTCGGACTCATCGGCCTCACCGCCGCCGTGCTCCTCCCTCACCAGCCGCCGCACACCCCCGCCCCCACCGGCCGACAGCCCAGCGATGAGTGAGGCAGAGATCGCCTGCGGCGAGACTGCGGGTCAGTCTCCCTACCGGCCGGCCCGGCCTACTTCGGCCCGGTCTCCGGTGACGCCGGTCGGCTGGTGTACGTCCTGCGGATGGGCGCCGGCTCCCGCCCTACCTGGCCGGGTAGGGCCGCTGAGCGCTTCTCACTCCTCTTCGCCGACGCCCGGGGCACGCAGTGGCTGCTCCCAGAGCGACGCGCTCGCTGGCTCTCTAGGAAGCAGGCCTCTGGCGGCGTCAGCGTCGTGAGGGCCGCGCGGGCCAACACCTGAAGCGGTGACGGCTGAGATGATCTCGCCATAGCTGGTGACGACGGTACGTACACGTCGATACGGGTGTCGCCGACACTCTCGCTGAGGACCAGAACGGTGCCGGCCCAGCATCCTCATAGCGTGGCTCCGGCATCGGAAGTGCCGCTCCATCATCCAGCCGACGGAGCGGCACTCTGCGCCAAACGGGTGGTCATTGACCCAAGACCCTGGTGGCGCGGCGGCGAACGCCGGGCCACGTCGCGCACATGTATGCCTCGCAAACCACCTGGTCAGAGCGCTCATCGCCTGCTTGATGGTTGGTCAATTCGACGAGCAGGCGGGCAGCACGGCGGGATGCCGGATCGCCCGTGGGACAACGTCAGGAGCCTCTTCGGTCCGGACTGACGGGCGCGCTGCCGGACGTGTACGTGGCCTGCGCCCCGGGGACCGGCTTCGGCATCGGCCTCCGTGAGCTGCAGGGCCAGGAAGGCGTCGACGTCCTCTGCGGCTTCCTGAGCGTGACCGGCCGCCGGCTGGGCAGGCCCGGACCATGACGGCCGACGGCGGCCACGGACGGCCGGTGCCCGGGTACGACCCCGGGGCCGACCGTGTGGTGCCGCCCGCCCGGGCCTGCGCCTGACCCCGCCCCGGCTGCCGTCCGGCACGCACGGGCCGCTCCCGCCGACCTTCGAGCTGCCGGGTGTCGGCGTACACGGGTAAGTGCTCAGCCGGTACACATGAACGCGCTCACCTGATCCGTCAGCCAGGCGGCTGGCTGCGCCGCGCTGGGCTACGTATGGGCCTGCCACCATCGATTCACCTCAACGCGGGCCATTTCGGCGTCGTACTGGTCCGCGTCGAAATGGAACTCCAGTGGCAGAAACGCGGGGCGTATGGAACCTCCCACTCCGACCACCGCACGATGTCTCCGAACCGCTGCACGACCACAGACAGGAACCCGCAACAACCGCCGGTGCACTCGGGTTCTCCCAGCTCCACGCGCCGCGCCTCGCTGGTCCCCCATAGGGGGCTCGGACGCTCGACAGGCAGAGCATCAGCCGCGTAGGGCCCGCGACCTCCCTCGTCGACTGCGCCTCCCACCACGTCCTCGCCGTTGACCCAGAACCGCAGCTGGGCAGCGAACCGGGATCCCGGTGGCAGCACCCTGATCTCCAACACCGGTCCGGCCCCGGGTGCCGGTCGCGGCGGCCGGGCAGGCGGCTGCCGCGCAACGGGGCGGGCGCGGCCAAGGTGGCGTCGGTTGTGAGGTATGCGGGGCAGGGCGGGCTCGGGTGTGGTCGCCGGCCGTCCCTTTGGACCGCAGCCGCCGGCCGGCCCTCTTGGGGGCCCGCCCCGCATGTGCCCCGGGGCGGGTGGCGGGGCTGCCCGGGGCATGCCTGTGACGCGGGTCACGGGAACTGACCCGTACTGCCCGGACAACCCACAGGCGTGGACTTTTCGATGCACGAACGGATCAGAGCCGGGGACCCTGGCGCCTTCCGGCAGTTGTTCCAGGAGCACTCGCGGGCGGTCCTGTCGCACGCGGTCCGGGTGAGCGGTGACCGGGCCGGCGCGGAGGACGTCATGGCGGTGGTCTTCCTCGAGGCCTGGCGTCTGCGGGAGAAGCTCCGCGACGAGGGGAGCACTCCCCGCCCCTGGCTGATGGGCATCACCGTCAACGTGCTGCGCAACCGGGCCCGGGCCGCCCGCCGGCACGCGGCCGCCCTCGCCCGTATGCCACCCCCCGAACCCGCCCCGGACTTCGCCGGCGAGCTGGTCGGCCGCCTCGCCGACCACGAGCAGCTGCTGGCCGCCAAGTCGGCGTTGGAGAAACTCCGCCGCGGGGAGCGCGAGGTGTTCTCGCTGTGCGTGTGGGCCGGCCTCAGCTATCCCGAGGCTGCCGCGGCGCTCGGCATCCCGGTGGGCACCGTGCGCTCCAGGCTCTCCCGGGCCCGCACCCGGCTGCGCGCGCTGGCGGAGAAGGAACTGTGGCAGGCCGCGAAAACCCGTCGGGAACCCCTGCGGGCGGCCGGACAAGTACCAGGTGGCCGGATGGTTCCGGCCCGGTCGGACAAGGAGTGGACCAGATGACCAGCACCCCGCAGCGGCGGCAGCCGCTCGACGACACGGAGCTGAGGCACCTGCTGCCCGCGGCCGCAGCACCGGCCGTCCCGCCCGGCCGGCAACGCCAGATCGAGGAGTTCCTGATGAGCGAGATCACCCGCACCCCCGAAACCGCAGCACCGGACCGCCCGGCGGCCAGGAGCCGTCGCCGGCTGCTGATCGCCGTACCCACCACGCTGGCGGCCTTCACCCTCGCCGCCACCGTGGCGGTCACCACGCTCGGCAGCCCGGGGACGGATCCCGTACGGGGCGGGCGCGTGGCGGCACCGGTCGTCCAGGTCGCGGCCGGCTCCGCCGATGGCCTGGTCGGCGCGGTGGAGCGGATCTCCCTGGCCGCCCAGGCCGCGCCCGACCTGGTCCTGCGCCCGGGCCAGTACGTCTACATCGAGAGCACCGTCTCCTACCTCGCGAGCTCCGTCGACGCCGACAGCGGCGCATCGACGACGTGGGTCGACAAGCCCCACCGGCGGCAGGTGTGGCACTCGGCCGACGGCCGCACCGGCCGGCTCGTCGAGGACGGCAAGACCCCGGAAGGGGGCGTGACACTCGATTCGGGCACCGGCAGCTTCCTGAACAGCCCTTCCTACGACTACCTCCGCACCCTGTCCACCGACCCGCAGGAGCTGCTGCAGAAGATCTACACCGAGACCAAGGGAGCCGGCACCGGACCGGACCAGGAGGCGTTCGTCACCATCGCCGACCTGATCCGCGAACAGGCCGTCCCCGGCAAGCTCGCCGCCGCCCTCTACCAGGCCGCCGCCCGCATCCCCGGTGTCGTCCTGCTCGACAGCGCCACCGACGCCTCCGGGCGCACCGGCATCGCCATCGCCCGTACCAACACCGCCACCGGCTCCCGCGACGAGATCATCTTCGACCGCGCCTCCTACGCCTTCCTGGGCGAGCGCAGCGTCCAGGTCACCGAGGCCCCCGGGGTCGCGCCCGGCACCGTCACCGCGAACACCGCCGTCCTCAAGCGCGCCGTCACCGACGCCCCGGGGCTGCGCCCCGGCAACGCGCAAGCCTGACCCCACGCGGCCTGTCCCCGGGGCGGGGCGGCAGGCGTGGTGGGCGGCGGCGCGTCCAGGACTGCTGCGCCGCCTTGCCCGGCCGGTACTTGCGCGATCACCGACAGGTCATTCAGGCCATTCGGCAGCTGATACCGGCAGAAGATCGCTCTGCGCGGCGGAACCCGGTGCCACGGTCAGGGGCTCTGCCAAGATCCTGGCAATGTGACATTTCATATTGCTCTCGCCGTTCCCGGTGAGGGCACCGGGTGACGGAGACATTCATGAAGAGACTTGCCGCTGTCGTGGCCGCTGCCGCGACCCTGGGCGCACTGGCCATCGTTCAGGACGCCGCCGCCGCGCCCGCCTTCGGCCCGATTGGCGCCGTTGTGACCTGCGGTGCCCCGGGCGCGCCCGGGTACCTGCTGACCAGGGCCTGCATAGAGGTGACCGGCAACCAGGTGCGCGTGTACGGGTCGGCCACGCCCAACAGCCCCACCTGGCAGCCCCAGCTGGTCGGCTTCTCGGTCGCCGGCACGGTGATCGGCAACGCCCCGATCGCGCCCATCTACCCAACCGTGCTCGTCGTTCTCGTATACCGGGCGGGCAGGGCGGGTCGCGGTTCCCGACTACAGCATGACGAGCAGCTTGGTACCCGGGACCAGCTTCCGGTTGACGGAGGTCGACTGGACGAACACGGTGTACGCCGGGTTGTCGCCCGGCTTCACCGTGGCCTCCGCGTCCGGCAGGCCGAGCAGCCGACGGGCTGCCGGACCCGAGAACACCCTGCCCGTCATCCGGCCGGTGGCCGGGTCCTTCTCCGCCACCGCGAGCTGCTTGCCGCCCTGGATCTTCTCGCGCTTGGACAGCTCGTAGAAGGCGCAGCCGCTCTTGTACGCGTGCCCGGAGCGGGTGACGAAGTCGCGGATCTGCGCCTGCTCGTCGACCGGGACCAGGATGTACTTGCCGGTGTCCAGGGCATCGAGGCTGGCCTTCACGTCGGCAGTGCTCAGGTCCTGGCCCATCGCGAACAGGTTCCTGGTGCCGCGTACGCCCTGTTCGCGGCCGCGCAGGAAGCTGGTGGCGGCCGACTTGACGGTGCCGATGGCCTCCTCGACGCCCTTGCTGGAGTCCGCGTCCCAGATCGCGATGTTGCCGGCGGGGAAGCCGTACTCCTGGGCGGTGCGCTTGGCCAGGGAGTTGGGGACCAGGATCGCCGAGGTCCAGTGGTCCGGAAGGTGGTCCATGGCCCCCTGGATGCGGCCCAGCCACGTGCCCAGGACGGCGGTGCCCTTCCCTCCGCCCATTCGGATGTGCATCTGGCCGGTCTCCGAGAAACCCGAGGCGTTCTCCTCGCCGTCGGTGACGACGACCTGGAGGAAGGAGTGCTCCCCGTACCCTTCCCAGATGTTCTTCAGGTCCTCGACGGACTTCACGGCCGCCTCGATCAGCGCCGTCGCGCCGTTGTCGACCCGGTAGAGGCCCCGCAGGGACGGCAGGTGCTTGACGTCCATGTCCCAGACCAGGTTCTTCACTTCGTGATCGAAAGCGTAGAGGCTGACGCGGGTCTCGTGGCCGAGCCGGTCGGATTCCTCCTGAAGGCCCTTGACGAACTCGTCCACCACGCGAACAAGCTGCGCCTCGTGCTTGCGCATCGAGCCGGAATTGTCGACCACGAGCGAGACGTGGTTGACCTTGTGCTTGATCCTGTCAGCAGACATGGTTCCGCCCCTTTTTCGACACTCTTCCGGCGCCATTTTCGGCGCCCCCTCCAACGTTGCTCCCATAATATGAGGAAGCACTGACAGTGGGCCCTGGCCTGGGAGTTCACCGGCGCTGGCCGCCTGCCGAATCCGCCTCCCGGAAGCCGGGCACCGGTGGGGTACGCAGAATTCTCCTGCACCATGTCGACTTGCCCAGAATTGCCCGCGCCAGCGGCAATTACGTTACGTGCGCGCGCCGGGCCCGATATCCGCTGTGCATCGGAGAATTGTGGCGAACAACGGCGCCGGGCGTGCCGGTAGGTGATCCGGCCAGGGCCGTTCTCGGGTACCGCCATCAGCGTCTCTGCGTCAACCGGCTGACCCTGCGGCGGGTCGAGGAGCCGCCCCGCGCGGCCGCTGGGACGATACCGCCCATGGGACCTGCTGCAGGCACTTCGAAGAGTTCGGCCGGGGGGCGGGTGGTCCTGCTCGCACTCGCGGCGGGACAGTTCCTGATGGCGCTCGACAGCTCCGTCATGAACGTCTCGATCGCGACGGTGGCCGAGGACGTGGGTACGACGGTGATCGGGGTCCAGGGCGCGATCACCGCCTACACCCTCGTGATGGCGATGTTCATGATCCCCGGTGGCAAGGTCGGCGTGCTCATCGGCCGCAAGCGTGCGTTCATGATCGGCTGTGTCGTCTACGGCTGCGGATCCCTGACGACCGCGCTCGCCCCGAACCTGCCGGTGCTCCTGTTCGGCTGGTCGTTCCTGGAGGGGATCGGAGCGGCGCTCATCCTGCCCGCGATCGTCGCCCTGGTGGCCGGCAACTTCGGCCCGGAACGCCGGCCCGCCGCCTACGGGCTCGTCACGGCCGCCGGAGCCGTGGCGATCGCGGTCGGGCCGCTCATCGGTGGCGTCGCGACCACGTTCTTCTCCTGGCGGTGGGTCTTCGCCGGCGAGGTCGTGATGGTGCTCGGCATCCTGGTGCTCGCCCGCCGAATCGCCGACGCTCCGGCTGACGCCCGCCCCCGGATCGATCTCGTCGGCTGCGTGCTCTCCGCTCTCGGGCTCGGGGTCTTCGTCTACGGCGTCCTGCGCTCGGACGAGTGGGGCTGGTTCCAGCCGAAACCCGACGCCCCCTCCTGGCTCGGAGTCTCGCTGGTCGTGTGGCTGATGCTGGCAGGCCTGCTCCTGATCTGGCTCTTCCTGCGCTGGGAAAGCCACCTCGTGAAGCAGCGCAAGGAGCCGCTGGTGAACCCGGCGCTGCTGCGGAACCGGCAGCTCACCGGCGGTCTGACGATGTTCTTCTTCCAGTACCTCGTGCAGATGGGCGTCTTCTTCGTCGTACCGCTCTACCTGTCGGTCGCCCTCGGCCTGTCCGCGCTCAAGACCGGCGTCTGCATCCTGCCCCTCTCGCTGACACTGCTGGCCGCGGCAGTCCTGGTCCCGCGCCTGCTCCCGGACGTCTCGCCGCGACGGGTGGTACGGGCCGGGATCCTCGCGCTGCTCGCGGGGGCGGTGGTCCTGATGGCCGCGCTCGACGCGGACGCGGGAGCGGAGATCGTCACGATCCCGCTGCTGCTGATCGGCCTGGGCATGGGTGCGCTGGCCTCCCAGCTCGGCTCGGTCACCGTATCCGCGGTGCCGGACGAGCAGAGCGCGGAGGTCGGCGGCGTCCAGAACGCCGTCACCAACCTCGGCGCCTCGATCGGCACGGCACTCGCCGGGTCGATCCTGATCGCCGCTATGACGACCTCGTTCCTGACCGGTGTCGAGCAGAACCCGGCCATCCCCGCCGAGGTCAAGAGCCAGGCGAGCGTCGAACTCGCAAGCGGCGTGCCCTTCCTGTCGGACGCCCAGCTCCGGACCACCCTCGAAGAAGCGGGCACCAGCGCGGAATTGTCCCAGGCCGCGCTCGACGTGAACTCCGCCGCCCGGCTCGACGGCCTGCGCGCCGCCCTCGCCATCCTCGCTCTCGCCGCAACCGTCGCCCTGTTCTTCACCCAGCGAATCCCGGCCACCCAACCCGGCCGACGAAACCGTGACGACAACGCAGAGCCCGAGGAATCTCCCGAAGCACACCCGAACACCGAGGACATCCCCCCAACCGAACCCGACGCATAGCCGTAAGCCCCCCACTACAACATCGCGACCGGCACCACCCGCCCGATGTACGCCGGCTCCGACGGCCCACCCTCAATTCTGATGACCTGTGTCTTTCACGCAGCTCAGGCAGGCGGCCAGTCCTGACCGGCTGTCACCTCACGTGTGAGACGACGCCACTGGTCCTCCCCGCCGGGCAGGGGCCAGGCCCAGGTCGGTTGTCGCGCGGTGTCCAGGCCGTGGAGGAGGCGGGCGAGCTGCGGGCCGGCGGTAGCAGCACCGTCCGGGACGGTGGGGCCGTGGATGGCGCGGAGTCCGGCGAAACGAGCCAGCTCGTACTCGTAGAGGCCCGCGGCCTCACCCGTGCGCGCGGCCAGGTCATCGTGCGCCATCGTGCGGTGCAACTGCAGCAGTGGAGGCTCGACGGACTCGGCGATCGCCGCAGCGAGCCGCGCGTGACCGTCCAGGATCAGATGGCAGTCGAGGCCACTGACCCACCACAGCAGGACGGGTGGAAGCGTCCCGTCACGGGCCTGCTTGCGGTACGCCTTGACCCGACTGTCGCCGGAATCGGGCATCGGCCGCAGCGCCAGGACCTCCCACCCACAGGAATGGAGGAACCAGTCGAGGTATCCGGCCGGATGACCGTCGACGAGCATCGAACTCCAGTACTCGGCCTGCGAGGTGTCAGCAGGGCGCCAGCGCCGGAACGAACTCTCGCACGAGAGCAGCCACCGGCCCTCGTGCAGCGGGCTGTCCGAGGCGCCGAGGTACCGCGCGAAGCGGTGAGCCCACCGTTGCGGGCTGCCCGCCAGGGCGCGCCCCGCATCGGCGCGCAACGGCGGGACGAACGAGCGGTACTCATCGGTGCGCCAGAAGTCCACGCCCTGGAGATGCTCGTCGACAACGGCGAGCAGCACAGGCCGCGACAGCTGGGAGACCAGCAGGTGCGGCCCCGCGCTGAACACGCACAGCCCCGGCTGCCGGCGACCCTGTACTTCCAGGGACAGGCCCATCCACGTGCCGTCGTCCCGCGTGACATCACTGCGCTGCATGCCGAGAGCGTAGAGGGGGCTGCGCGGGGACCTGTCATGCCACGATCCATTCCAGCTGGGCCCCTCACCGGCCCAAAAACGCGATCCGGTACGACAAGAAGCACGGTGGGACTCTCCTGCCCTTGCAAAGCCGTTGCCCGGTCGAGCATGGGCCCGCCCTATGCCAGGCGTGTAGATGGCTACCTCCATACGTCTTCGCAGGTCAGCTAACCCTCCCAGCCCGCACCGGCCGGCTGACACCGAACCGTCCCGGTGCCGGTCGGCCGCTTCCCGTGCCCCTCCTCACCGATCCAGGTCTTCCTTCCGGCACCCTGGCGGGCTAATTTGTTCTGCGCCATAACGAACAGTTCGGTCGACCATCGGACACCACGCCAGGACGAGGGGCGCGGTGGCGTCCGCGACACGACCACGAGAGGCCGAGACAGCCATGAGCACCACCAAAGGCGCGTTGACCAACTGGGCGGGCAACCTCAACTTCGCCGCGCGAGCCGTGCACCGGCCCCGGAGCGTCGAGGAGCTGCAGGAGCTGGTCCGCACGAGCGACCGCGTCCGCGCCCTGGGCAGCGGTCACTCGTTCAGCACCGTCGCGGACACCACCGGCGACCTGGTGCTGCTGGATCGGCTGCCCACCCGCATCGAGATCAGCGGCGACACCGTGACCGTCTCCGCCGCGACGCGCTACGCCGAACTCGCCGCGCACCTCCACTCCGCCGGGTACGCGCTCGGCAACCTCGCGTCTCTGCCCCACATCTCGGTGGCCGGCGCCTGCGCCACCGGTACCCACGGTTCGGGCGACGCCAACCCGTCCCTCGCCGCAGCCGTCACTGGCCTGCAACTGATGGGCCCTGACGGCGAGTTGTCCACGCTCACCGGCGACCGGACCGAGGGCGCCGTGGTCGGCCTCGGCGCCCTCGGTATCGTCACCAGCCTCGTCCTGGCACTACGCCCGACCTTCGGGCTGCGCCAGCAGGTGTACCTTGATCTCGCGCTGGCCGACTACGCCGAACACCTGGACGAGATCCACGCCTGCGGCTACAGCGTCAGCCTCTTCACCGACTGGGGCTCCGACACCGGGCGGGTCTGGGTCAAGCAGAAGGACGGCGAACCCCTCGCCCGCATCCCCGGCGCCCGGCCCGCGGAGACGCCCCAGCACCCGGTCCCGGGCATGCCGCCCGAGAACTGCACCGCCCAACTCGGCGTGCCGGGCCCGTGGCATGAGCGACTGGCGCACTTCCGCCCGGAGTTCACCCCGAGCAGCGGCGCGGAGCTGCAGTCGGAGTTCCTGCTGCCCCGCGCCGCCGCAGCCGAAGCGGTCGCCGTCCTGCGCAGGCACGGCTCCCGGCTCGCGCCGCTGCTGCTGATTTCCGAAGTGCGCACGGTGGCCGCCGACGCCCTGTGGCTCAGCCCCTCCTACGGCCGCGACTCGGTCGCCTTCCACTTCACCTGGAAGCCGGACTTGGACGCGGTGACGCCCGTCCTCGCCACCGTGGAACGGGAGTTGCTGGCACTGGGGGCCCGCCCGCACTGGGGCAAGGTCTCGGTCTCCCCCACCGCCGAGGCCACCGCCCACTACGAGCGGCTGCCGGACTTCCTGGCCCTGCGGAAGCAGCTGGACCCCGCCGGGAAGTTCGGCAACGCCTACTGCGACGCCCTGCTGGGCCCGGCTACGGGCTGACCCGGTCGGCCACGTCCTGAGGAGGGACCGCAGGTCAGCCCTTGCCCTGGAGGTGCCAGATCTGGGTCCTGCCGTTCAGCGCTTCTCGCTGACGTCCACGCACTCGCCGATGTGGACGGCGATCAGCTGGTAGTCCTTGCTGTTACCCAGCGCGGTGACGGAGCAGATGAGTGCGGCTCAGGGAGTCTCTGCCGTCGCCGCAGAGAGGACAGCACGGTCCCGGTGCGCCGCTTGTGGCGACGGCACCGGGACCGGGGGCGGTCGTTGCGTTTCTGCTGGTCAGGTATGAGATCGGTGGCCCGGTGGCAGGGATGGCGTGTCGTGTCGTCTCTGTGGTGGGGGTGCCGGATGCCGTCGGTGATGGGCTTGCTGGAGGAGCGGGAGCGGGCTGTCCGGCAGCGGGTGGAGGCCCTTCAGGTCGAACTGCTGGCGGCGGAGGCCGTGTTGGAGCGGTTCGTGATCGCCTGTGAGACGGTCAGTCAGGTCCTGGCGGAGCCGCGCGAAGATGCGGAGGCGCCGGGTGCCCTGTCCGAAGTGCGGCCCGTGGCGATCGCGGGCGCCGTGCCCCGCTCGGTGGTGCCGGTGTGCGCGATGGGCTCGACCCGGCGGTGCTGGCGCCCAACTATCAGCGGGTCATGGAGATCGTGGGCGGCCGGTCCCGGTCGGGTGGCCAGACAATGAACTGCCGGCAGCTCGCCGCCGGGCTCGGCCTGGAACCGGTTGCGGCGAAGCTGATCGGGCCCACGACGAAGCCGCCGCCTGTCCCGACGGCCGCCCCGCCCGGACGCACACACCAGGCCCGATCGGGCCGAACACGACGGGCGGGGCCAGCCTGCTCTCAGGCGTCCCTTACTTCCACTCGATGATCTGCAGGTAGTTCCCGTCCGGGTCGGCGAACGTCCCGAACTTGCCCTTCTCCCGGTCCTCGACCGACACCCACTCCACGCCCGCCGCGTTCAGCTGGGCCTCCATCGCGCCGAAGTCCTCGACGTGGAAGTTGATGATCACGCGGCCCGGCTGCTCGTTCTTCGCCTCGACGTCCTCACGCCCGTCGACGACCAGCAGGAAACCACCCAGATCGATCGCACCGTCACCGGTGAACTCCGGCGCCAGCGCCCTGATGTACCACTCCCGCAACTCCGCAGGACGGGTCGTACCGAGCAACATGCTTCCAGGCTTCAACGTCGCCATGTCGAATCTCCTTCGTCGTGTCATCACAGGTCGCGGCAGCAGCGATATCGCCGCACCACGTATCCACGCGCTACTCGAAATCCAGGTACGGACAAGCCACACACACCATCGCCACATGACGTCCAGGCGCGACAGACCACGCACCCAGGCACTACGCGCGAGTCCAGGCCTTACAGACAGTGCGTCCATGTACTACGTGCGTGCGGGTGCTAGGTGGAATCACGTTCCGCCGCCTCGGCGACACGCTTGACCGCCGCCAACCGCCGGTCCCAGTCCGCCGCCAGCGAAGACATCCACCGCGTCGTCGCATCCAGACCTGCCGGCCGCAACGAATACCTCACTTCACGCCCCACCCGGCTGCCGACCACAAGCCCGGCAGCATCCAGCACGGCAAGGTGCTTCACGATCGCCTGCCGTGACACAGGCAACCACTCGGCAAGCGCCGTCGCGGTAACCGCATCGTGCGCCGCCAGCAGATCTAGCAGACGGCGACGGGTCGGATCGGCCAACGCACCGAGCACACTGCCGACATCCGCCGCCCCGTCGTCATCAGGTTCCGCCTTCACACAGTCGACTCTTCCACGTGCTTCTTCGCCGCGCCGAGAACCTGCGGCCAACCCGCCGAAAGATTCTCCACCGTCCTGGCACGCACCTCCTCCGACACCGCCAACGCAGCGAGCCCGCTCTCCACCACCGTCAGCCGAGTCTTGTCACCCTCCGCCGACAACGTGAACTCCACCAGCGTGCTGTTGCCATCCGTCAAC
Organism: Kitasatospora sp. P5_F3; assembly: GCF_054049135.1. NCBI lineage: Bacteria > Bacillati > Actinomycetota > Actinomycetes > Kitasatosporales > Streptomycetaceae > Kitasatospora > Kitasatospora sp. P5_F3. The sequence goes on along the minus strand of NZ_JBFUMY010000060.1, from coordinate 18,467 downwards.
TCAGCACCAGGAAACGCAGGAGCCCACCGGTACGCCACATACGACATCGGCCGCACCGTCACCACGCGCACCGGAAACTCACCATGCTCCGGATTCCTCGCCACCATCGACTCACCCTCCACAGCGGTAGTGCCCTTGACGCTCTCCGGATCAGCCACCCAGAAACCCGGTGCCGACACCAACGACCACACCCGCTCCACCGAAGCATCAATCAACGTGTCCCGCTCGATCATGTCCTCACCCATCACAAAACCCCTTCCACGATCGACCTCAAGCGCAACCCGATTGTTGCACCTCATCCCGCCCACGCGCAACCAACCCGTTGCACAAAGCCCCGCCGGGGCACAGCCAGGAAGTCTGCGCCGCGGCGGGCCGGCCGTCCTCGCCAAGGCCGCGGCTTGCCGGGAACCGTTGTCTGCCACAGGTGAACAAGACGAAGGCTGGGCCTGGTGTTGGTGCAGGGGCACGCGGCACACGTCTGGACCACCCGCCCCCGCCCGCCACGCAAGACGCCCGGCGCAAGCCCGGAGCGGCTACCTACCGCTCTCGCGAACACCACTCATCCGTGCGAACGGTCCCCAGGACACTGCGGGTACACCGCGTCCAGCAGGCCGCGGACGAACCGGTCCAGGTCGTCCAGGCCGGCGGCGGCCAGGGTGGCGGGACCGGCTTCCAGCAGGTGCGGGATGGCGGCGTGCAGGGCAAGCGTGACAGCAGCAGCCCGCTGCGAGGTGACGGGCAGGCCGCCCGCCCGCTGGGCCCACTCGAAACCGGCGAAGTCGGCGGCAGCGATCGGGTCGAGGATGGCCGCCAGCCACGGTTGGCGGGCCGCCTCGGCCCGCAGTTCGAAGTACGCGAGCATCCGGGGGCGACCCGGTCCGGCGACGTTCTCCAGCAGCCCCCGCAACATGGCCACCAGACCCTCGCGGTCCACAGGGCCCGCTCCGGCCACCCCCAGCTGCGCCGCGATCGCGCGGTACTGCTCCGCACACCGCTCGGCCACCGCACCGAGCAGGGCGTCCCGGGTCGGGAAGTAGTTCTTCGTCGTGCCCAGCGGCACCCCGGCGGCCGCGTCGACGGCCCGGTGCGTCAGGCCACGCCCGCCCGCCTCGGCCAGCACCTCGATGGCTGCGTCGCGCAGTTGGTCCCGGCGGTCCTGATTCACCGTCAATGCTCCTCGCTTGCTTGGCACTTGCCCATACTACCCCAGCCGTGGTACCACATCTGTGGTGGTCCGCCCGGAGGTGGGCGGACGGGGGCGATCGGGGGAAACGTGATGGCCGGAACCGCAGTTGTCGTCGGGGCGGGGATCGGCGGGCTGGCCACGGCGATCGGGCTGCGCCGCGCGGGCTGGCAGGTCTCGGTCCTGGAGCGCCGCACCGAACTGGAGCGGTACGGCGCCGCGTTCGCCCTCCACTCCGGAGCCCAGGCCGCCCTCGACCGCCTCGCGGTGGGCAAGGCGGTCGAGCGCCGGGCCGTGCCGTACCGGGGCGCCCGGATCCGCAACCCCCAGGGGCGGGTGCTGGCGAGCCTCCCGCTGGAGCGCATGGAGCGAAAGGCCGGCCGCCCCGAACTCCTGATCTGCCGGCCCTACCTGATCGACATCCTGCTGGCCGAGCTGGACGCCTTCGGGGACGTGTCCCTCAAGGTCGGCGAGCAGGTCACCGACGTCGCCGCGCTGACAGCCGACCACGACCTGGTGGTYGGCGCCGACGGCATCCGCAGCACCGTACGCACCCACTGCTTCGGCACCCGCAGCGGTCCACGGCAGGTGGGGAGCGTCGCCTGGATCGGCATCGCGGACTTCGAGACCGGCGTGTACGGCGAAACCTGGGGCAAGGGCCGGTTCTTCGGCATGACCCCGGTCGAGCCGGGACGCACCAACTGGTACGCCAGCGTGCCCGCGGCCACCACCGCCGACCAACTGCGCGGCTACTTCGACGGCTGGCACGACCCAATCCCCCGGATCCTCGACGAGACCGACCCCGCCGGCTGGATCCGCTACGAGATGCGGCACCTCTTCCCCGCCCTGCCGACCTTCGTCCACCACGGCAGGATCGCACTGGTCGGCGACGCGGCCCACGCCATGACACCCAACCTCGGGCAGGGCGCGTGCACGGCACTCCTGGACGCGGAGGCGCTGACCCGGGCCGTCGCCGACCACGGACCCACCGACCTCGACACCGCCCTGCGCACCTACGACTCGCAACGCCGCCGCAGCGCCCAGCGGGTCGCCTTCGCCTCCCGGAACCTGCACCGCTTCGTGTCCACCGAGCACACCCGGCTCCGTGACACCACGATCCGTCTGCTGCCGAGCTGAGGGCTGTGCCGGCCGGGCCGCCGCCGGCGCATGGGGCGCATTCCCCGTCACCGACAGCTCGTTCGCTGTCGATGACGGGGCACGGTGACGTCACGTCAGGCCCGGCTGCCCTCCGACAGCGACTTGACGAACTGTGCGGTCATCAGCACCGGCAGGATGAACGCATAGAAGAAGATCGCGTAACTGCCACCTTCGAAGACGAAGCACAGGTAGTACGCGTACCCCGCGAAGCCCACCCCGAGGACGCCGTTCAGGGAGCGCATCCCGTTCGTCAGACGGCCAACAGGCAGCAAGGCCATGGCAACCATGAGCACTCCGCTGACGGCCAGCAAGATGATGTACCACGAGAAAACCGGGTCAAGGCCGAAGTCGATGTTCAAGAAACGTTCCTGCTCACAGTGAAACGAAGTCGGCCGTGGCCGATCGGGACGACTGCGGACAGTACTTGAGCCTGCCCGGCGCCGCCTCCGCTTTTCGATCACGAGATCATCACTGTGCAGCCGGCAGCTGTACCGCCCGGGGCGGGTTGCTCGCCGAGGCCGTCGTGCCGTGAGGAATGTCGCCGCCTGCCCGCCGTCCGTTCACTCGGCCAGGTGATCACGAGGCTGCCGCCTCTTCTCCCGCGTTGCCGCCTTGGATTAGATTCCATGCCCGGGGCGATGAACCGGACATGACGACCCGTCGGCCGGCCGCCCGCGACCGAGGGGGAACACCGTGTCCAAGACCACCGCGCCCGCCGAGCGGTACGCCACCGACCTGACCAAGGCCGACGTCGCCGAGCTGCTCGGCTGGATACGGGGACACCTGGACCCGCTGGACCCCACCGCCCGGGCGCTGGAGGTCTTCCTCGGCGAGAGCGTCTCCGTCCTCAACCTCAGCATCGAGATGCGGGACGCGACCAGCCCCCGGGACGGCGTCACCGAGCTTGCCCACCTGCAGGCGATCCGGCGGGAGTGGAACCAGCTGGTCCGCGCCGCCCTGCCCTGGCGCGACCGGCCCGGCTACGACCCGGCCCGCTGGGACAGGGTGCAGACCAACACCTACTCCGGCCGGGAGAACCGCATGGCCGAACAACGAGCCGAAGCACAGTTCCTCGCGGAACGGGCCTGGGCAGCAACCTGGGAACAGGTCAACACCCGGCTCACCGCACTCGGCGCAGACCCCGCCGAACCGGAGGACACCCTCGGCACGCCCTCCCAAGAGTTTGCCCGGGTCGGCCAACTGACCCTGGCCCAGGCCCTGACACTGCTTCAGCTCCCCGGCCCGGACCAGGCGCGAACCCTGCACCAGCGCACGACCGCCTGGGCCGAGGTGAACCAGCACCTGGTCGCCGCCGGCCTACCCGCCGCCGAGATCCTGGGCCGGCACGAAAGCGGCCTGCCCGACGACCAGCGGGCCCAGTACGCAGTGCTCACCATCGACCAGGCCACCGCCCTGTCCCCCACCGCCACGGGCGCCGACCGGTGAGCCGGAGCCAGCAAGCGTGTGCTCGCATAGCTCGGCTCAACTGACACTTTTCCCTTCGATCAGAAGGCGATTATCTGAACAGAGTGGAACTTGCAAGGTGATGGCCCCGTTTGGGTGTAGTATCTGAAGCACAGAAGGTGGTCTGAGGGGCTGACATCACGGTGATGCAGCGGACCACCCAACAACAGGGGGAACACCATGACCTACCACCTCGAGACCGCGCGGGCGACGATCGACAACCGTCTGCGGGAAGCCGAGAACCACCGCCTCGTGCGCGCGCTCCGACTCAAGAGCCGCGCCGAGCGCACCGCCCAGCGCGCACACCAGGCCCTGTCCAGCCTGACCGCATGAGCACCCGCTCCACCCGCAACGGGCCGTCACCGAAGTACTGGTGACGGCCCGCCGGCATTCTCTTCGTCGCACGTTCGGTGGTCAGCGCCCAGCCGGCACTCGCCACCACTCGGTCCGGCTCCAGGAACCAGGCCAGATCAGGAGCGCCAGCAACGCGCCGCGGTGTCACCGCTCTCCCGGAGCCGCCCCGCGAGTTCCTGCTGCGTCTTCAGCCGCTCCGCGAGCCGAGATCCTTCGCATTCCGTCTCCCCCGGGTGGGGGAGGCGGCTACGTCCGGCGGAGGACGTGGCCTGGCCGGTGAGGCTGGAGGCTGGAATTCCTGCTGGCGGAAGGGGAGTTCGGGTGGAACGCTGGGATCGGGTCGGGCGGAGCGCGGCGTACGGGGCGGCTCTGGCGCTGTCGCCGTATTTGCTGATCAAGGTCTCCTGGGTGGTCGGCTCCCTCCTGGGACTGGTGCCGATCGGCAAGGGGTTCGGCCTGGCGGAGTGGGTGGTGCTCAACGTCGTGACGATCGGCATGGCGTTGATCGGGATCGCGCTGGCACTCGCGCTGGTGCGGCCGTGGGGGAGGCGGATTCCGGGGGCGCTGGTCGCGTTCTGCTCCTGGGTCGGGTCGGGGTTCCTCGTCTCGGTGCTGCCCTTCCTTCTCTTCGGTGCGCTCCTGGATATCGGTGGTGACTCGCAGGACAGCGGCGGCGACGACCCGGTGATGCCGGCCTGGGAGGGTGCACTCGTCCAATTCAGCTTCGTAGGAATGGGGTTGGGGCTGGCTCTCGCGGTTCCGGCGTATCTGCGGCGCCGCTGGCCGGATGCGTTCGTCGGGCGCGTCGGTGACGGTCCGCGCGCGGTGCCGCCGTGGGCGGCCGGCGTCGGTGCCGCGGTCGGTCTGGTCTGGCTCTACTGGGCGGCCGGAGGCACGCTGGGGATCGCGCACCCGGCCGAGCGGAACACCGACGGGTTCGTGCTGACCGCCGTGTGGGGGTTCTGGGCGCTCGCCGGATCCGCCGCCGTCTGGACGGTCGCCCGGGCGCGTCCGGCCGGGTTGCCGCGCTGGCTCCCGCTGGTGTTCGGCTGGGTCGGATCGGGCTCACTGTTCGCCTGGAGCGCCTGGAAGGTTCCCCTTCTGTTGTACGTGGCGGTGGCCGCTCCCGCCGATGTCACGCCGCCCGAGAACCCCGCCGTCGCGGTGGTGCTGCACCTCTGCGCCGTGGTGGCGGGCGCGGCGATGACGCGGACACTCGTCCGACCCACCCCGGCCGCACGCCTGTTCGTCTCCGTGGAAAGATGACCTCATGTGGTCACGACTGCCGTTCGGGGACGGATTACGGACCGAGCTGGGCTCACCCAGTCGCTCTCGCCGACTGAGCAGCAGCCCGCGCTCACGCGTGTGGCGCGTCGAGCTGGCCGGATCACCGGTGGTGGTGAAGCAGTTCGTCGACGGCCCCGACGCCGAGGACCGGTACGCCCGCGAGGTCGCCGCACTACGGCTCGCCGCCCGAGCCGACAACCCCGTGGTGCCCACGCTGCTGGGGACCGATCCCGCCGAGCGCGTACTGGTCCTGGAGCACCTGGACCACCAACGCCCGTCCGGCGACTGGATCGTCGGCTACGCGGCGGCACTGGCTCGGCTGCACGCCACCACCGGCCCGCAGGACGTCGGGGTACTTCCCCGCTGGCTCGGCCCGGACCAGGCCGACGTCGACTCCTTCCTCAGACTGGCCGAGGCTCTTGAGGCCCCCGTCGCACCTGGCGTGCCCGGTGAGCTCGGTGAGCTCGTGCACCGGCTCGGCCAGGCACCGGGGCATGCCCTGCTCCACGGGGATCCGTGCCCCGGCAACGATCTGCACACCACCACCGGGATCAGGTTCGTCGACTTCGAACAGGCTTCCCTGGGCAGCGGACTGATGGAACTCGCCTACCTGCGGATCGGCTTCCCGACCTGCTGGTGTGTCACCTCGGCGCCCGCTCCGCTGCTGGACCGGGCCGAGAGCGCCTACCGCACGGCCTGGCACACCGCGACCGGCACCGAACTCCACGGCGATCTCGCGGACGCGTGCGCCGGGTGGCTGCTTCGCGGCGACGCACTGGTGCAGCGGGCCCACCGCGGGACCACCGACCACCTGGCGCGGATCCCGGACCGGGACTGGAAGTGGGGCACCGCGACCGCCCGGCAACGGCTCGTCCACCGACTCGGTGTCGTCAGCCGACTGACTGCCGACCGCCCGGACCTGAGCGGCCTCAACAGCCTCAGCACGGACCTGCGCCAACGCATGCTCGCCCGCTGGCCCGCACTCCCACCCGTCCCGTCACAGCGCCCATAGCCGGACCACAAGCGAACAACAAGAAACGGCAGGACCAAGTGGGCAGCTGGGAGCCGGCGCTGGACGCGGCAGGGGTACGCGACCCCGGACTGCGGGCGCAGTACAGCCGACAACGGCGCCAAGTCACCGAGTACAAGCGGGAGATGGCGGCTGCCGCCGGCCTGCTCCTGCCCTACGCGATGATTCCGCACGTGATCGCGGCCGCCGCATTCATGCACCGCACCGACACTCTTCAGGACAGCGGCCCCCTGGCAGACCGCCGGACGGCATCCGCCCGCTGGGAACGCGAGGTCTCCGAGAGCCTCGCCACCGGCCACTCCGACAACCCCGAGCTCCAACCCCTGCTGAACAGCATCGACAGCCACCCCGTGCTCCGCGACCGTGTCGCGGACTACCTCGCCGCGGCAGCCACCGACCTCGACTTCACCGGATTCGACACCGAGGACGACTACCAGCGCTACGTGGACGGGTACTCACTGCCGGCCTTCATGGTCGTCGCCGCACTGCTGGGCCCCGACGGTGACCAGAGCGCCTACCGCTCCGCCTGCCGCACGTTCATCGACGCGAGCCAGCGGCTGGACTTCGTCAACGACCTCGCCGAGGACCTGGCGGACGGCCGACTCACCATCCCGGTACGGACCCTGGAGGAACACGGCGTCACCCGGGCCGACCTCGAGCAGGCCCGACCACTGCCGGCCGTACTGACGCTGCTCACCGACCAACTCGACCGGGTGGACCGCACCCTGGCCGACGCCGAAGCAGTCGTCGCCCTCGTACCGGCCGGCCACCAGCCGCTGCTCCGCTGCATCATCGGCATCGACAACCTCACCAGCACCGCCGCACGCTCGGCCGGCACCAACCTGCTCCACCAGTCAGCCAACACACCCAGGCTCCCGGCCCTCCGACTCCTGGCCCGCCAGTACCTCCGAGCCCGCAGGCACCGCAACTGACAGGCCGAGGAATCCCGCCGGTCAGGAGCCCATGGTGAGACCGGCGGCAGCGCCGGAGCGGCTCAGCACGGTGGACCGGATGTGTTCCAGGGCCTTGGCCCAGTCGGCGTTGCCGGGGTTCTGCCGGAGTGCCTCGTTGAGGTTGAGCACCCGGTTGGGGGTGCTCAGGTCCATCAGCTGGGGGATGAACTCCGCCTTGCTCACGGTCCAGGGCTGCTTCGGTCCGGTGGGCGGGGCGAAGGTGAACCGGGCGATCGAGCTCTGGTTGCCGCGTGGGTCGAGGTCGCCGGACCGGTTGTACATGTCGGCGGCGATCTGGTCGCCCATGCCGTAGACCACCCAGGTGCCGTTCACCTGCTCGTACGCCTGCGGGACGTGGGCGTGGGTGCCGAGCACAAGGTCGATGTCACGGCGGCCGTCGGTCTGAGCGGCGGTCAACTCCTGGGCCAGGGTGAGCTGCTGATCGTTCGGCTGGTCCTGCCACTCGGTGCCCCAGTGCATGCTGACCACCACGATGTCGGCGCCGGCCCGGCGGGCGGCGCGGGCGTCGGCCAGGATGCGGTCACGGTCGATCAGACTGACCGCCCAGGGCTGGCCCTCGGGCAGCGCGATGCCGTTGGTGTCGTAGCTGTAGGCGAGTTGGGCCAGGGCCGCGCCGCCGGCCGTCAGCAGCGCGGGGCGGGCGGCCTCGTCCTCGGTACGGGCGGAGCCGGTGTGCTGCAGGCCCACCGCGTCCATCGCGCCGAGGGTGCGGCTGATGCCTGCGGAGCCCGCGTCGAGTGTGTGGTTGGAGGCCGTGGAGCAGGAGTCGTAGCCGGTGTCCCGGAGCGCCCGGGCCACCTCGGGCGGCGACTTGAAGGTGGGATAGCCGGTGTACGGGCCGCCTTCGGCGCCGTAGACGGTCTCCATGTGACAGATGGCCAGATCGGCGTTGGCGACCACCGCTTTGACCCCGGCCAGCATCTTGCCGAAGTCGTACCCGGTGCCGCCGGCGTCCGCCTGGGCCTGCTGGATGATCGCGGTGTGCGGCAGGACATCCCCGGAGGCCACCAGGGTGAACGGCCGGAGCCCGGACCCGGCCGCGCTGGGACCGGAGCCCGGGGAGAGGATCGGCTGCGGGCTCGGAGTGGACACGGGCACGGCGGAGCGCTGCGCAACGGAGGCGGAGCAACCCGCCACGCCCACCAGCAGAGCGGCGACCGGCAGCAGAACCGCTCGGCGGGGAAGGCGCATGTTCGGCTCGTCTCATAGTCCGGAGATCCGACTATGAGACGCGTGACGGAGCGAGGAATGAAGCCACGCCCCACCGTCACCCGAACGACGGAACCACCGGCGGTTCGGACCTGACGGTCGGTCGTTCGAACGGCTCCACCCGGCGTCGGTGCGGATCACGGCCGACAGCACTTCGGGCATCCGCAGCCGCGACCTGCGCCCACCGCCCCGTCGGCATCGGTACCGGCCAGCGTCAGCCGGGGCAGGGCGCCGGGGTGGTGCTCGCGCAGGTGGCCGATCAGCTCCTCCCGTACATGGCAGCGCAGGTCGAAGGCGTCCCCGGCGTTGCGGGCGGTCATCAGCGCGCGGACCACGATGCCGGAGGGCGTGGTGTCGACCACCTGCAGTGCGCTCCCCTCGCCGTCCCAGAGTTCGCACTTGGCCAGCAGGGCGTCGAACTCCACCCGCAGCTCGCCCATCGGCGTGCTGTGGTCCAGGTGCAGCAGGGCAGTTGCGGTGATGCGGGTGTCGTTGCGGGACCAGTTCTCGAACGGCCGGCCGGCAAAGTACGAGACCGGCATGACGATCCGCCGCTGGTCCCAGGTGGCGACCACCACGTAGGTGAGCGTGATCTCCTCCACCGTGCCCCACTCCCCCGCCACCACCACCTCGTCGCCGATCCGCACCATGTCACCGAACGCCATCTGGACCCCCGCGAACAGGTTGCCCAGCGTGCTCTGCGCGGCCATCGCGGCCACCACACCGACCAGTCCGGCGGAGGCCAGCAGGCTGGCGCCGAGCGTACGGACCGCCGGGAAGGTCATCAGCATCGCAGCGAGCGCCACCACCGCGATCACGGCCTGGCAGACCCGGCGCACCATCCCCGCCTGGGTACGCGCCCGGCGGACGCGACTCGCGTCCTGACTCCGGACCGACAGCCGTACCCCCGCATCGACCAGCAGCGCCACCAACCGGGCTGCCAACCAGGCACAGGCCGCGAGGCAGAGCAGGACGAGCACGTGCCGCACAGCGCCCCGAAGCAGGGGCGCGAGCCCCGCCGAGGCCTCCCCTGCCAGCATCAGCGCGGCAGTGGCCGCCAACAGGAACGGCCGGCGGCAACCTCGCACCAGCGGCAACGTCCCGCTCCCCGCACGCCCCGCCGCCAGCCGGCGGACCGTCAGTTCGGCGGCCCGGTCCACCACGAAGGCCGCCAGCGCCGAAGCGGCCGCCAGGCCGAGCATGCGCAGAATGCTCCACAGAATCACGAAGACTCTCCCAGTGACGACTACCGTCAGGCAGCTTCCGGTCGAACGACTGCTGGTCAGGCAGCGCGGCCGGCCCGCCGGGTCCGGCGCAGGAGGACCGCGCGTTCGTCCTCGGTGAGCCCGCCCCACACGCCGTAGGACTCGCGGACCTGGAGGGCGTATGCGAGGCATGCGGTACGGACCGGGCAGCGCACGCAGACCCGCTTCGCCGCCTCGTCCCGGGCGTCGTGGGCCTGGCCGCGCTCACCCGCCGGGTGGAAGAACAGGGCGGCGTCCTGGCGGCGGCAGGCCGCGCGCATCTGCCAGTCCCAGCGGTGGTCGAAAGCCCCGGGCAGGCGCGATATGTCGGTCATCAGCTGTTCCCTTCTCCAAGTCGTGATCAGTTGTCTGCTGTCACAACGGAGTTGTCGGCGCGAACGGGCGCCGCGTGCACGGTTGCGTCTCACCCCTTCCCGCCCGGCCAAACCCCCCGGGTCCGCAACAACCGCAGAACCGGGTGGCATGAAGTCCTCGGACGGGGGCAGCCGACAGTCGAGAACGCGCCCGACGGGAACAGCCCGCAGCGGCGCAGGACGAGTGGAGGACCGCATGAGCAGCGTCGAGATCCGGAAGTTCCGCTCCTGCTACGGACCGTTCCACGGGCTACCACCGGGCGGGCCGCAAGCCTAAGGTCGTGACGGGAGACAGTGCTGCCCCAACCGCTGTCGTGTACCGCACGGACCGGAAGGCCTGACCACATTGAGCACCAACAGAACCGGCCCGCAGGCTGTTGGCCTCACGGTGACGACCCGCACCGAACCGGACGGAAAGCTCGTCTGCCGGCTGACCGGTGACCTCGACCTCGGCTCCCGTCCCACGCTGCTGCCGGCCACGGGGCAACGCAGGCGCCTGATGCTCAAGGGCATGCGCCGCCAGGTAGCGGCCGGACGTGACTTCGGACGGCAGGCCCTCCTCGACTGGTACACCGTCACCAGCGGCGACGGCCACCAGGACACCGCGGCGGACGACGTCCTGCTACTCATCACCGAACTGCTCGCCAACGCCGTCATGCACGCCGGCGGCCCCCATCACCTCGTCCTGCACGGCACCCCCGACAACCTCCGGGTGGAGGTGGCCGACGGAAGCCCGACCGTGCCCCGCCCCCGGGCGCCGTACCGACCGGCCACACCAGGCGGCCACGGCCTGCACATCATCGGACGGCTCTCGGATCGCTGGGGCGTAGACCTCCTCGCAGACGGAAAATCCGTCTGGCTCGAAGTACGAACCTCCCGGCTGTCCCCGACCCGCTGACCCCAACGGCATCAGCTCTCCTGGGTGAGCTCCGCGCGCAGCCTGGTCAGGGTGCGGGTGAGCAGGCGGGAGACGTGCATCTGCGAGACGCCGAGCTGCTCCCCGATCTGAGCCTGCGTCAGCTCGCCGACGAAGCGCAGTGAGAGCACCACCCGGTCGCGTTCGGGCAGTGCGGCGATCAGGGGTCTGAGCGATTCGAGGTCTTCCACCCGGCTGATCCGGGTGTCCTCGTAGCCCAGCCGCATCGCGAGGGTGCTGTTCGGCGAGTCGTCCGCCAGCCGCATCTCCAGCGAGCCGGCGGTACGCGCGTTGGTGGCGGTCATGCTCTCCACGACCTCCTCCTCGCTCACCTCCATCCGCTCGGCCAACTCGGCCACGGTCGGAGAACGGTCCAACCGCTGCTCGAGGTCCTCCTCTGCTTTCACCAGCGTCAGCCGCAGTTCCTGCATCCGCCGGGGCACGTGCACCGCCCAGGTGCCGTCCCGGAAGTGGCGCTTGATCTCGCCGATGATCGTCGGCAGCGCGAACGTCGAGAACTCCAGACCCCGCTCCGGGTCGAACCGGTCGATGGCCTTGATCAGGCCGACCGTCCCGACCTGCACGATGTCGTCCATCGGCTCCTGGCCGCTGCGGAACCGCCCCGCCGCGTACCGCACCAGCGACAGGTTCAGCTCGACCAGCGTCCCGCGCACGTACGAGTACGCCGCCGTGCCCTCCTCCAGGTCCGCCAACCGCACCAGCAGCACCCGTGCGAGTTCCCTGGCATCGCGCGGCGCGACGGCCGACGGATTCTCGATCACCGGAAGATCCGCTATCTCGGGCAGCCGAGCTGTGCCGGCCACCGCCGTACACAAGGGAGTCGGCAAAACCTCACTGGACACGGCCATGACACACCTTCCGTCGTCCGACGCATCGTTCTTGGCCGCCTACCCCCGACCTCCGCCGGCATACCCGCCCCACGGAAAGCGGTCCCTTATTTCAGTTTTCATCCGCATTCGTCCCAAGGGCTGCCTGCTGCCCTTCATCACCCCGCCGGACCCAGCGCAGCAGCAGGACACTGACCAGCGCCGCGAGGGCGCACCAGGTGGAGGCGAAGGCGGTGCGCCAGAGGACGGCGCAGAGCAGCGCGGCGGCGGCCATCACCCACCCGAGCCGCCGCAGGTCCGGGTCGGGGTTGAGGGCGAGCGGGCCGAGGGTGGCCAGCAGGTAGGTGACCAGAAGCAGGGGTGCCAGCGGGATGCCCACCGCGTACGTGAGGGTGTGTCCGTGCGCCTCGGCGGTGACGGGACCGGTCAGGATCACTGCGGCCAGGGGTACGGCGGTGGCGACGCCGAGCACCAGGAACGGGAGCAGCCGCCGGGGCCGGCCGACGGCGTACCAGGCGCCGAACGGTACCAGCATCACCAGCACCGGCATCGCGATCAACGCCCAGATGACACGGGCGACTTGAGCGACGTCCGGGTCGACTCGCCCCTCACCGCCGAGCCAGACCGCCGCTTCCACCAGCTGGTGGACACCGAGCAGCAGCGGCAACACGGCCAGCGGCAGCTGCCGTCGATGGCGAACTCCACTGAGGCAGGCCACGCCGAGGCCCGTGACGATGGTGCCGGTGACGAGATCCGCCTCGGCGCTCCAGCACATCGCGCCTCCCAGCGGCCAAGATCGCTGGTCCACGATAGGCCCGCGAGCCCGGCGGAAGCGGCACGACCCGCCGCACTCCCCTCGGCGTCGTCCCCGGCCCGGTCGAGCCAATCGGGCCCGCCCAGAGGCTCAACTGGCCATCATCACACCCGGACTGACACACCGTCACCCAGTCAGGCCCCCGCCGCCCGCTCCGCCCGGGCCGAGCGCGGTCGGACCGCCGCCGAGGCCGCGCCCGCAGGCCCCCGCAGCACACTCGCCAGCACCTTCGGCGCGAACAGCCCCTGCGGCGGCGACTTCAGGTTGGCCACCGACAGGAACGCCCGCGCCACCTCCGCGTCCACCGCCGCCGCCCGGTGCAGGCGGGCCACGTACCGGTTGATCAGCCTGACCCGCAGCGTCCGCCGGCCCTCGACGAACGGGAACCGCAGGTCGCCGCCGACCGACATGTCCCAGGGCACGCTGACCGCCTGCGCCGCCCGCCGGAAGAACTCCCGGGCCGCCGCCGCACCACTCCCCCGCGCCAGGCACTCCCGGAGGGCGACCGCCTGCAGAGCAGCGGCGGTCATGCCCTGCCCGTACGAGGGGTTGAACTGGCACAGCGCGTCGCCGAAGACGAGATAGCCCTTCGGCATCCGGTCGATCCGCTCGTAGCGGCGCCGGACCGAGACCGGGATCCGCATCGCCCGAGCCTCCGTCAGCGGCTCCAGCCGCTCGATCAGTTCGTGCAGGTCGGGCACCGGCAGCCGCTCCGCGAACCGGTGGAAGCCCGCCGGGTCCACCGGCGGGTCGTCACCGTCCATCCCGAACAGCGTCACCAGCCAGCGGTCGCCCTCCGCGCTCAGCGCGACCCCGCCGCGCGGCGCCGACGCCGAGGCGCCCACCACGTACGCGTCGGCCTGCGCATCGCCCGGCCGCCGCCGGTACTCGCGGGTCACGTACACCACCTTGGAGTCGACCCGCTCCTCCTCCGGCGGCTCGTACCCCAGCCCGCGCAGCCATGCCACGCCCCGGTTGCTGCGTCCGGTGGAGTCCACGAACAGGTCGGCGGGCACCGTCTGCGGCTCGGCGTTCACCCGCAGCAGCCGGACGCCGGTGATCCGCGTGCCGGCCGCGTCCGCCACCGGTTCCAGCACCTCGCACCGGTCCTGGATCTCCACCCCGGGCAACGCCGCCACCCGCGAACGGAGGTAGGTCTCCAGCGCGGGCCGGCTGACCATCAGACAGGGCAGCGCCGAGTCCCCACCGCTCAACCGGTGCCCGTCGTTGAACCACCGCACGTCCGCCTGCGCGTCCCGGACCAGCGCGCCCTGCCCGACCAGGTCCTCCCCCAGCCCCGGGAACAGCTCCTCCATCACCTCGAACCCCCGCGACAGCACCCCGTGCGCGTGGTGGCTCTGCGGCACCCCCCGGCGCGGCACCCCGCCCTGCGGCAGCGCGTCCCGGTCCACCAGGGTCACCCGCTCGTACGTCTCCGACAGCACCCGGGCCGCCAGCAGCCCACCGATACCCGCCCCCGCCACGACCGCGTGGCCACCTGGTCCGCTGCTCTCCGGCATGCCGTCCTCCTCGTCCCCGGTATTGCAGGGCCCAGCATGGCCGTCCCGACTTGGCAGACGATTGCCATCCGATTGCCACGCCGGTCGGGGAACGACGATCGGCCCCCGCCACGGGCAGAACCCGAGGCCAGGGGCCGATCCGACAGGGCGGTCACCTGCGGCGCCGTCAGCAACCGCGGGCAACCGCCCTGCCATCACTCAGCACTGGGGACGACGACCGTGGTTCGCCCCGCGCTTGGCGCGAGCCTTCTTCTTGCGACGGCGCTTCGACGACATGACCACTCCTCTCGGGACAACTGCACCCACGTTCGCACACACCGCAGTCCCCTGCCTCCCGGCCACGCCGCGGCGGAACGCCGATCCGTGACGTACCGTCACCCGGCCGGCGGCACCGGCCGACGGGCCACCCAGACGCTCCGTTCGGCCCGGACCACCAGGTCCTCGCGCCGCAGCACGCCGTCGGGGCCGTCGCTCTCGGTCAGGACGTCGAGCACGGCCAGGTCCTCCGCATCCAGCCGGTCGGCCAGCACACCCCGCACCCGCCGCAGCATGGACCGGGCGTAGCGCCCGGTGGCCTCGGGCAGCGGGTGGCGCAGTTCGATGCCGAACACCCGCTCGGCCTCGATGGTGAACCCGGCGCCGGTCAGGCGTGGGCCCCAGTCGTCGCCCAGATGCGGCATCTGCTCCGCGTGCCGGTCGGACATCGCGGCCCGGCAGCGGTCCTCGAGCCCGGGCCGGCCGAGGCCGAGGTCCTCGGGCAGGAAGCGCGGGAAGCCGTCGATCTCGACCACGGCCAGCAGGCCGCCTGGGCGAACCACCTCGAACAATTCCCGCAGCGCCCGGTCGGGGTCGGCCATGTGGTGCAGCGACGCCGCCGCCCAGACCAGGTCCGCCTGGTCGACGTCGGGCCGGCCGGCGTCCAGGTCCGCCTCGACGGTACGGACCCGCCCGGCGACGCCGCGTTCGCGCGCCCGGTCGAGCAGGTGACCCAGCATGTACGGGGACCGGTCGACGGCCACCACCTCCGCCTCGGCGAACCGCGACAGCAGGGCGAAGGTGCCGGTACCCGTACCGCTGCCGAGGTCGAGGACGCGGCGTACCGGTGCATCGGTGGCGAAGTCCTTCAGCCACCCGGTCAGCTCGGACAGGTGGGCGTGCAGGACTTCGGCGTCGAGATCGAGCATCTCGGCCAGGCCGGCCTCGTCGTGCCCGTGATCGTGCCCGGACTCGGGCGAAACGGCATGGTGCTGGTGAGCGTGGTGAGCCATGGCCACGACCCTACGAGGGCTTGCCCGGATCGCATAGCATCTTGCGTATGACGCAAGAAGACGGCGGCCTCGACGCCTTGGTGCGCAAGCGGATCAGGGGCCTGCGGGTCGCGATGGGCCTGTCACTGGACCAACTCGCCGAGCGCTGCTTCCTCAGCCCCTCCACCCTCAGCCGGATCGAGACCGGCCACCGGCGGATCAGCCTGGACCAACTGGCGTCGATCGCCCGGGGGTTGGGCACCACGCTCGACCAGCTGGTGGAGACCCCGAACGACGGCGACGTGGTGATCCAGCCCCACCACGACGTGACCCGTGGGCTCACCCAGTGGAGGTTCAGCCGCGATCCCGGCGTCACCGTGGCCAGGATGCGCCTCACCAGACCCGCGCCGACCGCGACCAGTGCGCTCAAAGCCCATCCGGGCATCGAGTGGTTCACGGTGCTGTCCGGCACCGTCGTGCTTCTGCTCGGCGACCGGCGGATCGTGGTCGAGGCCGGGCAGGCGGCCGAGTTCTCCACCATGGTTCCCCATGCCATCGGCGCCCAGGGCGGCCCGGCCGACATCCTGGGCATCTTCGACCACGACGGCCGACGCACCCACCTCCGGGAGGCCGACTGAACCGGGCCACCCGGTCAGGGGAGCGGCCGCGCCGTCATCGGGGTGCGCGGCACCTGGTGGCCCCCGCTGGCCAGCATCCGGACCTCGCCGCGATCGCTGATCTCGGCGCGGACGATCCCCGTCACGTCCGCGTACACCGGGTGCCCGCCCGGCCCGCGTTGGCCGGTGGGTTCCACCACCACGACGTCCTGGTCCCCGGGGGAATCCGGATCGCCGGGGAAGGCCAGGGCGAATCTCTCGGTGGCCATGTCGCTCTCCTTCAGTCCTCGACCGGTCGTTCGCTGTCGGCCGCGTCCCCGCCCGGACTCTCCGGCGCGACGGCCGTCCCGGCCTGGTCGACCGGCGGCGCCGGCGGAGCCTGGGCCGGAGCAGGGGCCGGAGCAGCGACGTTCTTCCGTGCCACCCGCCGTAGTTGGAGGATCCGGGCGGTGCCAGGGATCACCACCAGCAGGATCCCGCAGACGGCGGACAGCAGCAGCGCGACCCCGAGCGGCAGGTGGCTGTGCACGCCGAAGAACGCCACGTCGACCTGCTGGGTGTTCTCCAGGATGAAGATCAGGAGCAGCAGCAGCACCACGCCGAACAACGCAACGCCGACCCAGGTCGCGCTCGTTCGGGTGCGCTTCGGCGTCTGGCGATCCGAGCCGGCAGACCGGAAACCCATCAGCAGACCTCTTCTCTCGCACTCGGCGGCGGGCAAGATCCCTTCCAGCATGCGGCCCGGTCCGGGCTCCCGCCCGACGGCCGCCGCTCAGCGGTACGGGTCGAAATCGTCCCGGTGGACGACCCCGGAGTCACCGGCCAGGCGCCAGTGCCGGTAGTGACCGGCCTGCCGCCAGGTCTCGGAGGCGGCAAGCATCTCGTCGATCCAGGCGGCGACCTCCGGCAGGCAGACCCGCACCAGGATCTGCCTGGCCGCAGCCCGCTCGGTGGCCGGCAGCGGGCCGACGGTGAGGGACAGCCGCGACCTCAGTGTGGGATGGACGGTCACGCCGTACCACTGGATACCCAACAGGCTTCCATCCTCGTGCGGACGGTCGGAGAAGTACACCCGCTCGACCCGGGTCATCCGCTCGCCGAGCGCGGCGTCGAGGTCGGACGGGGTGAGCGGCCAGGACAGGTGGCGTGGCAGTCTGCGGTTTCGGGCCGGCATCGGACGAGCTTCGCAGACCTGCCCGCCGGACCGCACGCCCTTTTGGGCTCCCGGGCACGAGGCCTGACCTGCGAACCCGGCCCCGGCCGCAAGTTGAGTACCCATACTCATGTCGCCTCACCGGCGCGGCCGCCACAATCACCAGCATGAACACCGGTTCACCCGCCTGTCCGGGCTGTGCTTCGCCCCTGGGGCCCGCCCCCGTCGCCCGCTGCCCGCAGTGCCGACTGCCGTTGCTCGGCCAGGACGCGGCCGCCCTCTGGCAGGTGACCCTCGCCCTCGCCGGTCTCGACGCCCAGCGGCACTCGCTGCTGCTGCACCGCGACCACCTGCTGGCGGGGCTGCGCGCCCGGCAGGACCTGCCCGACCCGCCGACGCACGCCCCGCACCTGGCGCCGACGCCGCAGTGGCAGGTGCAGTCGCAGTCACACGAGGTCTCGGGCCCGTCCGCGCAGACCGTCCTGCTGGCACTGGGCGGGCTGCTGGTGGCCGTCGCGGCACTGGTCTTCACCGTGGTCAGCTGGGGCCAACTCGGCCTCGGCGCCAAGGCGTTGATCCTCACCGCCGTCACGCTCTGCGCACTGCTGGCACCCGTCCCGCTCCGTCGGCGCGGGCTGACCGCCACCGCCGAGACCTCGGCCGCCCTCGGGCTGTCGCTGGTCCTGCTCGACTGGTACGCGGCCCGCGCCGTCGGCCTCGGCGGGCTCGACCGGATCGGCGCCGCCGCCTACTGGGCGGGCATCACCGCGCTGACGGCCGGCGGTGCGGCGGCGTACGGCGCGGCCGTGCGCCTGCGCGGGCCGCTGCCGGTGGCCCTACTGCTGCTCCAACTCCCTGGCCTGCTGGTGGCGGTGGCCACCGACGGCGGACCGGTCGCGATCGCCGTCGCCTGCCTGCTGACCGCACTGCTGGACCTCGCCCTCGCCACCCGCACCACCGCCCTGGCGCTCACCGTCACCGCGACGGGATGGGCACTGATCGGCGGCCTGCAGTCCGGCGGCCGGCTGGCCACCGCCGCCACGCTCGCCGACGCCCGGCCCGAGTGGCTCCCGCT
>NZ_JBFUMY010000059.1:0-45788 GCF_054049135.1 Kitasatospora sp. P5_F3 | reverse complement strand
GCGGTGCACCCCCCGACCGGGTGCACCGCCACCGCCGTCTCTCACCTCGTCAGGTCAGCAGACCCCGAGGTCGTTCCAGACGCCCCACTGACCGGTGGTCGAGGGGTCCTCGCCGGTGGTCCACCACTTGTTGGTGTAGTGGTGGCCCTTCCAGGACACCTTGGTGCCGGTGGTGGCGTAGATGGCGCCCGCGCTCCAGCTCGGAGCGGTGCAGGTCCCGGTGGAGGGGCTGGCACTGGTGCTCGGGCTGGTGCTGGGCGAGCTGGACGGCGAGCTGCTCGGGCTCGACGACGGGCTGCTCGACGGGGAGCTGCTCGGCGAGGAGGACGGGCTGCTGGACGGGCTGCTGCTCGGGGAGGAGGACGGCGAGGAGGTCGCGCCGCTGGTGCCCCGGGTCAGGTCACCGGTCAGGCCGTACAGGGTGCCGCCGACGTTGACCGTCCAGTTGGCGGGGGTCGAGACCGGCAGGTAGTAGGTGAAGTCCATGGTCAGGGACGCACCCGGGGCCAGCGACTGCCAGCTCGGCAGCTTGACCGAGGCCCGGTTGTAGATGCCCTTCAGGCCGCCGACGTTGTTGCCGGTGTGGTCCTGACGGATCGTCGTGAGACCGAAGCCCGAGGAGTCCTTGGCGTTGCCCGGGGCCGAGCTCGAGTAGTCGAACTGGAACTCGGTACCGCCCGGCAGGGTCACCGTGGAGTTGTTGGTGATCTGCAGCTTCGGGCTGATCGGGTAGTTGGCGTCACCCAGCGCGAAGCTGTTGAACTGGACGTCGATCGGCAGGGTCTGGGTCGGCAGCGCGATGGTGGAGCGCTTCGCGCCGTACGCCGAGGCGGCCTTGAACTTGTCGTACATCAGCGAGGTCAGGGTCGAACCGGGGACGTACTGGTTCTTGGCGGCGTCCCACTTGTAGTCGCCGGCCAGCTCCCAGATCATCGCGCCGCCGATGCCGTTGTTCACGACGTAGTCGGCCTTGGCGCCGACCGACTGCTCGTCCTCGGTGGAGAGGAAGACCTTCTTGGTGGCGTTCCACAGCCACGGCGCGACCAGGGTCGAGTCGTAGTTGCGGGTGTAGGTGCCCTGCAGCGCGGTGTCGGTCACGCCGTACTTGGAGAGGTAGTCCGGGACGATGCCCTTCTCCAGGTTCTTCGCGTGCCACATCGGGTTGGAGCCCGCCGGGGACTCAACTCCGTTGGTGTCCTTGTCGTTCCAGATGTTGTCGATGCCGCTCGCGCCGTCACCGCAGGTGGTCAGGCCGGAGCCGGCCGGGCAGGTGTTGGTCGAGGAGGTGCCCCAGAGGCCGTTGGTGCCACCGGTGACGTTCTTGAACCCGCGGGTGTAGTACGGCAGACCGACGTTGATCCGGCCGGCCGTCATCGCGCCACGGAAGTAGTGGTACGCCCAGTCGGTGTTCAGGTAGCCGATGCCGCCGTACTGCGTGGTGCCGTAGACGTTCGCGGCCGCCAGCTCGGCGTCCTTGCCGTCGTCGAACAGCGAGGCGTTCGGGCCGACGTACTTGTTCCAGGCGCCGTGCAGGTCGTACGACATGATGTTGACGTAGTCCAGGTACTTCGCCATCTGGTACGTCTCCATGCCGCGGAGCAGGTACCCGGAGGACGGAGCGGCGACGGTCACCATGTAGTGCTTGCCGTCGGCGGCGCCGGCCCGGTCCATCTTCTCGCGCAGGGTCTTCAGCAGGACGTCGAACGCCTTGACCAGCGAGCCGCGCTTGGCGTTCGCGGTGGTCCAGTCGAGCGGGTTGCCCGCGTCCTTCATCGAGGTGGCGTACTCGTAGTCGATGTCGACGCCGTTGAAGCCGTACTTCTTGATGAAGTCGACGGCCGAGTCCGCGAAGGTGTTGATGCCGGCCTGGTTGACCGAACCGTCCGCGTTGACCGTGGTGGAGTAGAAGCCGCCGGAGTTGACCCGGTTGCCGTCGGCACCGAAGTAGCCGCCGGTCTCGGCCCAACCACCCACCGAGATCAGGGTCTTGACGTTCGGGTACTGCTTCTTGTACTTGGTCAGCAGGTTGAAGTGACCCTTGTACGGAAGCGTCGGGTCCATCTCCGCGCCGGCCACGCCCGGGAAGGTGATCCCGGTGGCCTCGTTGGTCGCGGTGTCGTCGCCGACCGAGAGCTTGTTGTTGCCGTCGATGTGCCCGAACGCGTAGTTCAGGTGGGTGACCTTGTCCCAGGGGATGTTGTTCACCAGGTAGGCGGGCGTGCCGTCCTTGCCGGTACGCCAGCCGGTGAAGTACCCGATGATGCGGCGCTGGTGGTCGGCGCCCATCTTCTCGCGGCCCTCGGCGTCGTACACGCTGCAGTAGGGCACGTCCACGCCGGGCGTGGTGTACATACCGTCGGGGCGACAGGACTGGTTGTCGACAGCCGCGGCAGCCTGCGAAGGCGCCGTGCCGAGCGTGGCGACCAGCAGACCGGCCATCACGGCGGCGGCAGCGGTGGCGAACGCCACCCGCCTGCCGGACGTCTGACGGCCCGCAGCGGTGGGACGCTGCTCCGTCGTGGATCGGATCAACACTCGGTCCTCCAGGGGAGAGTGCCGGCGCGCTGTGGGGGCGCGCAGTGGGGGAGGTAGGGCAGCCTGCACCTGACGACCGGTCAACACCCCGGCTGCCGCGCTGCAGATTGGCGCGAAGCTATGTGGTCTGAACCACATAGGTCAATAGGTCTGTACCAATCGGTAGTCATCCGAGATCCTCGGCTGCCCATGACTCTCATCACACGTTCATCTTCCGGATCGCCCGTGCCCTTTCACCCCAAGGCTCGTTCGTATCCATGGGGGACGGGCGCACAACTTGGCCCGGGAGGCACAGACATGACAGTCAGGTACACCCGCGAGCTGCTCGCCGCAGTGGTCGCCGAATCAACGAGCGTGAACGACGTGATGCGCAGGCTCGGCGTACCCATGGCCGGCGGCACCCACAGCTACCTCAGCAGGCGGATCAGGTACTACGGGATCGACACGTCCCACTTCAACCAGGGCCGGCCCGACTACGGGCGTCACCGCTACCCCCGGGAGCTCCTGGCCGAGGCCGCCGCCAACAGCACCAGTATCGGTTCGATGCTCCGCTTCATGGGCGTCGAACCGTACGACAGCGCGTACTCGTACCTGAAGCAGCGGCTCACCGAATTCGGCATCGACACCTCGCACTTCGCGTTCCGCGGCGCAGCCGACTCGCCGCTCCCGCGAGAGGCACTGGCGCTGGCCGCGACCTCAAGTCGCAGCGTCATCGGCGTCGTCCGTGCCCTGGGTCTGCCCGAGACCAATGCTTCGCGCCGGAAGGTCGCCGACAGCATCACCCACCACCGGCTCGACACCGGCCACTTCACCGGCCAGGCGCACAACCGGGGCTGCCGCGGTCCTCGACTCCGGCCGGACGAACTCCTCAGACGGCGGCCGGAAGGCAGCAACCGGATCCCCGGCGATCGCCTGCGGACCATGCTGCTGTACACCGGCCGGCCGGACCTCTGCGCGATGTGTGGCACACCGCCCACCTGGCAGGGCCTGCCGATGACACTGGAGGTGGATCACGTCAACGGGGACTGGCTGGACAACCGGCCGGAGAATCTCCGTCTGCTCTGCCCGAACTGCCACTCCGTCACCCCGACCTACTGCGGTCGCAACCGGCACAGCCGGAGCATCGCTCGGGCAATCTCAGTACCGGACCAGGCTTGACAGACGGTAGGCTTGCCGCACCAAGCGCCTGTACCCCAGCTGGCTAG
The DNA here is from genome assembly GCF_054049135.1 of Kitasatospora sp. P5_F3. NCBI lineage: Bacteria > Bacillati > Actinomycetota > Actinomycetes > Kitasatosporales > Streptomycetaceae > Kitasatospora > Kitasatospora sp. P5_F3. The sequence continues at coordinate 42,048 of NZ_JBFUMY010000059.1, read as the reverse complement.
AGGGGTGCGGTTTAGGTCCGCATTGTCGTGGGTTCGAGTCCCACCGGGCGCACACGCACAGGGCCCCGGCTGCCGAAGGCAGTCGGGGCCCTGTCGTCTCTCCGGCCGATGCACCGTCAGCCGAGGAGCTCGCGGACCACCGGGGCGAGGCCGCGGAAGGCCTGGCCGCGGTGGCTGATGGCGTTCTTCTCGGCGGGGGTGAGCTCGGCACAGGTGCGGGTCTCGCCGAGCGGCTGGAGGATCGGGTCGTAGCCGAAGCCGCCGTCGCCCGAGGGGGCGGTGCGCAGGGTGCCGAGCAGCCGGCCCTCGACCACCCGTTCGGTGCCGTCCGGCAGGGCGAGTGCGGCGGCGCAGGCGAAGTGCGCGCCCCGGTGGGGGGCGGCGATGTCGCCGAGCTGGGCCAGCAGCAGCTCGAGGTTGGCGCGGTCGTCGCCGTGCTTGCCGGCCCAGCGGGCGGAGAAGATGCCGGGGGCGCCGTTCAGCACGTCCACGCAGAGACCGGAGTCGTCGGCGACGGCGGGCAGGCCGGTGGCGCGCGCCAGCGCGTGCGCCTTCAGCAGGGCGTTCTCGGCGAAGGTCACGCCGGTCTCGGGCACGTCCGGGATCTCCGGGTAGGCGTCGGCGCCGACCAGCTCCACGTCGAGTCCGGCCGCGCCGAGGATGGCACGCAGCTCCGCGACCTTGTGCTGGTTCCGGGTGGCGAGGACGAGGCGTCGGGTAGTCATGCGCCCCAGCCTATGCGGCGTCAGCCGGTGCAGGCCTTGGTCAGGTTGGAGGCCGCGTCGCCGAGCGGCTTGAGGTCGGGGACCTGCTTGGCGTTGATCGCCTGCTGGGTCTTGTCGACCTGGGTCTGCAGGTCGGTGATCGCCTTGCTGACGTCGGTGTCGCTGGAGTTGCGGCCCAGCTCGTCCAGGTCGTTCTTGAGCGTCTGCAGCGCCTGCCCGGCGGCCTGCGGGTCGTTGCCCGCGTTACCCCAAGCCTGGCTCACCGCGGCGAAGTCGCTGCTGATCTTCACCGCCGTGTTGCCGCAGTCGAGTGCCTTCTGGGCCGCCGAGCAGCCCACGCCGAGCGGCAGCAGGAGCGCGAGCGCGGCCACCGACAGGGTGGCGGAACGGTTGATGCTGAGGGGCATCGAAAGGTCCTCCGTTGTGAAGACGCTGGGGCAGGTCCGACGGTCAGGAGGACGACGGCGTGGCCGCCGCCGGTTCCCGTACCGGGCTGACGGCCCGAACCGTACGGGCTCCGGGCCCCGCCTGTACAGCGGCCGGCCCCGGAGCCCGTACGGTCTGACGACCGGTCAGCCCTCGAGCACCTTGCGCTGGATCTCGTCCAGCTCGGCGCAGCCCAGCGTGCCCAGGTCGAGCAGCTGGTCGAGCAGCGCGCGGTTGAACGGCGCGCCCTCGGCGGTGCCCTGCACCTCGACGAAGCGGCCGTCGGCGGTGCAGACGATGTTCATGTCGGTCTCGGCCCGGACGTCCTCCTCGTAGCGGAGGTCGAGCATCGGGACGCCGTCGATGATGCCGACACTGACCGCGCTGACGCCGCCGGTGATCGGCTGGCCCTTTGCTCGGAGCAGCTTCTTGTCGCGGGCCCAGGAGACCGCGTCCACCAGCGCCACGTACGCACCGGTGATGGCCGCGGTGCGGGTGCCGCCGTCGGCCTGGAGCACGTCGCAGTCGAGCACGATGGTGTTCTCGGCGAGCGCCCGGTGGTCGATCACCGCGCGCAGCGAACGGCCGATCAGGCGGCTGATCTCGTGGGTGCGGCCGCCGATCTTGCCGCGGACCGACTCGCGGTCGCCGCGGGTGTTGGTGGCGCGCGGGAGCATGGAGTACTCGGCGGTGACCCAGCCCTCGCCGCTGCCCTTGCGCCAGCGGGGGACGCCCTCGGTGACGCTGGCGGTGCAGAGCACCTTGGTGTCGCCGTAGGAGACCAGGACGGAGCCTTCGGCGTGCTTGCTCCAGCCTCGTTCGATGGTGATCGGGCGGAGCTGATCGGGGGTGCGGCCGTCGATGCGTGACATAGGCACCGAGCCTAGCCGCTCCCGCCGATGGCCCGGGAAACACTGCGGCCCGTCCACCCCTGGCGGGGTGACGGGCCGTCGCGGTGAGACCGCTGCGTCTCAGCTCACATCATGTCCTCGATGTCCGCGGCGATCGGGTCGGCGTCGGTGCCGATCACGACCTGGATCGCGGTGCCCATCTTGACGACGCCGTGGGCGCCGGCGGCCTTCAGTGCGGCTTCGTTGACCAGGGAGGCGTCCTTGACCTCGGTGCGCAGGCGGGTGATGCAGCCCTCGACCTCTTCGATGTTCTCGATGCCGCCGAGACCGGCGACGATCTTCTCAGCCTTGCTGGCCATGTCTTTCTCCCTCTGTCTCGGCTCCCGGCAGCTCTGCCCGGTGCCGTACCGCTCGGTGCTGGTGGCTGTCGTCGGAAGGTGACGCGGACTCAGTTGCCGCGCCCACGACGGCGCGCGACCAGCATCGCCCGAGTTCGACCGACTTGCCACGTTAGTCCACTTTTGGCCCAGCAGGACGCGCGCGCTGCCGATCTTCATCACAGGATGACGATCAGCAGGACCTTGGACCCGGCGCGCCCACTCTGCTCGTAAGTGGTCTACACCAATATTAGGTGCACTTCGGACAACGCGGAAACGCCCGCCGGTGTTCCGGGCCCGGACACATCCGGCACTCGGAGGACGATGATGAGTTCGGCAGGCGCCACCGCCCCACAGACGCAGTGGTGGCACGGGTTCTACGGCGGCCTCCAGAAGATGGGCCGCAGTCTCCAGCTCCCGGTCGCGGTACTGCCGGCCGCCGGCATCCTGAACCGGCTCGGCCAGCCCGACGTCTTCGGCTCGGATGGCCTCGGCTGGGACAACGTGGCGAAGGTCTTCGCCGCCGCCGGTGGCGCTCTGCTCGACTCCAGCCTCGGTCTGCCCCTGCTGTTCTGCATCGGGGTCGCGATCGGCATGGCCAAGAAGGCCGACGGCTCGACCGCACTCGCGGCGGTCGTCGGCTTCCTCGTCTACTACAGCGTGCTCCACGCCTTCCCGGAGGACTGCACGGGCACCACCGTTCTGGTCGGGAACAAGTGCGTGGACTTCAGTTCGCGGAATGCGGCGAGCGCCATCTACCAGAACCCCGGCGTGCTCGGCGGCATCCTGATCGGCTTGGCGTCGGCCTGGCTCTGGGTCCGCTACCACCGCAAGCAGCTGGTCGACTGGCTCGGATTCTTCAACGGCCGCCGCCTGGTCCCGATGATCACGGCCCTGTTCGGCCTGGCGTTCGCCTGCCTCTCCGTATGGGCCTGGCCGCCGATCGGCGACGCGATGACCGACTTCAGCCAGTGGCTGGCCGACCTGGACGCCTGGGGTGCCGGCCTGTTCGGTCTCGCCAACCGCGTCCTGCTGCTGATCGGCATGCACCAGCTGCTGAACACCTTCGTCTGGTTCCAGTTCGGCGACTACACCAAGCCGGACGGCTCGGAGGTCCACGGCGACATCCCGCGCTTCCTGGCGGGCGACCCGACGGCCGGTCAGTTCACCACCGGTTTCTTCCCGATCATGATGTTCGCGCTTCCCGCCGCCGCGCTGGCCATCGCGCACTGCGCCAAGCCGCACCGCCGCAAGGAGATCACCGGCCTGATGCTCTCGGTCGGCCTGACCTCCTTCGTCACCGGCGTCACCGAGCCGATCGAGTACTCCTTCGCCTACATCGCCCCCGCGCTGTACGCCGTGCACGCCCTGCTCACCGGTGCCTCGATGGCGGTCTCCTGGGCGCTCGGCGTGAAGGACGGCTTCAGCTTCTCGGCCGGCCTGATCGACTACTGCATCAACTGGACCCTGGCCACCAAGCCCTGGCTGATCATCCCGATCGGACTCTGTTTCGCGGCGGTCTACTACGCGCTCTTCCGCTTCATCATCACCAAGTTCAACCTCAAGACTCCCGGCCGCGAGGACGACGAGGACGTCGAGGACGTCACCAAGGCCTGACGCTCCGCCAATTCCCAGGAAAGGCCCTCGGACCACTGGTCCGGGGGCCTTTCGGCGTTCCCGGAACGGGACCAACGACCCTATCGGAATCACACCGGTCAATCGCCGGGCATTCGGTGTCGGATTTTTTTCAGTTCCATGTCGGCAGCGTGTTAGAAAAGCTCTGCACCTCGAATTGGTGTAGACCAATCGGCGCCCTGCCGATCGGTGCGCAGAGTCGCCCACCGCCGAAGGACAGCCCATGAGTTCGACCACCGCCCCCGCCAGGAAGCCAGGCGCCGGGCTCCTCCAAGGACTGCAGAAGGTCGGCCGCAGCCTCCAGCTCCCGGTCGCCGTGCTCCCGGCCGCCGGCCTGCTGGTCAGCCTCGGCAACCTGATCGCCTCGTACCTGCACGGTGACTTCTGGGACAAGGTCTCGGCCGTCCTACTGGCCGGCGGCACGTCGATTCTGGACGGGGCCTTCGGCCTGCCACTGCTGTTCTGCATCGGTATCGCGATCGGCTTCGCCAAGAAGGCCGACGGCTCCACCGCGCTGGCCGCGGTGGTGGGTTACCTGACCTTCTCCAAGGTGCTCCAGGCATTCCCGGTCACCGAGGGCCACATCGAGGGCGAGAAGTGGGTCGCCGCGACCTACCAGAACCCCGGCGTGCTCGGCGGCATCATCATCGGTCTGCTGACCGCCGTGCTGTGGCAGAAGTACCACCGCACCAGGCTGGTCGACTGGCTCGGCTTCTTCAACGGCCGCCGCCTGGTCCCGATCATCATGGCTTTCGTCGGCACCGCCCTGGGCGTACTGGTGGCGCTCTGCTGGGGCCCGATCGGCGACGGGATCAACGCGTTCAGCGACTGGCTGATCGGGCTCGGCTCGTTCGGCTCGGCGATCTTCGGTGTGGTCAACCGTGGCCTGCTGCCGGTCGGTATGCACCAGTTCGTGAACACCTTCTTCTGGTTCCAGGCCGGCGACTTCACCGACTCGGCCGGCCAGGTGCTGCACGGCGACATCACCCGCTTCCTGGGCGGCGACCCGACGGCCGGCCAGTTCACCTCCGGTTTCTTCCCGATCATGATGTTCGGCCTCCCGGCCGCCGCCCTGGCCATCGCGCACACCGCCAAGCCGCACCGGCGCAAGGAGATCACCGGCCTGATGATGTCGCTGGCGGCGACCAGCTTCATCACCGGCGTGACCGAGCCAATCGAGTTCTCCTTCATGTTCCTGGCGCCGCTGCTCTACGTGGCACACGCGATCCTGACCGGCATCTCGATGTTCGTCACCTGGGCGCTCGGGGTGCACGCGGGCTTCAGCTTCTCGGCCGGACTGATCGACTACGTCACGCTCTGGCACCTGGACACCAAGCCCTGGCTGGTGATCCCGATCGGGCTCTGCTTCGCGGTGGTCTACTACCTGCTCTTCCGGTTCGTGATCACCAAGTTCAACCTCAAGACCCCCGGCCGCGAGGACGACGAGGAGATCGAGGACGTCACCAAGGACTGACCCCTCGTCAATCCGAAACCCGCTCCCGACGGCCCCGCCGCCGGGAGCGGGTCTTTTTGTTGCGCAACTCGCCAAAATGGCGATTACGGCGGGTAGTCATGATCATTAATCCAAAAGAAGGTTTCGATTTCATAGCGCTTCCCACCTGCACGGCTTCCAGGGGTTCCGGCTCCTCTCCGGGCGTGCTAGAAAACTGGTCTACACCACTAGTGGTGTAGACCAGTTCGCGGTTCGGCCCCCGATGCTCCTCCCCCGACCGATCCGCCCTGCCGTTAGGAACCACCCCCATGACTACGACTGCGCAGGCACCGGCGCCCGCCGCGGCACCGGTCCCCTCGCCCGGCAAGAAGTTCGGGCAGAGCGTGCTCCAGGGCCTCCAGAAGATCGGCCGGAGCCTCCAGCTCCCGATCGCCGTCCTCCCGGCGGCCGGTCTGCTGCTCCGCCTCGGTCAGGACGACGTCTTCGGCAAGGACGGCCTCGGCTGGGACAAGGTCGCCGCGGTGTTCGCCACCGCCGGTGACGCCGTCTTCTCCAACCTGCCGCTGCTCTTCGCGGTGGGCATCGCGATCGGCTTCGCCAAGAAGGCGGACGGCTCCACCGCGCTCGCCGCCCTGGTCGGCTTCCTGGTCTACAAGAACGTGCTGACCGCGTTCCCGATCACCGAAGGCGCGATCAAGGACGGCAAGTGGGTCGCCGCGACCTACGAGAACCCCGGCGTGCTCGGCGGCATCGTGATCGGCCTGCTGAGCGCCGTGCTGTGGCAGAAGTACCACCGCACCAAGCTGGTCGACTGGCTCGGCTTCTTCAACGGCCGCCGCCTGGTCCCGATCATCATGGCCTTCGTCGGTACCGCCGTCGGCGTCGTGTTCGCGCTCTGCTGGGGCCCGGTCGGCGACGCCATCAGCAGCCTGAACAACTCGCTGATCGGTGCCGGGGCCTTCGGTGCCGGTGCGTTCGGCCTGGTCAACCGTGGCCTGCTGCCGGTCGGCATGCACCAGTTCGTGAACTCCTACGCCTGGTTCCAGACCGGTGACTTCACCAAGGCCGACGGCACCGTGGTGCACGGTGACCTGACCCGCTACTTCGCCGGTGACCCGACGGCCGGTCAGTTCATGGCCGGGTTCTTCCCGATCATGATGTTCGCGCTCCCCGCCGCCGCCCTGGCCATCGCGCACGCCGCCCGCCCCGAGCGCCGCGCCGCCGTGATGGGCATGATGATGTCGCTCGCGCTGACCTCCTTCGTCACCGGTGTCACCGAGCCGATCGAGTTCGCCTTCGTCTTCATCGCCCCGGCCCTGTACGTGATCCACGCGGTGCTCACCGCCGTCTCGATGGCCGTCACCTGGGCCCTCGGCGTGCACGCCGGCTTCACCTTCTCGGCCGGCCTGATCGACTACCTGCTCGGCTGGAGCAAGTCCACCAACGCCTGGATGATCATCCCGATCGGTCTGGTCTTCGCCGCCCTGTACTACGTGCTGTTCCGCTGGGCGATCGCCAAGTTCAACCTGCCGACTCCCGGTCGCGAGAGCGACGAGGAGCTCGAGGAGCTCACCAAGGCCTGACCGCCTGACCGCTTCAACGGACGGACCCCGCTCGGCAACTGCCGTGCGGGGTCCGTCCGTTGTCCTGAGGGTCAGAGCTGGTAGACCGCGCCCGGGCGGGCCAGTTCGACCGGGCCGCCGTACACCGCTGCGGCGTCGCGGCGGTTGGTCTCGGGGTCGGTCCACGGCGGGATGTGGGTGAGCACCAGGCGGCCGACCCCGGCCGCGGCGGCGTGTTCGCCCGCCTCGCGGCCGTTCAGGTGGACGGCCGTGAAGGTCTCCTTGCCGTGGGTGTAGGCCGCCTCGCAGAGGAACAGGTCGGCGCCCCGGGCGAGTTCGACCAATTCCGGGCACTCGCCGGTGTCGCCGGAGTACACCAGGCTGCGGCCGCCGTGCTCGATCCGGAAGGCGAAGGTCTCCACCGGGTGGCTGACCCGGGCCGTCGTGACGGTCAGCGGACCCAGCCGGAAGCTGCCCTCTGTGAGGGTGTGGAAGTCGAAGACCTCGGTCATGCCCGGCTGCTCGGGCATGTCGTACGCCCGGGCCAGCCGGTCGGCGGTGCCCGCGGGCCCGTACACCGGGACGGACTCGGGGCAGCCCTCCAGCCGGTAGTTCCGGGCGACCCAGTAGGCGCAGAGGTCGATGCAGTGGTCCGCGTGCAGGTGACTGAGCATCACCGCGTCGATGTCGTACAGGCCGCAGTACTTCTGCAGGGCGCCGAGCGCGCCGTTGCCGAGGTCGAGCACCAGCCGGAAGCCGTCGGCCTCGATCAGGTAGCTGGAGCAGGGCGACTCGGCGGACGGGAAGCTTCCCGAGCACCCCACCACGGTCAGTCTCATGCCGAGCCCCTCCACCCCGATGGGTCATGGTCCGTGCCTGCGGAGCTACCTGGTGGTAGCGGCCGGCTGCCAGACGAGAGTAAGGGCCGGGAGGCACTTTGCCCCCGTCTCCGTGCCGTGCTGTGGCTGATGTCACCAGAACGGGCCGCGCCGGGCGCGGGGCGGAGACGGGGGCCGGGTGAAGCGCCTCAGCGGTTGCCGGGGCGGTTCCGGGCCCAGGCGCGGATGGTGCCCGCGAACCAGCGGGGGTGGCCGCTGCCGTCGATCATGTCCGGATCGGGCAGCAGGCCGTGCCGACGGTAGTTGCGAACAGTGTCCGACTGGACGTTGATATGCCTGGCGATCTCGGCGTACGACCACAACTCATCGCTGTGTGAGGACATCTGGGCCACCTTCAGGGAGGGTTCCGAGGGTTGCTGTCGGGAGGTCGCGATCAGCTTTTCCGGCCCAACGAGGATCTTTAGCCCAGAAGGGACTCTGTGGTTGTTCCGTGACAAATCAGCAGCACCAAACGGATAAATGCTCAACTGTCACAGTCGACCCGAGACGTGGTTGTACGGTCTGCGGATGGAGAAATGGCTGATAGCCGCGTTGGTCGTGCTGGTCCTGCTCGCGGTCCTGGTGGCCGTCCGCCGACGGCGGCCCTCCGCCCCGGCGGGCGGTCCGGCGGGCGGTCCTGCGCCTCGCGAGGTGTGGTGGGCCGAGGTGCCGTTCGAGGACGGGCCCGGCACGAAGGACCGGCCGTGCCTGGTGCTGCGGGTGAACCGGCGGACCGCCACCGTCGCGAAGATCACCAGCAAGCGGCACGACGACCGTGCCGGTGTGCTCGCCCTGCCGCCGGGCGCGGTCGGCGACCGGCAGGGCCGGGCCAGCTGGCTGGAGACGGACGAGCTGCGCGAGGTGCCGCTGCGGGCGTTCCGCCGCCGGGTCGGGCCGCTGGACGGGCCGACCTGGGCGAAGGCTCAGCGGGCGCTGCGCTGAACGACGGACGGCGCGGCCCCCGCCCAGCGGGGACCGCGCCGTACCGCATCCGACTGACGGGCCGTCAGGCCCAGAGCTGGCCCTGCAGCGCCTCGACGGCGGCCTCGGTCGTCTCGGCCGTGTAGATGCCGGTGGAGAGGTACTTCCAGCCGCCGTCGGCGACCACGAAGACCACCTCGGCCCGCTCGCCGGCCTGGGCGGCCTTGCGGCCGACCCCGATCGCGGCGTGCAGGATGGCGCCGGTCGACACGCCCGCGAAGATGCCCTCCTGCTGGAGCAGTTCGCGGGTGCGGCGGACGGCGTCGGCCGAGCCGACCGAGAACCGGGTGGTGAGCACCTGGGCGTCGTACAGCTCGGGGACGAAGCCCTCGTCCAGGTTGCGCAGCCCGTAGACCAGGTCGTCGTAGCGCGGCTCGGCCGCGACGATCCGGACGCCGGGGACCTTCTCCCGCAGGTAGCGGCCGACGCCCATCAGGGTGCCGGTGGTGCCCAGGCCGGCCACGAAGTGGGTGATGTCGGGGAGGTCGGCGAGGATCTCCGGGCCGGTACCGGCGTAATGCGCACCGGCGTTGTCCGGGTTGCCGTACTGGTAGAGCATCACCCAGTCCGGGTGCTCGGCGGCGATCTCCTTGGCGATCCGGACGGCCGTGTTGGAGCCGCCTGCCGCGGGCGAGGGGATGATCTCCGCGCCCCACATCCGGAGCAGCTCGCGGCGCTCCTCGCTGGTGTTCTCCGGCATCACGCAGACCATCCGGTAGCCCTTGAGCTTGGCCGCCATGGCGAGTGAGATGCCGGTGTTGCCGCTGGTCGGCTCCAGAATGGTGCAGCCGGGGGTGAGCAGCCCCGCCGCCTCGGCCCGCTCGATCATGTGCAGGGCCGGCCGGTCCTTGATCGAACCGGTCGGGTTGCGGTCCTCCAGCTTGGCCCAGAGGGTCACCAGACCGTCCCCGTTGCCGGGCACGGCGGCGGAGATCCGGGGCAGCCGGACCAGCGGAGTGTTGCCGACGGCTTCGAGCGGGCTGTCGTACTTCATCTGACGGAGCCTCCGGCAGTCGAGGAGCGGGGCGGGGTGTGGCTGGTCTCGGCGGGTCTCAGCCGCCGGCCACGGCGGGGAGGATGGTGACGCTGTCGCCGTCCGTCAGGCCGGTGCCGATGCCCTCCAGGAAGCGCACGTCCTCGTCGTTCAGGTAGACGTTGACGAAGCGGCGCAGCTCGCCGCCGTCCAGCAGGCGGGCGGCGATGCCCGGGTGCCGGGCGTCCAGGTCGGCGAACAGCTCGCCGAGGTTGGCGCCGGCGCCCTCGACGGCCTTCTGGCCGTCGGTGTACGTGCGGAGGATGGTCGGGATGCGGACCTCGATGGCCATGGCTGCGCTCCTGATCGGGTGTGAGTTCGGGTGGCCGCGGGCGCGGCAGGGGAGGGTGGCCCCGGGGCGGGGAAAAGCGGTTGGTGCCGAGGTCAGCGGACGTCGGCGGGGCCGGGACAGATCGCGCTGGCGAGCCGGCACAGGTCGACGTGCAGGCGCGCCGCCGTACCGGCCTGGTCAGGCGGGTACGGCGGGCCGGGCGTCGGTCAGGCTGCGTACGTCTCGACGATCTCGACGTCTTCCTCCGTGATCACACCGTCCACGATCCGGAACGAGCGGAACTGGAACGGGTCGCCGGGCTCGGTGCCCTCCGCGGTGGAGACCAGCACGTAGTGGGCCTCCGGCTCGGAGGCGTAGCTGACGTCGGTCCGCGACGGGTAGGCCTCGGTCGCGGTGTGCGAGTGGTAGACGATCACGGGCACCTCGTCCCGGTCGTCCATCTCCCGGTAGAGCTTGAACAGGTCACCGGAGTCGAACTCGTAGAAGGTGGGCGAGCGGGCCGCGTTGAGCATCGGGATGAACCGCTCGGGGCGGTCGCTGCCGGCCGCGCCCGCGACCACGCCGCAGGCCTCGTCCGGGTGGTCGGCACGGGCGTGGGCGACGATCGCGTCGTGCAGCTCTCGGGTGATGGTCAGCATGCGGTCAGGATAGCCAGCCGTCCGAGCGGTCCCCACCGACTGTCTCAGTCACCGGACTTGGCGTGGACGTGGTCGTGCCCGTGCGCCACCACGGCCTCCGGCCTGCGGCTCTTGAGCACCTGGTAGCCGATCACCAGCAGCAGGGCCCAGACCGGGAAGACGTACAGCGAGATCCGGCTGTCCTCGTCGATCGCGATCAGCACCACCACCATCACCAGGAAGGCCAGCGAGGCCCAGCTGGCCGTCGGCCCACCGGGTGCCTTGAAGGTCGGCGCGGGCAGGTGGCCGGCCTTCCAGGCGGTCCGGTAGCGGATCTGGCAGATCAGGATCATCGCCCAGGTCCACAGGCCGCAGACGGTGGCCACCGAGGTGATGTACTCGAACGCCTTTGCGGGGGCGAGGTAGTTGAGCACCACGCCGAGGCCCATCAGCAGGCAGGAGACGGTGATCGCGGCGGCCGGGGTCTTCTGCCGGTTGAGCGCGGTGAGCTGCCCGGGCGCCTGGCCGCGGATCGCGAGGTCGCGCAGCATCCGGCCGGTGGAGTACATCCCGGAGTTGCAGGAGGAGAGCGCTGCGGTGAGCACCACGAAGTTGATGATCCCGGCCCCCGCCGGGATGCCCATCTTCTCGAACGCGGCCACGAACGGGCTGACGCCCGGGGCGAACTCCCGCCACGGCACCACGGACAGGATGACCACCAGCGCGCCGATGTAGAACAGCGCGATCCGCCAGGGCAGCGTGTTGATCGCGCGCGGCAGGGTCTTCTGCGGGTTCTCGCTCTCCCCCGCCGTGACGCCGACCAACTCGACGCCGAGGTAGGCGAACATCACGATCTGCAGGGTCATCACGGTGGCGCCGATGCCCTTGGGGAAGAAGCCGCCGTCCGACCAGAGGTTGCTGAGCGCGGCGGTGTCACCGGCGTCGCTGAAACCGAGGGTGAGCACCCCGATGCCGATCAGGATCATGCCGATGATCGCGGTCACCTTGATCATCGAGAACCAGAACTCGATCTCGCCGAACAGCTTCACCGAGATCAGGTTGGCGCCGTACAGGATCACCAGGAAGACCAGCGCGGAGATCCACTGCGGGATGCCGGGCGCCCAGAACTTCACGTACACGGCGGCGGCGGTGGTCTCCGCCATGCCGGTGACCACCCAGAACAGCCAGTACGTCCAGCCGGTCACGTAGCCCGCGAACGGGCCGAGGAACTCCCGGGCGTACTCGGCGAAGCTGCCGGAGACCGGACGGTACGTCAGCAGCTCGCCGAGCGCCCGCATGATCACGAAGATCACCAGACCGGCCACCGCGTAGCTGAGGATCAGGCTCGGGCCCGCCTTGGAGATGGCGGTTCCGGCGCCGAGGAAGAGGCCGGTGCCGATCGCGCCGCCGATCGCGATCATCTGGATCTGACGGCTGCCCAGACCGCGGGCGTAGCCCTCCTCGTCCGGTACCGGATCGGTCACCTCGTCGAACTCCTGCTGGGCCATCGGCCACCGTCCTTGACTCGTGGGGAGTGGCAGTCGTACCACGGTCCGCCCGGATAACGGTGCATATCTGAGCGATATTTGAGCATGTGATGTCAGGTTTGGTGGTGCTGTGCCGGAAATGCCGGAGCCCCCGTCCCAGGGTGTGGGACGGGGGCTCCGGAGCGGTCCTGATCAGTCGGCCATCGCCTCCAGCAGCGACTCCTGCAGGGCGCCGAGCCACAGGTACGCCATCGCCAGCGGCTTGGCCGGGTCGTCGTCCGGCAGCGCGAAGTAGTCGTCCTCCTCGCTGACCTCCAGCCGGGTGCCGAGGATCAGCCGCAGGTCGTTGGTGGCGCCGAGCCAGCGCGGGCACTCCTCGGCCGGCAGCACCAGGTCCTCGCCCGCACCGAGGCCGTCCAGGGCCCGGATCACCGCCAGCACGTCGTCCCGCTTTCGGGTCCGCAGGTCGGGCTCGGTGTAGCGGCGGAACTCGGCCGAGGCCGCCTCCGCCTCCTTGTCGTCCGGCTTGCCGGGGTCGCCGTAGGCGTCCGGGAACAGCCGGGCCAGCGCCGGGTCGGCGGGCGGCCTGCTCGGCCCCTCGGCGAACAGCGCGGCCAGCGGGTCGGCATTCGCGGCCGGCCCGGGGCCGATCATCTCCAGCACCTGCATGAACAGCGAGCGCAGCAGGGTGGCGTCGCCCTCGTCCAGCGCGGCCCGCGCGCCGCCGTCGCCCGTGCTCTCGAACAGCCGAACCATGATTAGTCGTCAACCCGTCGTCGTGGTGGGGTGGTTGGTCAGTCGTGCTGGAGCGTGGCCCACAGGCCGTAGCCGTGCATCGCCTGGACGTCCCGCTCCATCTCCTCACGGGAGCCGCTGGAGACCACGGCGCGGCCCTTCTGGTGGACCTCCATCATCAGCGTCCTGGCCTTCTCCTTCGGGAAGCCGAAGTAGGCCTGAAAGACGTACTGGACGTAACTCATCAGATTGACCGGGTCATTGTGGACGATCGTGACCCAGGGGGTGTCGGGCTCCACCGCTGGAATGCCTTCGACCTCCGGGCGCTCGATCTCCACGGGCGCGACACTCACGGCTGCACTCCTCGTCGGGACACGGTTTACCGTCTCTCATGCTTCCATCCGGGGGACGCACGAGCGAATCCGGGTCGATCGGTGAGAGAAATCGTCAAAGTGACGCTAAGTCCAGTAGCATCATCCCCATGGATGCCGACACCGTGCGCCGCTCCACGGCGCTGCTCACCGACCGCTACGAGCTGACCATGCTGCAGGCCGCCCTGCGCAGCGGCGCCGCCCACCGGCGCTCGGTCTTCGAGGTGTTCACCCGCCGACTGCCCAACGGCCGCCGCTACGGCGTGCTGGCCGGGGTCGGCCGGGTGCTGGACGCGGTCGAGGACTTCCGCTTCACCGCCCCGCAGTTGGACTGGCTGGCCGACCAGAAGGTGGTCGACGAGACCACCCTGCGATTCCTGGCCGACTACCGGTTCTCCGGCGACATCCACGGCTACCCCGAGGGCGAGGTCTACTTCCCCGGCTCGCCGCTGCTCACCGTGGAGGGCAGCTTCGCCGAGGCGGTGATCCTGGAGACGCTGATCCTGTCGATCCTCAACCACGACTCGGCGATCGCCGCCGCGGCCTCCCGGATGACCAGCGCGGCGGGCGGGCGGCCGTGCATCGAGATGGGCGCCCGCCGGGCGCACGAGGACGCCGCCGTGTCGGCCGCCCGGGCCGCGTACGTGGCCGGCTTCGGTGCCACCTCGGACCTGGCGGCGGGCTTCACCTACGGCATCCCGACCACCGGCACCGCCGCCCACGCCTTCACCCTGCTGCACGACAGCGAGCGGGACGCCTTCACCGCGCAGATCGACTCGATGGGCCGGGGCACCACCCTGCTGATCGACACCTACGACCTGAACGAGGCGGTCCGCACCGCCGTCGAGGTGGCCGGGCCCGGGCTGGGCGCGGTCCGGATCGACTCCGGCGACCTCACCCTGCTGGCCCACCGGGTCCGCCGCCAGCTGGACGAACTCGGCGCCACCGGCACCCGGATCATCGTCACCTCCGACCTGGACGAGTACGCCATCGCCGCGCTGGCCGCCGCGCCGGTGGACGGCTACGGCGTCGGCACCAGCCTGGTCACCGGCAGCGGTGAGCCGACCTGCGCGATGGTCTACAAGCTGGTCGCCCGCGCCACCGGCCCCGACGGGCCACTGGTCTCGGTCGCCAAGCGCTCCTCCGGCGCCAAGTCCAGCGTGGGCGGCCGCAAGTGGGCCGCCAGGCAGCCCGACGCCGAGGGCGTGGCGATGACCGAGGTGGTCGGCACCGGTCCGGTGCCGGCCGAGCTGGAGCCGTACCTGCTGCACGTGCCGCTGATCCGCGACGGCAAGGTGGTCGGCCGCGAACCGCTCACCGCCGCCCGGGACCGGCACCTCCGGGCCCGGGACTCGCTGCCGCTCTCGGCCACCCAGCTCTCCAAGGGTGAGCCGGTGCTGCCCACCGAGCTGCGACTGGCGCCTTGACGGGGCGTCGCCCCTTCCGCCTACGCGCGTAACTGCCTACAGTGGCCAGCATCGAGGCCCACCACACCGCCCCTGGTGGCGGAGAAGGAAGCAATCCCATGCATCGGGCACTGATCGTCGTGGACGTGCAGAACGACTTCTGCGAGGGCGGCAGCCTGGCGGTGGCCGGTGGCGCCGAGGTGGCCGCCTCGATCACCGATCTGATCGCCGAGTCGACTCCCGGCTACGCGCACATCTGCGCCACCCGGGACCACCACATCGATCCGGGGTCGCACTTCTCCACCGAGCCGGACTACGTCGACTCCTGGCCGGTGCACTGCCTGGCCGGGACGGAGGGGGTGGGCTTCCACCCGAACTTCTCGCCCGCGGTGATCTCGGGCGCGATCGAGGCGGTCTTCGACAAGGGCGCGCACGCGGCGGCCTACAGCGGTTTCGAGGGCTTCGACGAGAACGGGGCGACGCTGGCCGACTGGCTGCGCGAGCGGGGCGTCACCGAGGTGGACGTGGTGGGGATCGCCACCGACCACTGCGTCCGGGCCACCGCACTGGACGCCCGGCGGGAGGGCTTCACCACCCGGGTCCTGCTCGACCTCACCGCAGGTGTCGCGGCCCCGACCACCGAGGCCGCGCTGACCCAACTACGGGAAGCCGGAGTCGAGTTGACCGGGACGCCGGGGGGGGGCCGCGGCCGTTCACTCATGACCGGTCACCAGCAGCTCGACCACATCGGTACCGCCCGCCAGGAACGCCTCCCGCAGCTCGTCGCCGACCACGTCCGGCTCGGTGGCGAGCCGGGACCCCGACACGTACACCACCCGGACCCCGAGGTACTCCATCCGGTGCTGGCCGCCGCGCACCCAGGCCGCCTCGCCCTCGCTGACGCAGCGCAGCTCCGAGTCCACCTCCACCGCAACCGCGGCGGCCGGCCAGTACAGGTCGGGTACGGCCACGAAGGTGCCACCGCGCATCCGCAGCTCAGGACCGGTCAGCGGGGTCGGCAGCAGCCACTCGTCCACCAGCTCGCCGATCCGGCCGAGCACCGACTCCCGCTCCGCCGCCAGCAGTTCGTCCACCGCGGCCCGCACCCGCTCCTCGCCGAGCAGGTCGGCCTCCCGCAGCTCGGCCAGCAACTCCCGTAGCGTGCAACCCGGTTCGGTCTTCGCCAGCGCCTCCCGGAGCACCGCCCTGAGCTGCCCGGCCGGCACCTCGCCGGTGTCGAAGGCACCCGCGTCGGTCCACTCCCGGAGCGTGTCGGCCACCGCCCTGGCCACCGGAGCGCAGGCCAGACCGTGCACCGATCGGGCCACCAACTCCCGTTCCGTACGCCGGATCCGGACCTCCCCGGCGTCCTTCAGCCGACGCTGCCGGGGCACCAGCACCTCCACCCCGGTCACGGCGGGCAGGCGGGGCGCGGAGCTGAATCCGTACAGGGCGAGCGCGGCCGCACCGGTGATCACCGCGCCGTCCCGGCCGCCCTCCTCGCGCCCGTTCTGCGCGGCGTACAGCAGTGCGGCCCACATCCGCTGCTCCGGCGTCGGCTCGCCGCCCTGCAGCAGGTAGACCTTGGGCAGCAGCCGCTGCCACGGGCCGCCCTCGCGACAGTGGCCGCTGACCACCCTGGTCGGCACCCCACGGGCACGGAGCTGGCTGGCGGTGATCACGTTCTGCTGGCGGCGGGCCAGCTCCTCGAGGGAGGGCGACTGCGACGGAATCTGGTAGCTGCTCATGCCGACAACCCTCCCCACCCACCCCCGCTCCGCATCCACGACCTGACGCACCGTTACCCAACCGTCGCGAAACCGGGACTCACCCGCACTAAAGTCCCCATACCCTCACCCATTTGGACCAATGGATGTTCAGCCGTATGCCGGTATGGATCGGAGTTGGCCTGTACCATCCGATTTTCCGCACGGCGGTTGTACGGCCATCCCACCCCGCCGAACACCCTTCCACCTGCAGTGGCTGACCCAGAGTGACGAGCGCCATACGCCTCCCCCCCGTCCGGGGGTCACGGCAGCCCCTCAGGATTGCCTAACATCGCTTCATGCCACGTGACGAATCCGCCACCCTGCGGGCTGCCCAACTGCGCCTCGGTCGCCTGCCCGGCTACGTCCGCCAGCCGGACCTGGCCCGGCGCAGCGGCGACGACGGCCACATGTACAAGAAGGGCTGGGAGGTCCGCTTCACCGCGCGGACCGAGGAGGAGATAGCCGAGATCCGAGACCTGGTGATCGCGGCGGGCTTCGCCCCGGCCCGGCCGTTCTTCAAGGGCAACCAGCTCATCCAGCCGGTCTACGGCATCGCCGCCGTGCACGCCTACCTCGAAGCGCGGGAGGCCGCCGAGGCCACCGGCCTCCCGGAGCAGCCGAACCGGCGCGCCGCCGCAACCGCTGCGGCCGCAGCCGCAGCCACCGCAGCCGGCTCCGCCGCCAAGCGCGCCCGCCACAAACCCGAGGAACCCAACCGCACCTGCTGAACCTTCCGCAGCTGCCCAGCCAGGTGAGCCCAGGGGCTCGGGGCTCCGCTGATGTGCGGCTCCGCCGCGTGGGCGACGCCGACCTCGTACAAGGTCACCCGTACGTAAGTGGCCAGGCACTTTCGCAGCGACCCGAACGCCAGATCTCCTCGCCCCGCGGCGGAGCCGTAAATCAGCAGGGCCCCGAGTCCCTGGACCGTAGACGGTCAAGCACGTGCGGACGCATCAGGAATACGGGTCCAGGTGGACAGTGGCCGCGCGGAGGCGGGGGACGGCGCGGATCAGGGCGCGCTCGGCGGCTTCGGCGACCTGGTGCCCGGCCGCCACGGTGAGGCTGCCGTCGACCAGGACGTCGGCCTCGGCCCGCAGCGAGTGCCCGATCCACCGCAGCCGCAACGCACCTACGCCCCGCACCCCCTGAACCGCCCGCAACTCCCGTTCCGCCGCATCCATCAGCGCCGGGTCGACGCCGTCCATCAGCCGTCGCCCGACCTCCCGCGCGGAGCTCCGCAGCGCCAGCAGGATCGCCCCGGTGATCACCAGACCGACCACCGGGTCGGCCAGCCGCCAGCCGGCCGCGCTGCCCGCCGCGCCGAGCAGGACGGCCAGCGAGGCCAGCCCGTCCGCCCGGGCGTGCAGGCCGTCGGCGACCAGCGCGGCGGAGCCGATCCGCCGCCCGGTGCCGATCCGGTAGCGGGCCACCCACTCGTTGCCCAGACAGCCGACCAGCGCCGCGCCGACCACCGCCCACAGCTGGCCGACCGGCTGCGGGTGCAGCAGCCGGTGCACGGCGGTGACCGCCGCGAACACCGCCGAGACGGCGACCACCACGACCACCGCCACCCCGGCCAGGTCCTCGGCCCGGCCGTAGCCGTACGGGTAGCGGCGGCTGGCCGCCCGGCGGCCGAGCAGGAAGGCCAGCCCGAGCGGCACCGCGGTCAGCGCGTCGGCGAGGTTGTGCACCGTGTCGCCGAGCAGCGCGACCGAACCGGAGAGCGCCACCACCGCCGCCTGCACGCCCGCCGTGAGCGCCAGTACCACCAGCGAGATCCAGAGCGTGCGCAGACCCTCGGCGGAGGACTCCAGGGTGCTGTCGAGCCGGTCGGCGGCGTCGTGCGAGTGCGGCCGGAGCAGATGCGACGGCCGGTGCTGGTGCGAAGGTCCGTGGGAGTGGTCGTGGTGGTGCTCGTGCGGGTGTCCGTGAGGGTGTCCGTGCGGCTCCATGGGGGTACGGTGGCACATCAACTCCCTTGCAGCCACTGCCGTTCTACCCACTCTGACCAGGTGCGCAGCGCTCGCAACTGACAGACCGTCACACAACGGCTCAATCCCACCGCTTCCCGAGTATCTGATGGGACTTGTCACTCAAAGCAGCCGCCCGAGGCCCTAGAGTGAGCATGGGCACCCGTCACCCGCCATCCGCCACCCCGTCCGAATCGAGAGGCTGATATGACCAACCGTCATGACCCGGCCTCCTCAGTGGAGTTCATCGCTTTTCGGGAGCTGCACCACCCCCGGTACCTGAGCTATGCCCGGGTCTGGTTCCGCGAGGGCGGGCTGGCCGCGTCGGTGGTGGAGGAGGCCTTCGGGGCGATGGCAGCGGGCTGGGCGGAGATCCTGGGCAGCCCCAACCCGACAGCCGCCGCCTGGCGGATCCTGCGGGCCACCGTCGCCGACCGGTTCGACCCCACCCGGGTGCCGGCCCAGGCCCAGCGGGTCAGCACCGCCGACGAGGACCTCGCCATCCTGCACTACGTGGTCGGCCTGGCCACCCCGGAGATCGCCGACGTGGTCGGCACCGACACGGCGAACGTGGCCAGCCAGCTCCGGCACGCGCTACGGGCGGCGGCCGACTGGTGACGGTGACTGCCCACCGGTGATCGTCGTCACCCCGGTGGAGGCTTCACCTCGGCCGCACGCAGGCCAATGATGGGAGACACCGCCCCTGACGGGTGGTCACTCGACCGAGGAGCCCGCCGGTGCCACTCCCCCACGCCGCCGCAGTGATCGACCGGCAGGCCACCGCATGCGGTGAACTCGGCTCCCCGCTCTACGAGTTCCTGCTCCGCCGGGCTGCACTGGACGTGGCGGCGGGCGGCCCGTGCGCGGCGGCGATCGCTGGTTACGAGCAGGCTCCCGAGCCGGACGCGATCGCGCTGCGGCTGCTCGGCGGGGTGCACGCGCTGGTGCTGACCGGCCGGGCCCCGGCCCTGGCGGCGTACTACCCCAGCGCGGGCGGACAGTTCGCCCTGCCCGTCCCGGAGGCCGCCTGGACGGCCTTCCGGGCCACCGTCGCCGAGCATCTGGACCAGGTCAGGAGCTGGCTCACCAGGCCCCCGCAGACCAACGAGACCGGCCGGGCCAACCTGCTGATCGCCGGGCTGCTGCACGTCCTGGCGGACGCCCCGCTGCCGGTCCGGCTGTTCGAACTCGGCGCCAGCGCCGGTCTCAACCTGCTCGCCGACCAGTTCCGCTGCGAGTGGTCCGGCGGTGCCCATGGCCCGGCCGACTCTCCCGTCCAGCTGACCGACGCCTGGCGCGGCGACCCGGTCTTCCCGCTCGACCGCCCGCTGCCCGACCTCGAGTTCACCGAGCGGCGCGGGTGCGACCTGACCCCGATCGACCCGCTCTCGCCGGAGGGCGCGCTCGCGCTGCGCTCGTACGTCTGGGCCGACCGCCCCGAGCGGGCCGCCCGGCTGAACGGTGCGCTCGCGCTGGCCGCCAAGCACCCGGTGGAGGTCGAACGGCTCGGCGCCGCCGAGTTCCTCGGCCGGGTCTCGGTGGCCGAGGGCACGCTCACCGTGGTCTGGCACTCGATCATGCGGCAGTACGTCCCGGCAGCCGAATGGGCCCTGGTGGAGGCCGAGTTGGCGCGCCTTGCGGCCGCCGCCACCCCGACCGCCCCGTTCGCGCACGTGGCCTTCGAGCCCAGCCGGGTGGCCGGTTCGGACCAGCGCCGGTTCGTGCTCACCGTCCGGACCGGGCCGGGCCCGGAGCAGGTGCTCGCCGAGGCCGTACCGCACGGGCTGCCCGCCTGGGCCTGGTAGTGCGGGCGGCTACCCCTTGGCGGCGGTGACGTCGTACAGGTGGTGCACCGGGTCGTGGATCAGGTACCGGGCGAACGACTCGACGGTGAACCTGGCGCCGTCGCTGCGGTCACCGGTGCGCTGCCACTGCTCCACGCTCACCGACTCGAACCCCTGCGCCAACTGCTCGGCGGCGGGCAGCAGTTCGGCCGCCACCAGGTCCGGGTCCTGCTCGCCGTAGCGTTCGGCGACCGCGGTCTCGTCCTGGTTCCAGTTCGGAAAGAGCGGGCCGTCCTGGTCCAGCATCAGCCGCAGCCGGACGTGGAACAGCCGGAAGACGTCCCGGACATGGCAGGCGTACTCGAGGTCGGACCACACCTCGGGCGCGGGCCGACAGCGCAGCTCCACTTCCGGGCGCTCGGTCAACAGGGCCACCCAGGCGGCGGCGTTGGCCCGGACCAGTCCCGCGACCTCCTCGCGCACGACCGCCGGCGTGTCGAAGCCGCAGTCGGGGCAGGGGCGGTGCAGGACCCAGGTCCAGTCCTTGGTGTCAGGAGTGATCATGCCTCCAGAATGCTGGCCGGGCACCGCCCCGGCCAGGGCCTGGATCGCCAGGCACCGCCGAAATACCGCCAGATACCGCTACTTCAGCCGACGGGCGGCTCGGCCCCGGTCAGCGGGAGGTACATCACCAGCAGGTCGACGTAACCGAGCTCCGGGTGCAGGAACCCCTCCGGCACGGCCGCCAGCACCGTGAACCCGAACGACTTCCACAACGCCACCGCCCGGGTGTTGCTCGACGCCACCGCGTTGTACTGGATCGCCCGGTAGCCGTCCGCACGGGCCTGCTCGATCACGTGCGCGCAGAGCGCCCGGCCGACCCCCCGGCCCGCGTGCGCCTCGTCCACCATGAAACCGGCGTTGGCGATGTGCGACCCCGGCCCCATCTGGTTGGGGTGCGTCTCGGCGCTGCCCAGCACCGTGCCGTCCGCCGCCACCGCGACCACCGTCCGGCCCGGCAGCCGCTTCATCCAGATCTCCCGGGCGAACTCCTCGGAGATGTCCCGGGGCCAGGTGAAGGTGTCGCCGGCCGCGACGATCCGGTGCAGGAAGGGCCAGATGGCGGGCCAGTCGGCCGCGGTCGCCTCACGAATGATCACCCTGGCAGTCTGCCCCGCGCGGGGCCCCGGGGCGAGCGGATTTCTCAGCGGTACCACTCTGCTCTGGTCCGCTCTGTCCGCTCTGCTCAACCGAGGGACTTCGCGAACCAGACCTCCGCATACGGGTCGTCACCGTACGGATCGACCGGCCGGTAGCCGAGGCTGCGGTACAGCCCGATCGCCTCGACCAGGTCCTTCCTGGTGTTCAGCCTGATCACACCCGCCCCGCGCACCCGGGCCAACTCCTCTGCCGCGCCCACCAGTCGAGCTCCTGCCCCGCCCCGCCGGGCCGTCTTCCGGACGTACATCCGGGTCAGCTCGGCGTCACTGTCCGCCAGCCCCACGCCCTGCCAGCGCAGCCCCACACAGCCCACCGGCACCGCCCCGTCCCTGGCCACCAGCAAGGTCCCCTTCGGCTCCCGCAGATCCGCCCCGTCCCCCAACGCCTCCGCAATCTCCTCCGGGGTCGCCGGACGCCCGTAGTAGCGGCTGGCGAGCTCGTCGATGTACTCGTGCAGAACCGTGGCCGCATCCGGGTGGTCCACGGCGATCGGGGAGACGGTCCAGCTCAAGGGTGCTGCTGCGTTCATGCCGCCATTCTCCCGGTCGCGCCGCCCCTGGCGGCAACGCATTTTCCGGTGGCGTCAGCGACCGCCCGCCGATAGAACTGCCAGGTGATCAACGACGCAGCCCTCCTCCGCAAACCCACCCTGACCGGCGAAAACCTCCGCCTGGTCCCGCTCTCCGCTCGCCACGCCGAAGACTCCTGGCACTCCACGCTGGACCCGGAAGACCGCCGACTCACCGGCACCCGGCGGGAGTTCACCCTCGCCGACATCCAACACTGGTGCGCCACCCGAGCCGACCAGCCCGACCGCCTCGACCTCGCCATCGAGGACCTCGACGGCCGCTACCTCGGCGAACTCGCCCTGATGGACCTGGACCGCGACAACCGCTCCGCCGCCTTCCGGATCGCCCTCGTCCCGACGGCCACCGGCCGAGGATTCGGCACCGAAGCCACCCGCCTGCTGCTCGACCACGCCTTCACCGCCGTCGGCCTGCACCGCATCCACCTGGAGGTCTTCGACTTCAACCCGCGCGCCCAACGCGCCTACCAGAAAGCCGGCTTCACCCTCGAAGGCCGCCTCCGCCAAGCCCACCACTGGAACGGCCAGTGGCACGACACCCTGCTGATGGCCGCCCTCGCCACCGAATGGCGGGCGGCCACCCCGACACCCGCCGCTACCTGACCGTGCAACTCGAGTCGACCGACGTGGCCGGCAGCCCCACGAGCGACTGCGCCCACCCCAACAACTCCGAACAGACCTTCGCCTCCTCGGCATTGGCCGGCGGATGCCCCTCACCGCCACCGGCCACCGCCGGAGAAGCAAGGCTCAGCGCAAGCAGGAACGCGGGCAGGGCGGACTTCAGAAAACGACTGCGCATAACAGAACGGCCCTTCGGGATGATGGCTTACTGACGGGCCATCAGTACCCGAAGGGCCGCCCCCATAGCGGGGATTATGCGCCGTTCGTGGGCGTGTCAGCGGTACGGATTGCCGCCTCCGCCGTCACCGCCGGGCTGGGGCGGGTACTGCTGCGGAGGGTACTGCTGCGGATTGCCACCGTACGGCTGCTGGGGCTGGTGGGGCGGCTGCGGTGCGCCGTACGGCTGCTGCGGCGGGTACTGCGGCTGCGGCACACCCCCACCACCCCCGTACGGAGGCTGGCCGCCGCCACCGCCCCCCTTGTTACGCCGGGCCAGCACGATCACGCCGCCGACCACCACAACGGCCAACAGACCGACGATGGCCCAGACATACACCGGGACCCCGCTGTCACTGTCACTCTTCGGCGCTGCGGCCTGGTCATTGCCACCGACCGTGCTCCCACTGGCCGGAGCGGACGGCTGCGGTGACGCGGAGGATCCCTCGGGCTGGCGCTGCGACTCCGGCCGCGTCAGCAGCGGGTTCTCCTTCGGGCCGTTGTCCACGGCGGGGTTGGCGGCCAGCGCCTTCTGCGGTGAGGCAATGCCATAGCCGTAGCTGTCGTTCGGCCGCTTTTGGCCTTCGGGCATCACTGCCGAGGTGATCAGCCGGTTGATGACCTGCCCTGCCGACAGTTCCGGATACTTCGACCGCACGAGAGCCGCAATGGCAGAAACATAGGCAGCCGAGTCGGAAGTCCCATTCGCCGCGCGATAGTCGCTCGCCGACTTGTAGCCGGCCGAGTAGATGTCGACTCCAGGCGCAACCACCGTCAACTCCGGGCCTCGGTTCGACTTCTCCCAGACCTGGCCAGGCTCGTCAACCGCGCCCACGGCGATGACTCCGGGAATGGCCGCCGGATAGCTGACCGGAGTGTCGTGATTGCCCAGGTTTCCCGAAGCTCCGACCAAGACCACGTCCTTGTCGATGGCGTACTTGACGGCTGCTCGAACGTCCGCACCCGACCCCGCCCCAAAGGACATGTTGATGACCTTGGCCCCGTGATCCACGGCGAAGCGAATGGCGTCAGGAACCTCATTGTCCTTGCCAGTCACGATGTCGGTACCACCGCCAAGGTTGATCCTGATCGGCAGGATCTTCGCCTTCGGCGCAAGTCCGATGATGCCGTCCTGGCCTCCATGGCCATGCCCTGCGATCAAGCTCGCCATCGCCGTGCCATGGCCGTCTTTGTCGGTGCGGCCATCAGTCTGCTCACCCGTGAAGTCAGCCCCGGGCAAAACCTGTCCCGCGAGGTCCTGGTGATTAGCCGAGACGCCACCGTCGATGACGGCAACGATCACGTTCTCACCCTGGGTCACCGGCCAGACCTTTTCTACAGCGGCGTACTTCCTGATAGCCCACTGGTGCTCACGGATATTGTCAGCGGAAGCCGCAACAGTGACAGCTCCCCATAGCAGGGACCCCAGAACGAGTACCGCTGCTCCCCGAACCTGCCGACTGGACATCAAGTCTCGCTACTCCGCTCACTGGAACCGTTGCACTGCCATGTCGGAGGGGCAGATCGTCAGTCGACAGCCCTGCCCCTCCGAGTCAGCAACCCTGTTACTCCACCACGTTCGGGTTGGTCGACGCTCCGGTTGCCCAAGTCTCCTCGTCCTCGACGAGGTAGTCCGGACGCCGCTTGTCCTTCTTGTCCTTATTGCCGGACTGCCCAGCAGCTGGCATCCCGCCGCCCTGGCCTCCCGTGCCCTGTCCAGCCTGGCCTCGGCCCCGACCGATGCCAGAACCGCCCTCGGTAAAGGCCCCCCGGCCTGATCCACCCGAGCCGACCGCGCCACCAGCACGGCGAGCCGCGCCAGTTCCAGCTGCGCCACCACCCGCCCCCGGCATGCCGGACGCTCCGAACGCGCCTCCCGGTCGACTGCCGGAACCTGTGGCACCCTTCCGGAATTCCGACCCCTGCGAGCTACCGGAACCGGCAAATCCACCAGAGGCCCCAGCCTTAGAACCTCCACCTGCCAAGCCTCCGGTCCCACCGCCGAAGCCACTCCCGGCGCCAGTACCCGACGCGGGGGACCCGACATGTGTGCCGGAGGCGGACGTACTGGTGGCTGCCGGCCTGGGGCTAGCGTTCACTCCATCGATTCCGGTTCCTGGCCCGAAAGTGCCCGGGGACTTCGGCTTGGGCGGCGGGTTCGCGGTGCCACCCTTGATGCCCGGGTCTGTTGGACCGCTTGGCTGGAACTTGTTCGGAGACTGCGTGCCGACAGTGCCCACCGAACTGGTGGAGCGAGATTGGACCGACGTACCGCCCGAGCGGCCGCCACCGGCCAAGCCTGCTCCGCCTCCCATGATCAATGCGCCGATCGCTGCGGAACCCGACGAGTCGGGAGCAACAGAATCCACGAGCTCGTCAAGGCGGCGCGGCGGCGGCTTGAGGTAGTCAGTGGCCGTCCGGTATCGGGTGGCGAGGAGGTTCATAACCGCCACCGCCTGTGCCTTCTTCTCATCGGTAACGGCGGTCTTGGTGTCCTCGTTCTCGGTTCCCGTGGCAGAAGCAGCGGTATCGCCGATTGCGTCGGCAGCCTTGGACCAGAAGCTGGGTTCCTCTGGCATCGTACGCTTGGCCTCGTCAATGGCGGTCGACATCAACTCGAGGGTGACAGCAGCATCGTTCGCATAGGCAGCAGCATTGTTGATGCCGTTGGCCAGCGTGATCATCTTGGTATGGAACGCGTCGCTGCTGTTGCCTTCCCAGCTGGAAACGGCGTCGCCCGAGGCGGTGCTGAGGGACGTACGAATCTGCTTGAGGGTGTCGGAAGCACGACGCCAGGGATCAGCTGCAGACATGACTCCGCCGGAATCCATGCTGCCTACCATGCGGCGGAGATCGCCGTGGCTGTAGCCGTTGAAGTTGGTGTAATCGCTCACGAGTGGGCGCCTCCTGTCCGCTGCGGGTACCTGGGTGCTGGGATGCTCACCATGTCGACTGGGGTTCGCCGCTGCCAGCTGGCGTCACACCTGTGGGGGCCTTAGGACTCGACTGAGTGCCACCCGGACGGGGAGACGACGAAGCATAGGAAACCGGCGTGACCGTGGCGGCGCTACCGACCGACCAGCCATCGGCGTTGAGCTTGAGACCACGGGTGGTCTCAAGCTCCTGTTCCTCGTAGTTGGTCGCGGTGAGGTCCGCTTTGCGCTGGGCATCGTCGATCGCGTCCTGAAGCATGTTCATGACGTCCCGAAGGCTGTCCCGCATGACCTCGTACTTGTCGAACAGCGCCTGCGCCTCAGGAAACGTCCCGAAGGCGGACCGCCCGACCCCGCTCTGCCCGTGCGTCCGGCTGCCGTCCGCACGTGCCTGGAACTCGTCTAGCAGTCCCCGTACCTGCGACGCGAACGCCCGTAGGTTGTCGACCTCGACGCGGTAGCCGGCACCGCCGCCGTTCCCCGTGCTCACGACTGTCCTCCCCCATGGAGCCAGGGCTGGACTGGTATGCCCTGGTATCAACTGTTCCGGTACGACCCGGTCTTGAGAACACGGGCCTACAACCCTCATGTCTAACACATACCGCCGTCGGCCTGAACGGCGACGTGACACCGTGCAAGCGATTGGTACCGAATCAGGACACGGCCGCCGCCAGCGCCCGACGGCAGAGCGAGTCGGCCCGGCGGGTCGTCTCAGGTTGGCGGTAACCGGCCGTCAGGCTCAGGGTGGTGGCCACTGATTCGGCCAGGCCGATGCGGTGGCCGACCGAGACGAAGACCGGCTTGGTGCCCGCTCGGGTGCGGAGGGCGGCGCCGACCTGTTCTCCGGTTTCGGGGTCGAGCAGCGGCGCGGTGGCGCCACGTTCGGGACCGGGCTGGGTGAACGTGAAGGTGAACGGGGTCTTGGCGACGCCGAGGGTGCGCAGGCCGGTGAGCACGCCCAGGTGACTGGCGAGCCCGAGGCGGCGCGGGTGGGCGAGGCCGTAGCCGTCGCAGACCACCAGGTCGGGGGTGTGCCGGAGGTCGGCCAAGGCGTCCAGCACGGTGGGGAGTTCACGGCAGGCGAGCAGACCGGGGACGTACGGGAAGCTGATCCGCCCGGTCGCGGTGGTCTCCTCCAGCACGGCCAGGGTGGGCAGCGAGAGCAGGACCGCCGCCGCGACCACCACGTCCCGGTCGTCGTCGTAGGCCACGTCCACACCGGCGACCAGGGCATCGGGGGCCGGGCCGGGACCGGACGGTTCGACCAGGCCTCGCAGGCTCTGCTGCACGGCGAGAGCCTCGGCCTCGGTGGTGGGCCAGTCGGCGGGCACGGGCATGGACTTCCCCCAGATCACTACGGCTGTTCGATACCACCGTACCGAGCGTGCGAGTGAGCCTGTGCGCCCCCGGCATCGGCCGAAGGCGTACTTGTCCCGGACGAGCGCTGGGTACACCTTGGTAAGGCAAGGCTTCTCCCGGCAGCGCAAGGCTCCTGCGAAGGACGGTCCCGTCATGTCGCGTCCCACCATCGCCCAACTCACCACCGGCACCCTGACCGTGGTGGCCGCGGCCGCGGTGCTGCTCGCCGTCTCCGGGTCGCGGGGGGTGTTCGAGATCGCGGTACTGGTGGCCTTCGCAGTGGCGCTCGGCACGCTGGCCACCGCGCTGCTGGTGACCGTCGCGGCGCAGCGGCCGGCGGCCGGCTCGCACCGGCCGCAGTCCGGTCGGACCAGTACCCCGGAGTACGCGGCACATCGCTGACGAGCGCGGTGCGGTCGGACGCACCAGGGCCCGCGAGCCGACCTGCTGCTCACGGGCCCTGAGGTGCGGTCAGACGGTGGAGACGACCACGGTCTTGGCGGCCTTGTCGTGGATGCACTGGCGGTACGGCTTGTCGAAGACGCCGAACAGGCCGTCCACCGGCCACCACAGCCCGGCGCAGCAGATCACCGCCGGGAGTACGAAGGTCGCTGCCCGGGTCCAGGCGGCCGCACTGGTCGGGGCACTGCCGTCGACCAGCATCGCGACCCGGACCTTCATCAGCTTCTTGCCGAAGGTCTGGCCGTCCCGGCTGAGCATGATGCCGCCGTAGACCAGGTACAGGGCATAGCCGAGCCAGGCCGCGCCGACCCAGCCACCCTGGTCGCCGAGGTTGGCGAACGGGAGCACCACCAAGATCGCGACCGCCTGCACCAGCAGGAAGTCGACCAGGGTGGCCAGGATCCGGGCACCCCAGCCACCGAGCGGCGGCATCCCGGGGACCGGACCGGGACCCGTCTGGTACGGGGCACCGTAGGCGGGCGGCGGCGGCGCGCCGTACGGGCTCCCGTCGTAGCCTCCGGGCGCACCGTAGGGGCCACCGGGGGGCGGCGTGCCGTAGGGGTCGGCCGCCGGCGGGGGCGGGGGCGGTGCGCCGTACGGATCGGACGGCGCACCCTGCGGCCCACCCGGTTGCGGGGGCTGCTTGTCGAAGGAGGGCGTGTCGCCCCCCTCCGGTGCGGGGTCTGACGAAGGGTCATGGGTGCTCATGACCCGAGTAGAACATCACAGATACTACGATGTTGGGATATTTAGTCCGTTTTGACCCATCGGACCACCCGCAACGGCGTACTGAAGGACCGTCAGCTGCGCGCCACCCCGGTCCGCGCCGCCCGGGTCCGTACCACCCTGGTCCGCGCCGCCCGGTCCGGCCAACCCCGCCGGGCCGGACGGTCCCACAGCGGCGCCAACAGGCCGACCAGCGAGAGCAGTGCCACCTGCCGGACCAGCCACCGCACCGCCGAACGGCCGAAGGTCGGCGCCAGGGCCGCGCGGGTCGTGTCGGCGACCCGGATGCCGACCAGGCGCTTGCCGAAGGTCTGACCGGTCCGGGCGACCGGCAAGACCTCGTAGAGCAGCGCGGCCAGCACCAGGATGCCGAGCAGCGCTCCGACCCGGCCGAGCACCAGGCCGTCCACCAGCCAGACCCGGACCTCCTGGCCGTCCTGCCCGACGCTCGCCGCTCTTGCCTGATCGACCTTGGTCTCGATGTGCGCGATCACCGAACCGATCATCGGTACGCCCGCCGCGACGGCGACGACGGCGAGTGCAAGCGTGTCGACCAGCCGGGCCACCGCACGGCGGCCGAGACCGGCGGGGAGCGGGGCAGGCGGCTTGCGGGCGGCACTCCGACGCGGCGCAGGCGTCCGTGCGACGGTAGCGGGCGTCCGTGCGGAAGCCGCCGACTTCAGCACGGCCGGCTTCAACACGGCGGGCTTCGCCGCGGCCGGCGGCGGCACGGCGACCGGCGGCACCGCCACGGGCTCCGGCACCACAGCGGGCACCGGCACCGCCACGGGCGTCGCCTGCGCTGTGGGCACCGGCAAGGTCGCCGGCTCCGCGACCGGCGTCGGCTCAGGGAGGGTCGCAGCAGGTGCACCCCAGGAGACCACCTCGGGCTGCGGGGTCGGCATGGCCTGCCACCCGGTGGCCGCCGGGGGCTCCTGAGCGTTCAGCAACTCCCGCTCCGCATAAGGCGCCAGCACGAAGGACGCACCACCCGTGGTCTGGTCGAAGAAGACCGGTCCGGTCTCCTCGACTGCCAGGACGGACTGCGGGAACGGAGCGGACGGAGCCGACTGCAGTGGCTCCGTCCGAGCGGGTGGCCCGACGACCGGCCGGGGCGGCGGCGCGGCCGGGGCGAACGTGGTGGCCGCCCGATGAGTGGCCCCCCGGGGTGGCGCCGGCGATTCACCGGCGGGCGGGGCCGGGCGGCTGGTGCCTGGCACCCAGGCGGAGCCACCCCAGTAGCGGACGAAGCCGGGGACGGACGGGTCGGGGTAGTAGCCCGGCGCCGGGTCGAGGGCTGTGTCCAGGTCACCGGCGAGGGGCCGTTCCGTCATGGGGGTCTCTTTCCTGGCAGCACCGTGGAGCGGACGACCCGTCAGCACCCGTACGCGGGCGGACAGTCGTCGAGCAGTCACAAAGGGTAGTGCCTCGGGGGCGCGGCAGCGGGCAGTTGGTCAATTCCAGGACGTTGGGCGAATGCGTGTAAGAGCTTCGCCGGAGCTCACTCTCTCCTGATGCAGGGGCTCGGAGGCGGGCCCCACGACACCGAGAGGAACCCCGTCATGGAGCGGTCCACGAGCGTCATCGAGCACGAACTCGAACTCAACCTGGTGCTGTCCCCCGAGCGCAGCGTGCCCGTCCCGGCCCGGCTGTCCTACGGCAGCCACGACCCGTTCGCCGTGCACATCACCTTCCACCTGGACACCGGCACCCCGGTGACCTGGGTGTTCGCTCGCGAGCTGCTGGTCGAGGGCACCTTCCGGCCGTGCGGCCAGGGGGACGTGCGGATCTGGCCGACCCGGTCGGGGCGGCGCAGCGTGCTCTGCATGGCTCTCAGTTCCCCGGCCGGGGACGCCCTCCTGGAGGCGCCGCTGCCCGCTGTTGCGGCCTGGCTGGAGCGGGCGCACCGCCTGGTGCCGCCGGGCGCCGAGCTGGCCGCCCTGGACCTCGACCACTCGCTGGCCGAACTGCTCGCGTGAACATAAACGCCGACTCAGGCATGAATGCCACATCGAACGTGAACGCCGCCCCGAACCTGAACGCTGCCCCCGGCATGAACGCTAACGCCGGCGTGAACCCCGGCGCCGACCCTCAGCGCTGCCGCAGCGGCTCAGGCGCCCCCGCCGCCCCGGCGGAAGTGCGCTGCCGAGGCAGCCGGATCAGCGGCGCCCCCGCCGCCCGCCGCCGCGAGCGGGTCCGCAGTGCGGCGACCAGCAGGAAGCACAGACCGGTGAGCGGGTAGACCGCCGCCGGGAGCTGGGCCGGCAGCGAGAGGTGCAGGTCGAGATCGCCCTTGTGCGGGACGACCCACATGCCGAACGAGAGGAAGGCGAGCAGCGTGGCAGCGAAGATCAGCCGCCACCGCAGCCGCCGGACCGCCGCCGGCCGGGAGCGCTCGTGCGCGGCCTCTGCGGCCAGCAGCACCAGCACCGGCACGCACCAGACCCAGTGGTGGGTCCAGCTGATCGGTGAGATCAGCACAGCCGTGACGGCCGCGCAGCAGACACCCCAGGCCTCGGCCCGGGGCAGCCAGCGGGCGCTGCGGACCACCCAGGCCGCGGTGGCCAGCCCGGCGATCGCGACCAGCGCCGCGACCGCGGTGGCGACGGCCCCCGGGTGGGCGGTGTGCAGCAGCCGGGCGACCGCGCCGCTGATCGACTGGTTGTCGACGATCTCGGTCTTGCCGACCCGCGAGGAGTCGTAGAGGTACTTGGTCCAGAAGCCCCAGGTCGCATCGGGGAGGATCAGCGCGCCGAGCAGGAAGGTGCCGAGGAAGGTGGCCCCCGCCACGAAGGCGGCCTTGATCCGGCCGGTGATCAGCAGGTAGACCGCGAACAGGCCGGGGGTGAGCTTTATCCCGGCCGCGATGCCGATCGCCACGCCCTTGGACCGGCGCGAGTCCGGGCGGGTCAGGTCCCAGAGGACCAGGCAGGCCAGCGCCAGGTTGATCTGCCCGTACCGGAGCGTGGTGAAGACCGGTTCCAGCCAGACGCCGAGCCCGGCCACCAGCACCACGCCGACCGCGCGCAGGTCCCGGCGCGGCCAGCCGACCAGCTTGAAGCAGAGGTGCGCGAACAGGGCCAGCAGCGCGACGTTGCCGCCCGTGATCGCCACCCGCAGGAAGCCGATGCCGAACCAGGTGGTCGGCACGAACAGCATCGCGGCGAACGGCGGGTAGGTGGCGGGCAGGCCCCACTCCGTCACCCGGAGCCCGTACAGGTCCTGGCCGTTCGCGACGGCAGCGCCCTCGGCCCGGTAGACGATCATGTCGACCATCGAGGTGCCGACGAAGTGCCGCACCGTCGCGTACGTCAGCAGCGAGAACAGCGCCACCGCCGTGGCGATCGCCAGCGGGCGACGCGGAGCCTCCCGAAGCGCCCGGACGGGGGTGCCGAGGGCAGCGGTGACCCGCTGCCCGGGCGTGACAGGGGCAGCTGGGGCAGGCTCCTGGGGGGCCCTGCGCTGCTCTTGCGCCGTTGTCACGTGTTAGCTCCGTCCGCCGGTAGACCAGCTAGCGACCTTACCGGACCACCGGAAACCCGCGACTTGGCGCGGTCCCCGCAGTCCGGGCCCGGGCGCAAGGTACGGAAAGAGGTACGGAAAAGGGTGCCCCTGACCCCCCGTGGGTCAGGGGCACCCCGACCCAGCGTCAGCCGGTGTAGGCGCCGAACGCCCGGGTGAAGTCCAGCGGCTGCTGGGCGATGCTGCTGCAGCTCGCGTCGGCGTACGGCTTGGCGCCGCCCGCGCAGGCCTTGTCGCGGGTGCCGGACCACATCGCCAGCCAGGCCAGGTGCTTGGTCTTGGCGAACTCGGCGAGCTGGGTGGCGTCGGCCACCGTGAAGATCTCGCTCGCCACGTCGTTCACGCCGATCATCGGGGTGACCGCGACCTTGGCCCAGGCCGCCGCGTCGGCCAGGCCGAGCACGCTCTTCAGCTGCGCCTGGGTCGCGGTGGCCGCGTCGATCGCGTACTTGCCCATCCGGCCCTGCGGGCTGGGGGCGGCGCCGTCGCCGTAGTCCATCGCCATGATGTTCACCGCGCCGATCGCGACACCGTTGCTCTTGGCGTTGGCGACCAGGTTCACGCCGTCCTGGGTCAGCCCGCTGGGCAGCGCCGGCAGGGTGTAGGAGACGTCCAGGGTCTTGCCCTTGGCGGCGGCGTTCCTCTGCAGCTGGACGATGGCCTGGGCGCGACGGGTGTTGGCGGCGGTGTCGCCGAGCGCACCGCCCTCGACGTCGAAGTCCACCCTGGTCGCGCCGTACGCGTCCACGGTCTTCTGGTAGGCGGCCGTCAGGTCGGCCACCGAGGAGCAGGCGGTGGCCAGTTCACTGCCGTTGGCGCCGCCGAACGAGACCCGGACGTCGCCACCGATCGCCCGCAGGGCGCCGATCTGCGAGGCCACCGCGTCGGTACCGAGGTCACTGACGCCGCCCCACTTGGGGGTGCAGCCGCCGCCGGAGACCACGAAGGCGAGGGTGTAGTTCTTCACGCCGGTCGCCTTGGCGGTGGCCACCAGGTCGAACGGCGGGTAGAGCGAGGTGTCCACGTACGGGGCGAAGTGACCCGTCGTCACCACCGGCGGCGGTGTGCTGGCCGAAGCGGTGGGGGTGGGCGAAGCGGTCGGGGTCGGGGTGGGCTTCGCCGAGGTGGGAGCCACGGTGGGGGTGGGCGTCGCGGTCGGCGGGACGCTCGGGGTCGCAGTGGTCGGGCGGCCCGAGGGGGTGGGCGGAGTGGTGGAGCCCGCCGTGCACGGGGCGTCGTTGATCAGACAGTTGGCGGGCTCGGCCTGGGCGGCGCCGCTGCCCTGCACCACGAAGCCGACGTCCAGCGACTTGCCCGGCTCGATCCGCTTACCCCAGTCCTGCGGCTTCACGGTGACGTGCTGGCCGGTGGCGGTGAAGGTGGCGTTCCAGAGCGAGTCGATCCGGGCGCCGGCCGGGAGGTCGAAGCTGAGGGTCCAGCCGTCGATGGCCTTGCTGTCCGGGTTGGTCACCAGGTACTGGCCGGTGTAGCCGGTCTCCCAGGTGCTGGTCCGGCTGTAGACCGCACCCGGGGACGCGGCGCTGGCGGAGGCGGCGAAGGTCACCACGGCGCCCGCGACGATCGCGGTGGCGATGGCGGAGACTCCGATCACCGTGCCCTTGCGGCTGCGGCGGCGGTGCCCGGAGCGGCGGGTGGGCTGGTTCGTCATGGGCTGAGACCTCCGGCTGAGTGACCGTCAACCGGGGCTCCACGCCACCGGCCCGCCCGACGCTAGCGCCGCCCCACCGGCCTCAGGCCCCGCCTCAGCCACCCGAACACCTCTGTTAGGGATCCCTTAAGGCAGGGGGCTCGAAGCTGCACCTTTTGCAGGGCGCTCAGATGCACTTTCCAGGGGCTCGGGGAAATGCGAGGAGATCTGACGCCGGGGTCACATGCGAAAGTGCCTGACCGCCTATGTACGGATCACCTTGCAAGGGTCGGCGTCGCAGTTCCCCGAGCCCCTGGGCCGTAGATGCCTCAGCAGTCGCCGATGCCCAGCGTTCAGCGGCGCTTGCGCGACAGCCGGGGCAGGGCGGGGCGGGTCTCCAGGCGGAGGCGGAGTTCGGCGCCGCCGAGGACGGCGGAGCGGCCGAGGGCGAGGTCGCCGCCGGTGGTTTCGGCGAGCTTGCGGACGATGTCCAGGCCGAGGCCGGTGGAGCCCTCGCCGCCCTGGCCCTCGCCGCGGCGGAGGGCGGCGTCGGGGTCGGCGAAGCCGGGGCCGGCGTCGCCGACCAGGACGATCACCGACCCTTCGGTGACCAGGACGTCGACCGAGAAGGCGGTGCCGATGGCGGTGTGCCGGAAGACGTTGCCGAGCAGGGCGTCCACGGCGGCGGCCAGGTCGCCGCGCTGGACGGGTACGGGCGCGGTGCCCTCGGCGCCGGCCAGCTGCCAGCGGCGGCCCTCGTCCTCGGCGAGGGCGGACCAGAAGCCGACCCGTTCCCGGATCACCTCGGCGGCGTCGCAGCCGAACGCCACCGAGGGGACGTCCTCGGGCGCGCGGCGGGCGGTACGGATGATCAGGTCGACCTCGCGCTCGAGTTGGGCGACGGCGTGCCGGGTGGCGTCGGCGGCGTCGCCGGTGCCGAGCGAGGCGGTGTTCAGCCGAAGGACCGTCAGGGGGGTGCGCAGGCGGTGCGAGAGGTCGGCGGCGAGCTCGCGTTCGGCGGCGAGCAGGTGGACCACCCGGTCGGCCATCGCGTTGAAGGCGAGGGCGGCCTCCCGGAGTTCCTCGGGGGCACCGTCGGCCTGCCGTCCCTCGACCGGGACCCGGACCGCGAGGTTGCCGCTGCCGAGCGAGCGGGCGGCGGCGGCCAGCCGACGGGCGGATCCGACGATCCGGGCGCCCATCCGGTCGGCCACCAGGACCGAGATGGCGACCAGGGCGAGCGCGACCAGCGAGAGCACCAGCCAGGCGGTGCCGACGCCCCGGGTGAGGTCTCCCCCGGCGACGTACACCTCGACCACGGCGACCCGGTCGGCGTCCACGGCGACGGGCTGGAGCAGGACGAAACCGCCGGGTGCCTTGTCGATGAAGGACTGGCCCTGGCCGGCCGCGGTGGCGACCGCGAGCTGGGAGGCCCGGCCGTTGCCGACCACGGTGCCGGGGCCGAAGCCGGTGATCGGGAGGTGGACGGCCATCTTCTCCTGGGCGCCCGCGTCGGTGCTGGCCAGCGCACGGGCGATGGCGTCCTGCTCGGTGGTGATCGCCAGGGCCGGGCCGAGCGCGGCGGCCTGGCGTTCGGAGGAGGTGAAGGCGCGGTCCCTGGCGGTCTGTTGGACCATCAGGCCGAGCGGGATCAGGAAGGCCAGCGCGACCATCGTGGTCCCCGCCACCGCCGCCTTGATCAGCGCCCAGCGCAGCGAGTGCCCACTGCGAGCGGCCCCTGCGGAGACGATGCTCCGGCTCACGTCGGCTCTCCGCCGTCGAGCTCGGCCACCGGGGCCTCCAGCCGGACCCCGACGCCCCGGACGGTGTGCAGGTAGCGCGGCTTGGAGGCGGTCTCGCCGAGCTTGCGCCGCAGCCAGGACAGGTGCACGTCGATGGTCTGGTCCCCGCCGTAGGTCTGCCGCCAGACCTCGGCCAGGATCTCCTTGCGCGGCACCACGACACCGGGCCGGGCCGCCAGGAAGGCCAGCAGGTCGAACTCACGCCGGGTCAGATCCAGCGGCCGGTCGTCCAGTACGGCCTCGCGGCGCTGGGCGTCGATCGCCAGTCCGCCGACCCGGAGCACCTGGGCGACCGGGGCGGTGCCGCCGCTGAAGCGGCGCAGCACGGCGGTCATCCGGGCCGTCAGATGCTCGACGGAGAAAGGTTTCACCAGGTAGTCGTCCGCGCCGTCGTTGAGCAGCCGGACGATCTCGGCCTCGTCGTCCCGGGCGGTGGAGATGATCACCGGGACGTTGGTCAGCCCCCGGATCATCTTGAGCGCCTCACTGCCGTCCAGGTCCGGCAGGCCGAGGTCGAGGATCACCAGGTCGCAGCCGACCTGGGCGACCTCACGAAGAGCTTCCAACGCGGTGCCGACACTGCGGACCGCATGGCCGGACTCGGCCAGGTGCCGGATGAGGGCGGAGCGTACGAAAGGGTCGTCCTCGACCACGAGCACTGTTGCCATGGGGCCGCAGGGTACGCCATTCGGGTCCAGTGGTCTGTACCGCGGGGCGGTTCCGGGACGTTCGACGACCGCCCCGGTGTCATTTGTGCAACTTCCCTGCCGATTCGCTGACCTGCACTCCTGCCGGTCCCGGCGGTACGGCAGGATGTGCACGCGATGCGGAACGGACTGGTACAGCTCGGCGCCTGGACGGCGGCCACGGGGGCAGCGGTGGCGCTGTCCTGGCTCGGCGTGCACGCGGTGCTGAC
The DNA here is from genome assembly GCF_054049135.1 of Kitasatospora sp. P5_F3. NCBI lineage: Bacteria > Bacillati > Actinomycetota > Actinomycetes > Kitasatosporales > Streptomycetaceae > Kitasatospora > Kitasatospora sp. P5_F3. The sequence goes on along the minus strand of NZ_JBFUMY010000059.1, from coordinate 5,684 downwards.
CGACGCCGCGTTCGAGCAGCCCTCGGCCCTGCCGCTGCCTTCGGCGGCGGTACGGACCTCCGACACACCGTCAGCCCCGGTGCCACCGCCCGCGAACACGGCCACCCCGACGCCCGGTTCGGCCGGCCCGACGCCGGCGGCGGCGACCACGCCGGTGGCCAGGGCGAGCAAGAAGCCCACCACCGCCCCCGCCAGTCCCACGGCCTCGGTGAAGAGCTTCCGGGTCCCGGGCGGTCGGGTCGCCCTGGACATGCAGCCGACCACCGCCGAGCTGGTCTCCGCGACGCCCGACCAGGGCTGGCAGATGCAGCTCTGGCAGGGCGACCAGTGGCTCCGGGTGGACTTCTCCAAGGACGGCAGCACCAACTCGGTCTTCGCCACCTGGAACGGCCACCACCCCGACGTGCAGACCGTGGTGCGCTGACCCCTCGCAGCCCGGGCCCCGGAGCGGGCAGACCCAGGCTCAGCCCAGGATTCCCGGCGGCGGCGCGAGGTACCCCGGCAGGTACGGCCCCGGGTACGCGGTCCGCTCGACCAGCAGGTGGTGAGCCGGCCCGGGAGTGCCCAGGGTGGCCAGCACGGCGGTGCCGTAGCGGTCGGAGAGCTCGGCCGGTTCGGCCACCGAGAGGGCGCCCCGGTCCACCGCGTAGTCGTACGCGGCGTAGGTGTCGGGCACTTCGATGACCAGGTCGAGGATGGTGTCGCCGTACCGGGACACGTGCCGGGCGATCCGTTCGGCCCGCGCGGTGAAGGGGTGCAGCGCGGAACTGACGATCAGTCGGGTCGCCCCGGACTCCAGCACGAAGGAGAGGGTGTCCGGCTGCCCGGTCTCGGGTCCCGCGTACGCGGTACAGCGCATGGCCAGCGCGGCGCAGTAGTAGCGCGCGGTGCGGCGGGCGTCCCGGACGGCGAGCACCGCGTCGGTGCGCAGGGCCGGCAGCGGACCGGTCTCGTCCGGGTGGAGGGCGAGCGGTGCAGTGGAGACGTCGGTCAACGAGAACCTCCCCGGTTGGCCTCGTGGCACGGTGTGGGGGCCCGCACCACGAGGCGGTGGGGGGAGCGTGCCGTCCGGACCGGCGTTGCGCAACTGTTCCGATTTCCGCTGGGCAAGCTGTGCGACCGGGCCGGACAATGACAGGCGCAGCTGGACACATTGCCCACCGGAAGGAGTGGCCGTGCACACCCCGAACGACGCGATCGACGCGCTGGACGGCAAGTTGATCAGACTTCTCAGCGAGGAGCCCCGGATCGGGGTGCTGGAGTGCTCCCGCCGGCTCCAGGTCGCCAGGGGCACCGTGCAGGCCAGGCTGGACCGGCTGCAGGCCCGGGGCGTGATCGGCGGCTTCGGCCCCCAGGTGGATCCGGCGGCGATCGGCTACCCGGTCACGGCCTTCGCCACCCTGGAGATCTCGCAGGGTCAGGGGGTGGACGTCCGGGCCCATCTGACGTCCGTGCCCGAGGTGTTGGAACTGCACACCATCACCGGGCACGGGGACATGCTGGTCCGGATCGTGGCCAGGTCGAACGCCGATCTCCAGCGGGTGATCGACCGGGTGGTGGGTTTCGACGGGATCGTCCGGGCCTCGACCGCGATCGCGCTGGAGAATCCGGTGCCGTTCCGCGTCCTGCCGCTGGTGGATCAGGCCGCCCGGGAGTGAGCCCGCGCCGGTGTTTGCAACACGGGCCGGAATGGCATATGCCAAAGGCCTGTGCGCGTAAAGATCACAGCTATGAGACCCGTACCTGAGCAGTCATCATGTTCCGCCCCGTCAACCACGGCTCCCCGTCCGGCCGGAGGAGCACGGTGAGGCCCGTCGTCGGCGCTCCGCCGACCCTGATCGCCTCCGCCCAGCGCGCCCTGCGGCTGCTGGAGGCGGCCGCCCGCTACCCGCGCGGCGCCACCGCCAAGCAGCTCGCCCGGGACACCGGGCTGGCGCTGGGCACCGCCTACCACCTGCTCCGCACCCTGGTGCACGACTGCTACCTGGAACGCCGGGAGGGCCGCTACCTGACCGGCCCCGCAGTCGCCGGGCTCAGCCGGGAGGAGAGCCCGGCCGCCGGGCAGCGGCGGCTCGACCGGCTGCTGCGGCGGCTCAGCGACGAACTGGCCGCCGCCGTCTACCTGTCCAGGTACTGCCAGGGCGAGGTGGTGATGGTCGCGGCCCAGGCCGCGCCCGGCGCACCCACCGTCGACGTCCGGGACTTCCCGGCCGGCGCGCACGCCACCTCGGCGGGCAAGACCCTGCTGGCGCTGATGTCCGCCGAGGAGCGCCGGTCCTATCTGGCCAGATACCCGATGGTCGCCTTCACCCAGTACACCCTGCGCGACCCGGCCCAGCTGCCGCTGCTGCCCCGGCAGGGGCCGCMGCGGGCCGCACCGATCACCCAGTACCAGGAGTTCGTGCTCGGCACCGCGGCGGCGGCGGTGCCGATCGTGGCCGGCAGCGGACTGGCCGCGGTCTCGGTCTCGCTGCCGATGACCCAGGCACACCGGTTACCGCAGATCGCCGCACAGTTGCGGACCAGGCTGAGCGACGACTTCGCGGCCGTCGCCTTCGGGCTGTGACCCGACGGGTCTGAGCCGAGCCGGCCGCCGGAACGGCGGCCTGACGGCCGGGCGAACGGGGACGCGCCCGGCCTCCACGAAAGACCGGACCGGCACAGCACGCCGACGGAGCGTCAGCAGGCGGGCACCGAACCACCGGTGTTCAGCGCGGTCAGAGCAGCGACCGCGTCCGCCAGGGTCTCCACCGGCACCAGCCGCAGTCCGGCCGGGGTGTTCACCTCGGCCGACGAGCACTCGCTCCTCGGCACCAGGAAGACGGTCGCGCCGTCCCGGGCGGCCGCCTGGGTCTTCAGCGGTACGCCGCCGACCGCACCGATGTTTCCCTGGTCGTCGATGGTGCCGGTACCCGCGATCACCCGGCCGCCGGACAGGTCACCGCCCTTGCCGTCGCCCGCCAGCTTGTCGATGATGCCCAGCGCCAGCAGCTGGCCCGCGCTCGGGCCGCCGATCGAGCCCAGATCGACCTTCACCTTCACCTGGTCCGGTGAGAGCTTCAGGTAGCTCAAGGCCGCCACGGTGGCGCTGTCCTGGGACTCCGTCATCTGCTCCGCCGTCACCTGCTCGGCCTTGACCGGATCCCGCTGCGGGTAGACCGCCTCGGACGGCAGCACCGCCTCGTCCGGGTCCAGCCAGGCGCCCAGCGCGGTGAACATGGTGGTCCGCTCGCCCGGGTTGGTCGCCGAGATGGTCACCATCCGCAGCTGCCCGACGGTCTGCCGGACCGGCGCCCCGGTGACGGTCAGCACCGGCTGTCCCTCGTACGAGCCGAGCACGTCCGCGGTGGTCCCCGGCAGGGTCAGCGTGAACGGCAGCGGCACGAACGCCGCCGTCCCGAACAGCGCCGCGACCAGCACCCCGCACAGGGTCAGCGCGCGGGTCTTCGGACGGGTCAGCACCGGGGGCAGCTTCGCATCGGACACACCGGAATCGTACGGGGCAACCCCGCCGGGCGGAGGCACCGACTACCGCAGGGCGTCGGCCACCTCGGTCGCGGCCTCCACCACCCGCGGGCCGACCCGCTCGGGCACCAGCCCGTTCAGCATCACCACGCCGACGCTGCCCTCGATCCCGCTCAGCCCCAGCAGGGCCGCCGCCGCACCGCTGGCGCCGGACTGCTCCTCCGCCCGGGTGATCACGAAGCCCTGCTCGGGCCGCCGCTGACCGGGGAAGTTGCGGGCCTCCAGGATCGCCCGGCCGGCCGCGCTCTCGTCCAGCGGGTGCCGCAGGCCGGTCCGGTACGCGACGTGGAAGTCGGTCCAGCTCGGCTCCACCACGGCCACCGCGAGCGCCTCGGCGCCGTCGACCAGGGTCAGGTGGGCGGTGGCGCCGAGATCCTCGGCCAGGCTGCGCAGCGCGGGCAGCGCGGCCTCCCGGAGCAGCGGGTGGACCCGGTGGGCCAGCCGCAGCACGCCGAGGCCGACCCGGGCCCGGCCGCCGATGTCGCGGCGGACCAGCCCGTGCTGCTCCAGGGTGGCCAGCAGTCGGTAGACGACCGTCCGGTTGACGGCCAGGCGGGCCGCCAGCTCGGTGACGGTCAGGCCGCGCTCGGAGTCGGCCAGCAGTTTGAGGACCCGGACACCACGGTCCAGGGTCTGGGAGGTCTCGGCAGTCACGACGCGCGTTCCTTTCTGCGGCGGTCACCGGCTTCCGGGCAGGCCGGGGCCTGACCCGGAGTCCGGGTTGTACGCGCAGGTGGGGTTTCCGCCCTGGAGCGGTCCGTCGGCGTCGTCGACGAACGGACAGCCCTGCGGTGCCCGTCTCGGGGTGGGGTGGGTCGTTCGAGAGAGCGTGTGGAGAAAGTAGTGAAGGAGGGGCACGCTGCGGAAGGGTCTGTCCAAAATTCGGGCAAGATCTGTTATCGAACGGAACGCAAATCCGGACAACAGGGCCATTTAATCGGGCCTTTTCCGACCACCTGTTCGAACAGAGTCCGGAGTCCGGACAGTCACCAGAGGTTGCGGCCGACCGTCCAGAGCACCGCGACGGTCAGAACGGCGACCGTCCCACGGGTGCCGAGCCGGACCCGGAAGCGCCGTCCGGCCAGTCCGTGCCGGAGCCAGTTCCCGTAGAGCACCGCGAGCAGCGGGAGAGTGAGCAGCAGCGCCGCGTTGTCCGCCCAGGCGGCGGCGAGGTCACCGTGCAGCAGGTCGTACGTCATCCTGGTGCCGCCGCAGCCGGGGCAGGACAGGCCGGTCAGCCGGCGCCAGGGGCAGAACGGCAGCAGCTGCCCGGACAGGTGCGGATCGCGCGACCAGAGGTACCAGGCGCCCAGCGCCCCGGCGGCCGGCAGGGCCAGCGGCAGGGCGGCGGTGCGCAGCCGGTCGGCCCTGCTCGGCCGACCGGCCCCGGGCATGCCGGAACCCCCGGCCCGGGTGAACTCACCGGACCGGGGGTCGGGACGCCGACGGCGTACCTGGGGCATCGTCAGCCGGCGAGCTTGCGGCCCTGGGCGTCGGTGCGGTCGTTGCTGACCAGGAAGATGATGCCGTCGATCAGCGACCAGAAGCCGAGGCCACCGCAGGTGAAGAGCTGGGCGAGCGCCATGCCGGTGTGGCCGGTGTAGAAACGGCCGACGCCGAAGACACCGAGGAAGAGCTGCAGAACGCCGGCGACAATCTTCGACTTGTCGGACAGCTCGGGGGAGGCGGTGTTGGCCACTGTGGGTCTTCTCCTTCATGGCGGCCAGCCGAAAAAGGGCATGGTGAGGCCGCGTCAAATCAATGGGATCGCCAAAGGATCGCGTAGGAATCTCGCCCTGCGACCTGGCATCCGGAACGCTAGCGGACCCGCGCATCCCATGTCTCGGTAAAATCTGACCAGGAAACGACATTGTCATAACATTTCCACAACGGACCGTCAGAACACCTGCGGCAACCCGTCCCTGAGGGCCGCCGCGACCGCCGCGAACCGGCTCTCCACTCCGAGTTCTGCGTAGATATTGGCGAGATGGCTTTTCGCCGTTGCTTCACTGAGCCTTTTCAGCTGTAGACCGTGAGGGTGAGGATCGCTGCGACGGCTGACGTGAGCCAGTTCGGGCTGCAGCGGGCGTGGCGGAAGATCCGCCAGGTTTTGAGCCGGGCGAAAGCGCGCTCGACGGCGACCCGCAGGCGGGCATGGA
>NZ_JBFUMY010000058.1:0-27704 GCF_054049135.1 Kitasatospora sp. P5_F3 | reverse complement strand
CCGCCGGGCGGCGGGGCCGGGGACAGCGGCGGCCAGCGGGGCGAGTGCGACGGGGTCGGCGGCGGCGGCCCGCAGCCGCTCGCGCAGGGCGGGGTCGGTGAGGGCGGTCGCCAGGGTACGGGCGACCTCGTCCTCGATCACCGACACCCGGGTGGCGGCCGGGGCCTGACCGACCGTGGCGTGGGGAGCGGGTGCGGCCGTGGCCAGGCCCGTGCCGAGCGCGAGCAGGGGCAGGGTCACGAGTGCGACGACGGTGCGCCGCAGACGGAAGTGGGGCATGCGGGATCTCCAGACTCGTCGGGTGAGGTGTCGGAGCATCGGAGCACGGTGCGGTGGAGCGTGCGGAACAGCGCCGCCGCGCGCAGGAGCGTCGGCGCCATGACAAGTGAAGGGCCTCCCTGACGCCAGATCAACCCCTGTTCGGCGAACGACCGGCCCGGGCCACGTGAACGCCGCGCGGCACCGCACGCGTCCCCGCCGGGCCACGTCACCTCGGCGCCGCGCCGAGGTAGCGGAGCACGGCCAGCACCCGCCGGTGCTCGGTATCGGTCCGGGGCAGGGCCAGCTTGGCGAAGATGCCCGCCACGTGCTTCTCCACCGCCCGCTGAGTGACCGTCAGCGCATCGGCGACGGCCGCGTTGGTCAGCCCCTGCGCCATCAGCACCAGCACCTCCCGCTCGCGCGGACTCAGCGCATCGACGCCGCTGCTGTGCTGACGGGTCGCCATCAGCTGGGAGACCACCTCCGGGTCGAGCGCGGTGCCGCCCGCCGCCACCCGGTGGATCGCGTCCACGAAGTCGTCCACGTCGGCGACCCGGTCCTTGAGCAGGTAGCCGATCCCGGACGCCCCGGTGGCCAGCAGCCGCGCGGTGTAGCGGGTCTCGATGTACTGGGAGAACAGCAGCACGCCCAACTCCGGGAACTCCAGTCGGAGTTCGATGGCCGCCCGCAGTCCCTCGTCGGTGTGGCCGGGTGGCATCCGGATATCGGCCACCACCACGTCCGGCCGGTGCTCCGCGACGGCGCTGTGCAGCGCCCGGGCGTCACCGACCGCCGCCACCACGTCGAAGCCACGCTCGTCGAGCAGTTGGACCATGCCGTGCCGCAGGACGGCGGCGTCCTCGGCTATCACGATGCGCATCTGGAGCCTAACGTTCCCGGTGTCGCCGATGGCCGCTCGGCGCCGGGGTGACGCCGGGTCAGACCGGCACCTCCACCGTAACGGTGGTCGGCCCGCCGGCCGGACTGCTGATCCGCAGCGTCCCGTCCACCTCCCGGACCCGTTCGGCCAGCCCGGACAGTCCGCTGCCGCCGCCCGCCGTACCCGGTACCAGCACCGCCCCGCCCCGCCCTTCGTCCCGGACCCGGAGCAGCAGGGCGCCGTCCCGGTGCTCCGCCGTCAGCTCGATCAGCGGCGCGCCCGAGTGGCGGGCGGCGTTGTTGAGCAGCTCGGAGGCGCAGAAGTACGCGATGGTCTCGACCGCCTCGGGCAGCCGCCCGGCCAGTTCGGTCCGCAGCCGGACCGGCACGCCCGTACGGGCGGCCAAGGTCTCCAACGCAGCGTCCAGGCCCGTGTCCAGGACCGGCGGATGGATACCGCGCACCAGGTCGCGCAGGTCGGTGATGGCAGTCCTGGCGTTCCCGAGCGCCTGCTCGACCAGTTCCCGACCGCGCGCCAGGTCCGCCTCCTGGAGGGTGCCGTCGGGGTCGCGCCGGTCCAGCCGGGACCGGGCCGAGGCCAGTGCCAGGGTGACCGCGACCAGCTGGGCCTGGGCGCCGTCGTGCAGGTCGCGCTCGATCCGGCGCAGCGTCATGGCCGAGTTGTGCACGGCCAGCGCCCGGCTCTCCTCGAGGTCCCGGACCCGCTCGGAGAGCCTGCCGGGCCCGAGCAGGGTCCGGCCCAGGTACCTGACCAGCGCCAGCAGCCGATGGCTCACCCAGCCGGCCAGCGCGGTGGTGGCCAGCCCGGCGGCGGCCACCGCCAGCGCCTTCGTCGCGCTGTCCAAGGCCCAGTTCCCGAGGCTCAGGCCCCGGTGCCCGTCGGCGCTGACCAGCCGCCACCAGAACGGGTACAGCACGGCGGCCAGCCCGTACAGCCGCAGCCCGACCGTCACCAGCAGGACCAGCACGCCGAGCGGCGCGGCCAGCAGCACGTACGCCACCGTCCGCCAGTGCGAGCCGTCGGTGAGCGTGGCCCGGACCAGCCCGGCCCGTTCGGCCTCGGGGCGGCGCGGGGGCGGGACGGACTCGCCCAGCAGCCCGGCCAGCAGGCGGCGGTGCAGGCCGCCGATCCAGCGCGCCACGGTCAGCACCCCGGCCAGCAGCGGCAGCCCGAGGTGGGTCACCGACAGCACCAGGCCGACGGCCAGCAGCGGGTAGACCAGCAGCGCCCCGAGCACGCCGAGGACGGGGGCGGCCAAGGCGTAGAGCAGTTCCCGGCCCGCCGGTACGCCGAGGGCGTGCAGCGCCCTGCCGATCCGCGTCCGCTCCGTCACGTCACCACCTCCGCCGGACACCGCTGCCCTCACCGGGACGCACCGGCCGCCGGACGGATCGTCAGCAGCCGGGCCAGGGGGCCGAACGAGGACCCTACAACGAGCACCGCCACGGCGACCGCCACCCCGACCCGGACCTGGCCCGGGACGTCCGACGGTCCCCCGCCGCCGAACGGCGCCACGGCGGCGCTCGCCACCGCCGTGCCCAGCCCGAGCGCGGTGGCGGTGACGATGACCGACTCCAGCAGCACCATCCGCACCAGCTGGCCGGTCCCGGCGCCGATCAGGCGGAGCAGGGCGAGTTCGCGGCGGCGCTCCAGCATCAGCATCACCAGGGTGTCGGCGGCGACCAGCGCGGCGAACCCGGCGTAGAGCACGGTGGCGAACAGGTCGATCCAGGACGGTTCCTGACCACCCACCAGGCTGCCGAGCCTGGCCAGCGTGAAGGCCACCACCAGCGTGACCGGCGTGATCGCCGCCGACAGCCGCCGGGACCGGGCCCGGCTGTTGGCCACCGCCAGCTCCCCGGGCGCCCCGAAAAGGCGCAACGGCACGGCGGCCGCCGKGGCCGCCAGCCGCCCGAGCACCGGACCCGCCAATGCGATCGCGACCAGGTACGCGAGCAGCAGCAACGGGACGTGTTCGGACGCTTCCTCGGCCGGTTCGGCGGCGACGGCGGACTGCAGTACGACCGCCCCCGCCAGCGCCGCCAGCGCGAGCACGGACCGCAGCACCACCGGTCCACCACCGGGTCCGGCCGCTTCACCGAGCGCGGCGGCCGGCCGGGACCGGGCCGCACGCTGCGCGGCCAGCAGGCCGCCGAGCACGGAGGTGACGGTGAGGACGACCGCCGCGGCCACGCCGGGCGGCCAGCTGACGGTCAGTCGGAGACCGGGCGGCACCAGCCCCTGGTCGGCCATCGCACCGAACCACCACCGGGCCAGCAGCACGCCCAGACCGTAGCCGACGGGCAGCGCCGGGACGGCGGTGAGCAGCGTCTCGGCGGCGACCGCGCGCCGGACCTGCCAGGGGCTCGCACCCACCGCGCGCAGCACCGCCGTCTCGCGCTGCCGCTGCGCCACCGCCAGCGCGGCCACCTGGGCAGTGGCGAAGATCGAGAGGTAGACGGTGACCAGGGTGAAGCCGATCCCGATGGTGGTCAGGTCCTCGCGTTGCGGGGACGGCGGCGCGGCGGAAGCGGTGAGCAGGATCGCCACCGACGCGGTGATCACCGTCGCGGCCAGCACCAGCGCGGCGAACACCCCGACGGCGGCGGCGGGACGGGAGCGCAGCGAGGCGCGGGCCAGGCCGGTGGTCACGCCGCCGCCCCCTGTCGGGCTGCCGGGACCTGTCGGGCCGTCAGGTCTGGCCGGGCGGTCAGGGTACGCATCCGGGCGGCGATCCGGCGGGCTGCCTCCTCGCGGTGCTCTTCCCCGCCGTGGGCGCCGGGCAGGTCGGCCACGATCCGGCCGTGGTCGAGGACGAGCACCCGGTCGGCCCAGGCCGCTGCGGCCGGGTCGTGGGTCACCATCACCACGGTGGCACCGTGGGTGTCGACCGAGCGCCGCAGCAAGCCGAGGACCTCGGCGGCGGTGACGGAGTCCAGTGCGCCGGTGGGCTCGTCGGCGAACACCACCTCGGGTTCGGTGATCAGGGCGCGGGCGATGGCGACCCGCTGCTGCTGTCCGCCGGAGAGCTGGCCGGGCCGATGCCCGGCTCGCCCGGCCAGGCCGACCTCGGTCAGCGCACGGGCGGCCCGCCGGTGGTCGGCCCGGCGGCCGTCCAGTCGGAGCGGCAGCAGGACGTTCTGTTCGACCGTCAGGGCCGGGAGCAGGTTGAACTGCTGGAAGACGAAGCCGATCCGGGCCCGCCGCAGCCGGGTCAGCCGCCGCTCCCGCAGGCCGGTCAGCTCCTGCCCGCCCAGCCGGACCGAGCCACTGGAGGGGCGGTCCAGCCCGGCGGCGCACTGCAGGAAGGTGCTCTTCCCCGAGCCCGACGGTCCCATCACGGCGGTGAAGCTGCCGCGGGGCAACCGGAGGTCGATGCCGCGCAGTGCGTGCACGGCGTTGCGGCCGCGTCCGTAGTGCCGGGTCACGCCGTGCAGCTGCAGGGCGTCCGGCGGGGTGGGCGGTTCGCGGTCGGGCATCGTTGTCTCCTTCGGTGGCCGGCGGTCGCCGACGATGCTCCGAAGCTACGGAACCGCGGGTCAACGAGGCACTGGGGCAGCCACCCGACTCCGGGGTTCGGAAATACCGAACCCCTGTCGCCCCAAGCCGGTTGCCCAGAATATGCAGACCGGTCTATTCTCATCGCCATGGGAGCCAAGGGCGAGGAGACGCGGGCCCGACTGGTGCGGGCCACCCGGGATCTGCTGGAGGCCCAGGGGTACGCCGCCACCGGGCTGAATCTGGTGCTGGCCGAGAGCGGCACACCGCGCGGCTCGCTGTACTTCCACTTCCCCGAGGGCAAGGACCAGTTGGTGGCCCAGGCGCTCACCGAGGCCGGGCGCGAGATGAGCGACCTGATCGAGCTGCTCCGGGACACCCGCACGGCGGGGTCGGCGCAGGTGATCAGCCGGCTGATCGGCCTGCTCGCCGACCGGATGGAGCAGTCCGGCTACCGCAAGGGCTGCCCGCTGGCCACCGTCGCCCTGGAGATCTCGGCCTCGAACGAACCGCTCCGCCGCCTGTGCGCCGACACCTACGCGGGCTGGCAACAGGCCTTCGCGGAGCTGCTGGTGACGGAGGGTCACTCCACTGACCGGGCGGACGTCACCGCCGGGGCCGTGCTGTCGCTGCTCGAAGGCGCCCTGCTGCTGGCCCGGGTTCAGCACAGCCGCCTCCCGCTGGACCAGGCCGCCCGCTCGGCCGAGCTGCTGCTCGCCTGATCCCGCCCCGGGGCCACCACTCGCGCACCTCCCCATCCATAAATTATGTAGACCGGTCTATTCAAGGAGAACACATGACCGCGACCACGCTCGTCCTCGGCGCCAACGGCTTCATCGGCCGCTGGCTGGTGCGCGAACTCCTCGACCAGGGACACCTGGTGGCCGTCGGCGTCCGGGATGGCCGGGACACCGAGCTCCGCCACTGGCTGAGCGGGCACGGCACCACGACCGACACCCTCAGCACGGTCGCCGCCGACATCACCCGCCCCGACCTCGGCCTCTCCCCCGCCGACCTCGAACAGTTGGCGGACGTCCGCGACATCCACAACCTCGCCGCCCGCTTCCGCTTCGGCCTCCCCCAGGACGAGGCCCGCACCGCCAACCGGGACGGCGCCGTCAACGTGCTGCGCTGGGCCGCCGCCCGCCCTGCCACCCGCCGCCTGATGCACCTCTCCGGCTACCGGGTCGCCGGCCACCCGTCCCCCCTGCCACCGGCCCACGCCGACCGCCTGTACCGGCGCCTCGGCGCGTACGAGGCGTCGAAGATCGAGGGCGACAGCGCCGTCCGAGCCCTCGCACCCGAACTCGGCGTGCCGCTCAGCGTGGTGAGCCCCAGCACCGTGATCGGACACTCCGTCACCGGCGAGGCAGGCCAGTACATCGGCCTGGCCCCGCTGGTCGAGCAGCTGTACCGGGGCCGCCTCCCCGCCCTCGCGGGCAGCCGTCGCACCTTCGTCCCCGTGGTGGCCATCGACCACCTGGCCCGCTTCCTGGCCGCCGTCCCGCAGCACGACCAGGGCCCGCTGCACCAGCACACCGTGCTCGACCCGGCCACCCCCGAACTCCCGGCCCTGATCGCCCTGTTGGCCGACCACCTGGGCGTCCGCGCGCCCCGCCTGCGAGTGCCGGTCGGACTGGTCCGACGCCTGCCCCGTGCACTCACCGGCGCCGACCCGGAGACCCTCTCGTTCCTCTCCGAGGACCGCTACGACACCGCCTCCGCCGACCGGCTCGCCACCGCCGCCGGACTCAGCCACCCACCGGTCGCGGACGCCCTCCGCCGCTGGGCCGACCGTCTGGTCGCCGACGACTTCGGCCACGACCCTCGCTCCCTCCAGGTACGTACCTGACAGTAGGTCTAGTTCAAGCCGAGTTCATCGAATGCTCTCCCGACGTCTTGAAGCGCGTGAACAAGCCCGAGTTGACTAGCCAACACCTCGTCGCTTGACGAGCCCCCGTCACCCTCATTCCGGAGCTTCGATGCCCCACACGTCCGTCCGCCGCGCAGCCGCCCTCGCCGCGGCAGCCCTGCTCGGCACGCTCGCTGCCGCCCCCGCCGCGCAGGCCGAGCAGGCGCCCGTCACCGTCGCGCCGCTCAAGGTGCTCACGTACAACACCTTCCTGATGAGCACCAGCCTCTACCCCAACTGGGGCCAGGACCACCGGGCCACCGAGATCGCGGCCGCGCCGTTCTTCCAGGGCAACGACGTGGTGGTGCTCCAGGAGGCGTTCGACAACGCCACCTCGGACAAGCTGCTCTCGCTGGCCAAGTCGGCCTACCCGTACCAGACCCCCGTGGTCGGCCGCTCCACCAGCGGCTGGGATGCGACCGGCGGCAGCTACAGCTCCACCACCCCCGAGGACGGCGGGGTGATGCTGCTCAGCAAGTGGCCGCTCCTGCGCAAGGAGCAGTACATCTTCAAGGACGCCTGCGGCGCCGACTGGTGGTCGAACAAGGGCTTCGTCTACGCCGTGCTGAACGTCAACGGCCAGCGCACCCACGTGCTCGGCACCCACCTGCAGTCCACCGACACCGGCTGCTCCAGCGGCGAGCCCGCCACCGTCCGGGCCGCCCAGCTCAACGCGATGAAGACCTTCGTCGACAACAAGGGCATCCCGGCGAGCGAGCCGGTGATCATCACCGGCGACCTCAACGTGAACTCGCACGACTCCGAGTACCCGTCGATGCTCAGCAACGGCAACCTGGCCCCGGCCACCAGCCGGACCGGCTGGGTGAACTCCTTCGACACCGTCGACAACTCGATCGCCGCCTACCGCTACCCGGGCGAGCCGAAGGAGGACCTCGACTACGTGCTCTACCGGGCCGACCACGCCCGGCCGCAGAGCTACACCAACGAGGTGCTGCGCTTCCACAGCAAGCCGTGGACGGTCAGCAGCTGGGGCAAGAGCTACACGTACAGCGACCTCTCCGACCACTACCCGGTGATCGGCGGCTGAACAGCCCGCTGAACCAACGGAACTGACACCCGGTCGGGTCGCCCATCAGCAGCGGGCGGCCCGACCGGACGCGTTGGGCGGTCCGTGTCCGGGGCGCTCAGAGCGCTGCGAGGCGTGCGACCGATCCGATCTCCAGAGCGGTCCACATGGCGCCGTCCGGCCCCTGGGCGATGCCGTGAGGCTCCGAGGACGGGCTCGGGAGATCGTGTTCGTCGATACGGCCGTCGAGGGTGATCCGGCCGATCCGGTTGGATCCCCACTCGGTGAACCAGCAGGTCCCGTCGGCGTCGGCTGCGATGGCGTGCGGACGTGCCGCGCGGTCGGGCAGGGCGAACTCGTCGATCCTGCCGTCCGGCGTGATCCGCCCGATCTGGCCGGCCCCGATCTCGACGAACCACATCGCGCCGTCGGCACCGGCGGTGATGCCGACCGGGGCGCTCGCCGGGGTCGGGATCGGGTGGACGCTGACATCACCGTCGGTGCCGATGGCGCCGATCGCGTTCGCCTGGTTCAGCGTGAACCACATCCTGCCGTCCGCCCCGGCCGCGATGGCCGACGGGAAGGCTCCCGAGAGCGGCAGCGAGAACTCGGTGACGTGGCCGTCGGGCGTGATCCGGCCGATCCGGTCGACGTTGGCCTCGGTGAACCACAGCGCGCCGTCGGGTCCCGTGGCAATCCCGAACGGCCCGGCATCCGGCGTCGGCAGCGGGAAGGACGTGACGTCCCCGGTGGTGGTGATGCGGCCGATCCGGTGACCGCGGAACTCGGTGAACCACAGCGCGCCGTCGGGTCCCGCCGTGATGACCGACGGTCCGCCGGTGGCCGGTTCGAGCTGGTGGGCGGAGACCTCACCGTCGGCCGTGACCCGGCCGATCCGCCCGTGGTGGACCATGGTGAACCACAGGGCGCCATCAGGTCCGGCCGTGATTCCGTACGGTCCGGCCGCGCGGTCGGAGACCGGGATCTCCGCGATCGAAACGGTCGGACGGCGCAGCATGGGCAGGTCCCTTCACCGGTGGAGGACGACGGAGCCGCCCCTCCATCCGGACGAGCTGTCCGGCGTGCAGGAGCAGGGCTCCCAGCCTACGGTGCGTCAGAAAGCCGGCTGACGACTGCATCGAAGGCGTTGTCGCACCCGCGTGCCTGAACCGACACCCACGACCCGACCAGCGGCACCCTGTCGAGAAAGACGCCCCGCAGATGGCGAAGGCAGCCTGCGGGGCGTCGCGGAATGTGGACTGATCAGATCGGGCGGATGTTCTCCGCCTGCGGGCCCTTCTGGCCCTGCGTGACGTCGAACTCGACCTTCTGGCCCTCCTGCAGCTCGCGGAAGCCCTGAGCGGCGATGTTGGAGTAGTGCGCGAAGACGTCAGCGCCTCCACCGTCCTGCTCGATGAAACCGAAGCCCTTCTCGGCGTTGAACCACTTCACGATGCCCGTAGCCATGCTGTTCTCCTCGACATGCGCAGCCGCCGACTCCCGCACTGCGCGAGTGCCGCATCCGACCGGGCTCGTCCGCCGCAGTCCCGGCCAGCAATGTGCCCGCAACCGCGATCACGAGCGAGTAGCGGCGAACCACGACTGCTCCTTGCAACCACGCTATCGCTCCGAGAGTCCTGCTGCGCAGACGACACGGGTACGCAAGCCCACCGCGGGCAACCTCGCGGCCCGTCGACGCGTACGGGCTTGGGCCGCAGCAGCACGGAATCCCAAGGGGTCCATGTCAGTGCAGCCCCGTACGGTCTGCCCATGGATGATCAGCGGTCGCCCTCTTTCTCGATCGACGGCGTCAGAACCTTGGAGCCTGCCCTGCGGTCCCGGGAGGCCAGTAACCCGGGCGGACGTGCTCCTTCCGTTGGGGGTCGCGTATGAGCGAAATACCGGCGTACGAGGCAGCGGACGTGGGCCGAGCGTGGGGCCGAATCACCAGCTGGCTCGAACAGAATGCTCCCGGCGTCTTCGCCGGCCTCGGCGGCCCAGGCAGCCCGACAGCCATCAGCGATGCCGAAGGGCGCATGGGCCTGAAGCTGCCGAGCGACATGCGACGGTGGCTTCTGACAAACGACGTCGGTGCTGGGAGGCAACCCGACGTCGGCTCGTGCCTGGTGGCGCTGGGATGTGCGGGAGTTCTCCCCAGCGGCGGCTTCCTTCTGGGGCTGACGGACATCCAGCGTGTCTACCTCCACAAGATGGGCATCGAGGAGATGGAACCCTCCGAAAACCCGGACTGCCCGTCCTGGCGCCGTGAGTGGGTGCCGATCGCCGCAGAGAGTGACGGCTTCTACGGACGGTTCCTGAACACGCGCACCGGAAGCATCGGGTCTTGGTCCGAGGGCTCCGAGCCTGAAGAGGGAAGGTTCACCTCGTTGTTCGCCTTCTTCCAGGATGCAGCGGACCACCTGGAAGGGGTCTCCTCAGGCAACGCAAGGGAGACCGCCGGAAGCAATCTGCGCGATCGCGGTTCGGAGGGCGAGGCGATACGACTCTGGGCCCACGCAAACGGCTACCTCGTCAATGACAGGGGACGCATCCCTGCCTCCATCCGCGAGGCGTATGAAGCATCCCTGTGAGCGCCACGGCCGCGAAGCGGCTGACCAAGACTGCGGCTCACAAGCGGACTGGTGCCCTGGGTGGCTCCTGACGCCGTCAGTCCGCGCCGTCCATCTTCACCGACGAATACGCAGCCCGGCCCAACACCCCTCCACGAGCTTCTGCGGGGCAGCATTGGAGGGTCGATTCGAATGGGCAGTGTAGACAAGCCGTCACGCCCGTCAACACTCGAAGACCGACCAGCAGATCTCGTTTCGCAACCGCTGGTCGTCCAGGACGAGTTCACGAATCACCTCCGGAAGCTGTTCGCGCTGCCAACGACACTCGAGCCGGCCGGCGCTCTCGCCCTGCCGTCCGTGGGCCGCCGCACGCACGGCCTTGATCGCGTAGGCCGCAGCGCCGAGCTCGTGTGCGGCGACGTGCGCCACCACCGCCGCCTGGCCGGCAGCATAGGCAGCGTGCCGAGCGGCTCCACTCAACTCTCTTGCCGCAGCCATGGCATGGCCACCCGCAGCTCGGGACTGGGACATCCTGATCTCGCCGCGCGTCCATGCCCGAATCTGCTCGATCGCCTCACGGGGTCGCGGGTCCGAGGGCTGTGCCGACACGAAGTGGTGCAGAACGTGCTCCGCGCACGTGGCAGCCCACAGAGCCAGGAGCCGATGGTCGGAGTCCGTAAGCGTTCCCCCACGACGGATGGTGATGAAGCGGGGGTCACGATCTTTGGGAAGAATCACGGTGTTCCAAGCGATCGGTTGCGCGCATAGGACGAGAGCGTCCAACGTCGGTGTGTGAAGACAGAGTTGGACACCTTGCGACCGCACTCTATGCGAAGACCGACGATCTGCCGAAGGCCTCTCCGCGGCTCGCGCCGTGGCGGCCTGCCGTGCGGATTGCCCCGCAGCTCACCGACGCCGAACTGGTCAGGTCGGCGGTAGTGCAGGCGATGCTCGGGTTCACCTCCGAGGCCAGGTGGATCCGCCACGCCCGTTCCCACCTGCAGCATCTCTTCCCGTACCTGCCCAAGCAGCACGGCTACAACAAGCTCCTCCGCCAGGCCGCCGAGTTGCTGCGTCGGGTGATCCGACTGCCGGCCACCGACACCTCGGCGTGGAGCAACGACGTGCAGATCACGGACTCCACGCCGGTGGAGTGCGGATGCTCCCGCGAGACCGTCAAACGACGGCCTCGCCCGACCCGCCAACAACGTAGGACCGGCTGCTGGGCCCGCAGATGGCGGTCCGTCAGCACCACTGCGCCGGATCCCGGAGATACGCCGGAGGGGGTGGGTACGAATTTCGCACCCACCCCCTCCCCTCGGACTACGAACCCTTGGGAATGCCCGGGTACCACGCGGTCCAACCGTCCCATGGGGTGAGGGTCCGGGACCAGGTGACGTTGTTGCCGTCGACGGAGCTGATGGTGAAGTTGAAGTCGCCCCGGTGGTTGAGGATCTTCACCTGCCTGACGAAGGGGCCGCCGCCCAGGGATGCCCACGCTCCGTTGTCGTCGTTGATCCACACCGTGTGGTCCGTGCCGATCACGAAGCGCACCTCGCCCTTCGCCGTCTTCATGATGGTCTCGCCGGAGCCGTAGGCGAACCCGCAGAAGAAGATCCCGCCACGGTTGGAGCAGAGCTTCTCGACGACGACCGGCTTGTCCGACGCCCCAGCGGCGGGGGCAGCGGCAAGTACGGCGGCCAGTGCCGATGCGACCGCGACCGCACTTCGGATCTTGTTCATGGTTCTCTCTCACGGCAGGGATGGACACCGGCATGTTGATCCGGATGCGAACCACCCTGTAGTCCCTGCTGACGCCCGGTCAAGATCGCGCCACGACAACGGCGCCGGCGCCGACATACACTGCCCGATCGGGCAGAGCGAAGTGCACCTGCGCGCGCATCGCGACCGCACCCTACGACGTGACGGAGGTTCGACGGCGAGTGCCGGCTCGTGCCGACCGGTTGTCGCAGACTGCGTGACCGGTGATCACCTGCCGTACTACGGTGGCACCCAGACCGCCGGCGGGGCAGCCTGCGCCGGCCCCGCCCAAGGAACGGACCGATCCCGTGGACATCGTCTTCAGTGGCCGGGTGATCGAGTGGCGAGGGCCTTCCCCGTTCTACTTCGTCCCCGTGCCGGCGGAACAAGCCGCCGAGGTGCGCCAGGTGGCGGCGATGGCCACGTACGGCTGGGGTGTCGTTCCGGTCGAGGCTCGGATCGAGGGGACCGCCTTCGCCACCTCGCTCTTCCCGAGGGACGGCGGCTACCTGTTGCCGCTCAAGATTGCCGTGCGCAGACCCCAGGGCCTCTCGGCGGGGGACGACGTGACCGTGGCGATGACCGTTCGCCTCTGACACCGGGCTCCCGGCCATCCCGGGGCTGAATCATCTACTTCATCGTCCGACCATCGACCCCTGCCGTGCCTGATCGCCCTCGGGTACGCCCTGCTGAGCCGGTGGCGAACTGCCCGAACTGCGGGTACAGCGGCCGCCGTTGTCGGCCTCGGCGTGATGGCCCTGGTCATGCAGCCCTACCCGTGGGCGGTGGGCGAGCTGCTGTGCCAGGCGCTGGTCGGCCTGCTGGTGCTGATCGCACCGTCCGGCCTGGTGGACGTCACGCAACGAAGCCGTTGGGAAATGTCGGCCTCACGCTGGGCATCAGGGTCCCGATGATCGCGTTGAGCAAGTACGGGGACGCGTTCTTCTGGGGCAGCGCGCTGACCCTCACGGGCCTGCTGCCCTGACTGAGCACCATGACGGCAGCCGTCCTGCTGGGCCGGCTCTCCGCCCGCCGGCCCGACCGGCTCCTGTCCCTCGGCATCGGGCTCGGAACCCTCCCTGGCTGATGCCGTTCGTCACCACAAGCCTCGACGATCTGTCCTACCTGCCGTCCTGCTCTCCTTCTGGACATCCTGGTTCACCCCGCTCGGGACAGCCGTGGCACTCGCCGGAGTCGTCCACCTCGTACGCCGGGTCCGAACGACCGGCCCGGCCCAGCCCGGGACGACATCCCGTCCGGACGAGGAGCACCCCCTGTCCTGAGCTTGTCGTTGCAGTGCGATCCGTTCGCGGACCTGACGCGACGTCTCCGATCCGTCAGATTCCGGTGGGCTTGATCCGCTTTGACGGACACTCCGGATCAGGGGATTTGGCCCCGAAGGATGATTTCCGTCAAGGCGGATCAAGCCCACCTGTCAGAACGTGCCCCGGAGCTTGGCCAGCGCCTCATCGAGGAGGACCTCGCCGTCCTGGCGGCTGCGGCGCTGGAGCACGTAGCCGAAGTGCGTCTTGAAAGGAGTGCTGCCCGGAGCCACCGGGGTGTTGTCGGGGTCGGTGCCGGCGGGCAGGCCGCACCGGGGGCAGTCCCACAACTGCGGGACCTCGGCACCGGTTGCGAAGCTGGGCTGGGTGCGGTGCCCATTACCGCACCAGAACGACACCGCGGTGCGGGGTGCCAGATCACCGCGCTCCGACTCCCCCATCGGACCCGAACCGATACGCGCACCCCTGATACCGCCACGCCCCTGTGCCACGTTCGCTCTCCTCCACCACCATGCCCAACCTCCTCCCGGACACCCGGCAAGAGACGCCCAGCGTACGGCCACCCCCAGGCACTGCAGTCCGCGGGCGCCGCGGTGAGGGCATCCGCCAGAGCGGCCCGCTCGACTGCGGGGACAGCGGAGCCGCGGCTGAGGTCAGGATGGACAAGTGAAGGGCCCGACGGCCAGGCCCGGCTCCTTCCGTCACCGGGTGGGTTCGGTGCGGTGCCAGAGGACGGGGCGGACATATGCCCTCGGGGTGCGGGTGAGTGCTCAGGCAGTGGTGCTGCCCCGTGTCGCGGGCGGCGACCGAGCGCCGGTGCTCGTCGAAGAACCGGCGGGGATCGCCGCCCACCCGGGCCATGGCCTGCTCGCTGCGGCGGATCGCGTCCTCGGCCACGACCCGGACGAGGTGGGCGAGCGCTCCCAGGTCGGAACCGGGCCTGGCCTGCGCGACTTCTGACGGTCCGCCACCCGATCGGATCGCGCCAGGGTGCGCCTCGCCCGAAGGCCGTCCTACGGTGCCTTGGGGGTCGGACCTACGATGTTCTTGCAGGTCAAGGGCCATCACACTGGGCGAGCAAACGTCGCGCTTCACTGCCTTTCGCTCGCCTTCTTCACCGCAATGTCCCCACAGTGTCCCCACCTCGGGCTCAACTGACCGCTCTCGTCGGGCCGTCGGCGGCCTACCTGCTCGTTGTCTCGCTGAGAAGGGGCCACCAGGAAAGTCCCCTCCCGACGCAAAACGGCTGCGTCCCTCGTCATGAGGGGCGCAGCCGTCCACACGGCCAGCGTCAGGTGAGCAGCCCGAGCCTCCGCAGCTCACCGATCCAGATCTTCTCGTCGGTCCCCAGCCGGTTGAACGGGGCGCTGCGCGCCAGCTTGTAGAAGCCGCTAGACGGCACCTCGTCGCCCTTCAGCACCACGACCGCCGACAGAAGCGGGCCCCCGTCCGGGCTATGCAGCCGCGAGCAGTCATTGAGGAGCAGCCGCATCGAGCGCTCGTGAGCCCGGACTGTCCGTCCTGGCGCCGTGAGTGGGTGCCGATCGCCGCAGAGAGTGACGGCTTCTAAGGCTGCGGCTCACAAGCAGACCAATAACGGGGCACCGCAACGCGCAGATGTCGGCGGACCCTGCGAGTGCGACCGCTACCTCCGCTGCTCGAAGTTCCTCACGACCGGCGAGTACGCAAGCGGATTGAAGAACGGGGTGGACAGCCGGACGGCAACGGCTCAAGGTGGTCGGCATGCCGTCCCTTCGGAGCCTTCCCCGCACGGTTCGCCGCCGGACCCTACTCACCGAGGCGGAACACGTCCGCGTGCTCGACGAGTTCAACGCCGCCGTGCGGTGCCCCGATGTGCACGGCGGGCTTGCGTGCTTGCCGGTCCTCCTCGATGCCCTCGCCCAGGACGAGGGCCGTCCCGACGGCGCGCGGTGGATCGTGGACGACAACGCGCGGTTGGACATGGCGGCGTTGCTGCGCTACTGCTTTCCCCAGCCGGAGATTCACGTGGTGGCCGCGGAGTACGGCGCCGCAGCCCACAACCGCGGCTGGCTCCGTCTCGACAGAGCCTTGCGGACGCACGACTACACGAACCTCGTCGAGACAGCCGAAGGCTGGGCGGAGACCGACCGCACGCTCGACGATGTTCTGCAGGTCCATGGTCGGCCGTCCGCGATCTTTGGCGACCAAGATCCGCATTCGGCCAAGACCCTTGGCTACGCCTCCGGCGATTCAACCGCTCCGCTCGCTGTTTTCCACTTCGGCGAGGCGGGGGATGCACCATCGGCACGCCTGCTCGCCTTCCGGAGTGGTGACGACATGTTCGGAACGAGCATGGGCTTCACACCGTTCGGCGGCGCCGTCGCCGACGAGCGCGACAGGCGTCAACACTGATCACCCTGAGATCGGACGAGCGCCTCATGCACGCGGTCGCCGAGGGCAGCCAGAAGCAATCCGAGGGCCGGCAGCGGTGGCCTCGAACGACCTCATCCGCGGCATGGGCAGCTTCTTCAAGGAGTGCGACCGCCGGAGACCCAGTGGCCGGCCACCACTGCCTCCCGCACCTGCGGGCCGTGGTCGGCCCGTGGCCGCTGCCCCGTGAGTACCCGTCAGAGAGCGTCGCGGACCTCGGCGCGAGTGACCCCGAGCTTGCGCAGCACGGCGGCGGCGTGGTGTTCGGCGGTGCGCGGGGAGAGGGAGAGGGCCCGGGCAATGTCCTGGTTGGTGGCGCCGGTGGCCAGCAGTTCGGCCACCTGGCGCTCCCTCGGGGACAGGTCGTCGCCGTAGCTGCGACGGCCCGCGGGCTCGGGGCGGAGCCGTCCGCTCCGACGCAGGGCCTGCCGGCAGCGCTCGGCGTCGGCGGTGGCACCGAGGCGGGTGAACACCTCCAGCGCGTCCTCCAACCGGCGGACGGCCTCACCCGGGTGATCGGGGTCGGTCAGCAGTCCGAGCCGGCCCGCCTGTTCGGCCACCCGGGCCGCGGTGTGGACGCGGCCGATGGCCTCGTAGCCGGCCCGGGCGCGGTCCAGGTGGGCGAGGGCGGTGACCGGCTCCCGTTCGGCGACGAGGAGGCCCCGGCTCCAGGACAGGTCGGCGGTGACCCCGGGGGCGACCAGCCCGGCGACGCCGGACTCGGCCTCGGCCACCAGGCGCTGCGCCTCATCCGCCCGGCCGGAGTCGAGGCCGGCCTGGACCGCCGTAGGCAGCAGGTCCACCGGCCGGGCCCACAGGCCCTTGGTGCGGGTGAAGTCGACGACCGGCGCCACCCGCTGCCAGGCCCGCACCGGCTCCTCCCGGAGCAGGTCGATCCGGGCGAGCAGGACGAGCACGGCGGGGAACACGTCCCAGTCGTGGATCTCCTCGCGCTTGGCCTCGACCGGGAGCAGCTGCTCGGCGGCCCGTGCCCACCGGCCCCGGGCGGTGTCCAGGGTGGCGCGGGCCACCAGCAGGCCGACCCGGACGGTGTCGTCCTCGCCGACCTCCCGCAGCTGCACCTCGATCCGCTCGTCCAGCCCGTCCCAGTGCCCGGAGAGCAGGTCGAGCTGAACCCGCGTCACCCCGCAGAAGGAGGCGAGCAGTTGGTAGCCGACCCGCTCGGCGAGCTGCTCGGCCTCGTCCAGCAGGGTGCGGGCCCGGCCGTCGCAGCCCCGGACCAGTTCGTCGTACGCCGCGTTGCTCAGTGCCCGGGCGACCTGGCGCAGCACCAGCCGGTCGGTGGAGTCCCTGGGCAGTTCCGCCAACAGCTCCCGGCCGCGCGGGTCCCCCGCGAACTCCAGCACGGTGATCCGGTTGGCCGCCACGTCCGCCCGGGCGACCGGGTCGTCACTCCCGGCGGCCAGCTGCACCGCCCGCTCGGTCATCGCCAGGCATTCACTGATGTGACCGCCGTGCGCGTTCACGCTGGAGCTGACGGCCAGTGAGGCGAGCGCGGCGGCCGCTGCTCCCGGCCGGGCCGCCAACTCCGTGATGGCCTGCTCCAGTTCGGCCCGGCTGTCGATGTTCGGGTTGGAGGCTCCCAGGGCGCGGACCAGGTTGAAGCGGATCTCGCCGCGGACCTCGACGGCGAGATCCGGGTCGGCGAGGATCCGGCGCAGGGTCGCCTCACTGGTGACGGGGTCGGCCCGGTAGACGGCGATGGAGCTGAGGGCCAGGGCGCTGCGAGTGCGCTGCGCGGCGGGCAGCGTCGGCTCGGCGAGGATCTGCCGCAGGAGGTCGGCGGCGACGCCGTCGTCACCGACCTCGGTGGCGTGGTCGGCGGCGGCCAGCGCCCGGGGCAGCCAGGCCCCGACGTCGCCCAACTGCCGGGTGTGGTGGGCGATCCGGACCAGGGCGGACTCGGGATGCTCCGCCAGGGCGTCGATGGCCCGGGTGTGCAGGCGCCTGCGCCGGGGGCCGGGGATCCGCTCGTACACCGCCCGCCGGGCCAGCACGTGCCGGAACCCGTAGCTGCCCGGGGCCCGTTCGGCCAGTGCGTCCGCCACCAGGGCGGTGGTGAGGGCGGCCTCGGCCCGCTCCTCGTCCAGGCCCGCGACCCGGGCCAGCAGCGCCTCACCGGCCGGGACCGCGAGCACGGCGGCGGCCTGCACCACGGCCCTGGCGTCCTCGCCGAGCAGCGCGATCCTGCTGTTCACCGCCTCCTGGAACCCCCTCGGCACATCGGCGCCCGCCAGCGCCGAGGGCGCCCCGGCCGGGGTGGGGAGGGTCTCCCGCTCGGTCAGGACCAGCAGATCCTCCTCGACCACCAGCGGGAGTCCGCCGCTGCGTTCGTACAGCTCCCGGCCGAGCGGCCCGGCGGCCGCGGACCCGATCGCGGAGGCGGCCAGCTCCCGCACCTGCGGCTCGGTGAGCAGGCCGAGGGCGATCTCGGTGCCGAGCACCCCGACCGGGCGGCGGTAGGGCGGGCCCAGGACGTTGCCGCTGCCGGGCAGGTCCCGGGCCCGGTAGCTGAGCACCAGGCGCAACTGCCGGGGAGGGTTGCGGGCGAGCAGGAGCATCAGGTCGCGGGTGGCGTCGTCGGCCCAGTGCAGGTCCTCGACCATCAGCACCACCGGGCCGAGGGCGCCCAGCACCTCGTGGACCGCGCGCATCAGCTGGTGGGCCTGCACCACCTCGGCACCGGCCGGGTCCGCGGCGGGCAGCCGGCCTGCCAGCTCGGGCACGTAGGGGGCCAGCACCGCGGTCGCGGGGCCGAGGACGGCTCCGGGCCCGAAGTACGGAGTGCCCGCCCGGAGGGCGTCCACCACCGGCCCGAGCGGCAGCGGCTCGCGCAGCGGGTGGCAGGAGCCGTGCAGGACGGGGGTGCCCTGCGCGGTCAGCCGCAGACCGGCCTCGCGCAGCAGCCGGGACTTGCCGATCCCGGCCTCGCCCTCGACCAGCACCACCGACGGGCCCTCGGCCAGGGCGGCCATCAGCGCGGCCATCTCCCGATCCCGGCCCACGAACGCGAATCCGGTGCGGTGGACGGGACTGTGGCCGGGTCCGGCAGCCCGCGAGTCTTGCATGGTGCCTCCGATGGAACGGCCGACGGCCGCAGACCTGATCCTCCCACCTCACGGGCACTGACCAGGGCCGCCACGCTGTCCGGCCGAGCCCGGCGGGCAGCACGGCGGGCAGCACGGCGGGGGCCGGTTCGCATCGCGCTCGGGAATCGAAGCACCCGCGCTCCGGCAGGGTCAACGAAGCCGCGGCCCTTCCGCCGCAATGCCGCCATTGGGCCGGTCCGGGGCGGGTCAGGAGCAGACGATCTCCGGCGATCCCCAGTCGGCGTGGTCGTACTGGGTGTCGTCACCGCCGTCGGTCACCTGGAGGGAGAGCGCGAAGACCCCTTCGAGCGGGACGGTCAGCCGGACGGGGCCGTCCGCTCCGGTGAGCAGGCCGCTGTCGGCGGCCTTCCGGCCGTCCGTGAAGATCCGGAAGACCGCCGAGCCCTTGGCCTGGACCTCGTCGTCGATGCCGACCTCGACGGTCAGCGAGCTGCATGCCCCGCCCAGGTAGTAGGTCACCGCCGAGAGGGAGTTGACGCCCAGTCCCTTCGGGTAGGACGTGCCGTTGACCTTCAGCGGGGCACCGTCGCCGGCCTTCTTCTCGCCGTTGCTGCGGTCGTGCTCGACCGGACCCCAGCCGCTGCTCGCGGAGGTCACGGTCCGGTCGCCGAGGGCCTGGACGCCGGGGGTCGCGGGGGTGCCGCAGAGCAGCCGGGGGTTGCCCCAGTCGGCGTGGGCGGCGCCCGTCCCGCCCGGGGAGGTGGCGATCAGGCGCAGGTCCTCACCACCCGTCAGGTCCACGGTCAGCCGCACCGGGAGCTGGCCGGCCGTGCGCCAGCCGCTGTCGGCGACCACGGTGCTGTCGCGGTAGATGCGGAAGACCGCCGAGCCGGTGGTGTCCTCGTCGTCGATGCCGACGTCGACGGTGAGGCCCTGGCAGGTGGCGCCGAGGTGGAAGCGGACGTCGGACTCGGCCGCCGTCCCCAGGCCGCGCCGGAAGGCGGTGCCGCCGACGGTCAGCGGACGCCCGTCACCGGCCACCGGGCCGCCGTTGCTGTGGTCGCGCTCGACCGGCCCGTTCGCGCTGTACGCCACTGTCCAGGCCAGGTCGCCCAGTTGGTGGTCACCGGCGGCCATGTCGGCGGGCTGCCCGGGGGTGACCCGGTACATCACGGTGCCGTGCGCGGGCACCGTCGCGCTGATCGCGCCGTCCGAGGTGGTGGTCTCCTTGGACCACAGGTCCTTCAGCCGGTAGGAGGAGGCCCCGCCGATCCCGGCCGCCGCCGCGGTGGTGGCGACGGTGCGGGCGGTGTCGGTCTCGTTGGTGAGGGTCACCGAACGGCCGCCGTCGGCCAGCGGCTTGCTCATCACCACCAGGCCGCCGTCCTTGGCGATGACCGCGCCCTGCCGGCCGAGCGGATCCTGGTCGACGGCTATCACGTCCGCGTTCTTGAGGATCTCGTACGTCGCCGGGGTCGCCGTCCGCAGGTCGGACCCGATCAGCAGCGGGGCGGCCATCTGCGCCCAGAGGCTGAAGTGGGTGCGGTACTCGGTGTCGGTCATGCCGCCGTTGCCGACCTCCAGCATGTCGGGGTCGTTCCAGGAGCCCGGGCTCGCGTAGGGGGCGAGGCTCTGGTTGAGGTGGGCGATGTTGAGCATGCTGCCCCAGCTGTCACCGATGTCGTGGGTGGTCCGCCAGGAGTTCCCGACGTCCCGGGCCCAGGTCCAGGGCTGGCTCTCGCCCCACTCGCAGATGCTGTAGAGGATCGGGCGGCCGGTGTTCCTGAGGGCCTCGCCCATGTCCTTGTAGCGCTTCTGCGCGTCGACCTTCAGGTTGTTGCAGTTGTCGTACTTCAGGTAGTCCACGCCCCAGGAGGCCCACAGGTCGGCGTCCTGCTGCTCGTGGCCGAGCCCGCCGGGGAAACCCTTGCCGTCGCAGGTCTTGGTCCCGGCACTGGAGTAGATGCCGAACTTGAGGCCCTTGGCGTGCACGTAGTCGGCCACGGCCTTGATGCCGTTCGGGAACCGCACCGGGTCGGCGACCAGGTCGCCGGCGGCGTTGCGGCTGGGCAGGGCCCAGCAGTCGTCCAGGTTGACGTAGGTGTAGCCCGCCTCGCGCAGGCCCTGCGAGACGAACAGGTCGGCGATGCCGCGCACCATCGACTCGTTGAACTCCGCGCGGCAGTGCGTGGAGTTCCAGTTGTTGAAGCCCATCTGCGGCGTGGGGGTAAGGCCGTTCTGGCTCGCCGCGGCCGGGGCGGCGGTCACCAGACCGAGGCCGACGGCGCCGACCGCGGCGAGCGAGCCGCCCATCAGGGCGAGGGTGACGGCCAGGCCGGTGCTTCTGTGTCGGAGCATGCGCAAGGAAGCCCTCCCAGGGCGTTCGGAACATGAACGAACTGAATCCAACAGAACCGAGCAGAGATGAGCGTCGGGTCGATCCAGGTGTCGCGTCAAGGAAGTCGGGGGGGTGCTCCGGCCAATTGCCGAACTCGGACCGATTTCTCCAATTGGCTTGTAATAGAAGCGATCTGATGCATCATCAGTTCTTGGAGGCCGCCAGTGGACATGCCGGAGCAGGCCGGGTGGTCCCACCACCCGGCCTGCCCGGTGTTCAGCGGTGATCAGGTGTCAGGAGCACCGCACCTTGGCGTCGGCCCAGTCCGCGTGGTCCCCGCTGTTGCTCCCGTCGGCGTTCTCCACCACGAGCCGGAGCAGGTCCGCGCCGGTGGTGTTCACGTCCACGGTGGCCGCCCGGCCGCTGCCGAGGAGCGTCGCGGTGGAGGTCTGCCAGGCGTTGTCCGCCCAGACCTTGAAGACCACCGATCCGCTGCTGCCCACCTCGTCGTCGACGCCGACGGTCGCGGTGAAGCGGCTGCACTGCCGGCCGAGGTGGACCACCACCTCGCTCGCGGCGTGGACACCGAGGCCGCTGCCGTAGCCGACGCCGTCCACCTTCAGCGGCTTGCCGTCCCCCGACTGGTCGTTGCCGTTGCTCCGGTCCCGTTCGGCCGGGCCGTAGCCGTTCTGCTCGACCAGGAACGGCAGGGTGCTGACGGAGGTCTCCCCGGTCGGGTTGCGCAGACCGGCGGCCGGATTCGCCACCGTCCTGGCGTCGGCCAGCCGCCGAGCCGAACTCCCCTGCCGGAAGGATGCGTTGACGTCGATCCGGGTGAAGCCGGGGAGCGTCCCGCCGGGGGCGGTGACGTTCCAGGTGGCGGTCAGCGAACCGCCCGCCGCGATGCTCGCGCCGGTGACGCCGACGGGCTGCGTCGTCCAGCCGGACGGCAGGCCCAGCGTGAGCGCCAGCTCGGAGGCGGTCGGCTGCCCGGCGGGCACCGAGAAGGTCGCCGGCACCGGGAAGGTGACCGAGGCGGCCACGGTGTCCGGGGCGGCCAGCACGAGCCCGGCGGTCGCGGCCGCCGGCTCGGCGTGGGTGGCGGCGTCGTAGCCGGGCCCGGTCACCGGGGACGGGGCCAGCGGGGAGACGGTGCTGCCGAGGCTCTCCAGACTGACCGCGCCCAGGCCCCCGTTGGCCCCCTCCTCGTTCCAGAGGGCGATCGCGATGGTGTTCGCGCCGTGCGGATCGAGGATGCCGTCGGGGAGCGCGAAGACGTGCTGCGGGCCCTTGTGGTTGATGTAGGTGCCGAGGAGCCAACCGTTGACGTAGATCATCGCCCGGTACTTGCGGGCCGGGTCGTCGCTGATCCGCAGGCCGACCGAGGTGTCCTGACCGCTCGGCAGGTCCAGGGTGGCCGTGGTCCGGTACCAGGAGACGCCGGGCGTGGTGTCGCGGGTGGTGAGGGCGGTGCCCGCCCAGGCCGCGTCCGGGAAGCCGGGCAGGGTCCAGCCGGCCCGCTCGCCGTGCAGGCCGCCGGTGTTCATCGGGCCGCGGGCGGTGTCGGTCAGGTCCTCGCCGCCCCGGGCACCCTGGATCCGCCAAGTGATGGACGGGCCCGAGGAGTTGCCGACGAAGGCGCCGGTGAGGCCGCGTGCCTCCTTGTTGTTGTCGTTCATGCCGGGGTTCTGGTTGTGGCCGTTGTTGGAGACCAGCACGGACACCACGTTGTCGCCGGTGGCCTTGAGCAGCCCGGCCGGGAAGACCCACTTGCGGATGGCGTCACCGGAGCTGCCGAGGAAGGTGCCGTTCAGCCAGAGCGAGTACACCCCGCTGCCACCGGGCTTGGCGAAGAGGGTGATGGCGTCCGTCCCGGCACCGGCCTTGAACCGGCCCCGGTACCAGACCTCGCCGTAGTGGTAGCCGTAGTCGTCGGAGAACAGCACCGGCAGCGTGGCGGGCTTGGTGATGCTCTGGGAGGCGGCCTTGTCCGCGACCTTCCAGGAGGAGTCGTCGAACTCGGGCTGCGCCTCCGGGGATCCGGCCGCGTGCTTCCACCCGGKGAGCGCAGGCAACGAGACCGGGGCGGGCCCGGGCAGTTCACCACCGGCCCGGGCGCCGGGGCCGGGCTGTCCGGTCAGGGCTGCACCGTTGAAGGTGACCGGGCCGGAGCCGTCGGCGAAGACCTCCACCGGCTGGGCCGAGGCGCTGTCACCGGTCAGGTCGAGACGGCCGGACCGCACGGTGGCGGTGCGCAGCAGGTCGCTGCCGTACACCAGCACCGGGCCGTCCGCCGTGTCGGCCCGCCAGAACTTCCCGGCGGCCTGGTCGTCGCCGAGCAGCAGCAGGAGCGGCCGGGGGCCGCCGGTCACCAGCACGCGGGCCAGACCGCCGTGGACGTAGTTCAGCCGGAGGTCTCCGGTGGCGGCGTCCCAGGTCTGCTCGACCGCACCGGCCAACACCTGGACAGTGGGGCGCTGCGGGAGGTTGAGGACGGTCTCGCCCACCTGCCCGGGGCGGCCGTACAGGACCGCGACGTCCCGGCCGCCGATCGCGGCATGGGTCATGATCTCCGAGGTGGAGTACTGGAGTTGGGCCTCACCGAGGCGGTAGTCGGCGACCAGCGTCCGGGAGTCGCGGCCGGCCAGGGTGATGGCGGTGCCGGGCTTCTGCGGGACGGTGGGGTAGGCCCGGGCGGTGGTGGTGTCGACGGCGTCGACCGAGACGGCGGTGCCGATCGCGGCGGGGTTCTTGCCGCCGCTCACCACGATCCTCAGCTCGTGCGCGCCGTCGGTGAGTCCGTCCTTGGCGAACAGCACCTGTCCCTTGACCTCGGGGCTGCCGAAGCCGTCCACCGAGGCGGCCTGCACACCGTCGACGTACACGTCGGCGATGCCGTGGTTGGCGGCGAGGGAGCCGATCCAGCGCACGGAGCTGCCGGTGAACGGCACGGTGAGGCTGTCGCCGGACCGGAACGAGAAGGTCTCGGTGCTCTGGTACTCCCCTGCGGTGTACGGGGCTTCGGCGCCGACGTGCCGCCAGGTACCGGTGTACCGGATCCGGGTGTCGGCGTCGTCGAAGGCGTACCCGACGTGGTTGCCGCTGAGCGTGAGCGACAGGCCGGTGGAGTCGGTGGCCGCCGAGGTGGAGTCGGTGTGCCGCAGGACGTGGAACTGGGTGCGGGTGTCGGGGTTGATGCGGACGGTGCCGGTGACCGCTGGGTTGGTCAGCACGCTCGGGGGTGCGGCGTCGGTCTTGGTGATCGGCTCGACGCTCTGCAGGAAGGAGCCGATCAGCTTGTCCTCCCGGTACCGGTCGGTGAGCTGCCGGGACTCGGTGATCGCCGCGCCGTAGTCGTAGGAGGTGTAGGTGCCGGAGACCGCCTGACGGCCCCAGTTGGTGCCGCCGTACAGCATGTAGAGGCTCTGCAGGGTGGCACCGGCCGCGATGTTGTTCTTGTAGAAGACGGAGGCGAAGTCCGCCCCCATCTTCTCCCGGCACTTGTCGCCGTCGGCGCCGCCCCAGTAGTTGATCGACCCGCCCTGGAACTCTGGGATGTAGAGCGGCTTCCCGGGGCGACGGTAGCCCGCCATGTCGGTCTGCACCGGCTTCCAGGCCGGGTCCTTGCAGTCGAAGCCGAGTGGGTACTTGTCGACGCCGTCGATGTCGAGAGCGCCGGTGCCCTCGTTGTACGACTTGTAGTCGGTGGGCTTGGCGTTGAAGTGGATGTGATTGCCCGTCAGTGGGACGGTGATGCCGTCGGCGCGGGCCTTGTCCCGCAGGTGGGCGACGTAGCTGCGGTCCGCCTCGGTGTACTGGTAGTACTCGTTCTCCACCTGGTAGGCGATTACCGTGCCGGTGCCGTTCTCCAGCTGGTGGCGGGCCAGGATCGGGTTGATGTGGTCGAACCACTCGTCCACGTCCGCCAGGTGGGCGGGGTCGGTGGTCTTCTCCCGCCCGGGCCTGACGTTCAGCCAGGCGGGATAGCCGCCGCCGTCCACCTCGGCCTGGATGTAGGGGCCGGGGCGGGCGATGACGTAGATGCCGACCTCCTCGGCGATGTCGAGCAGCCGGTCGACATCGCGCACGCCGGTGAAGTCGTAGACGCCCTTCTTCGGCGAGTGGTACGCCCAGTCGAAGTAGAGCGAGACGGCGTTGAAGCCGCCGGACTTCATCTTCTGCAGGACGTCCCGCCACAGGTCCGGGCTGGGCAGCCGGAAGTAGTGGAACTCCCCCGCCCAGACGTAGGTGCGCTTGCCGTCGACGGTGAGCGAGTAGCCGTCGTAGGCGACGTCGTGGGGAGTACCGGGGCTCGGGACGGTGAAGGCGGGGGCGTCCGCGTTGGCCGCCACGGTGCCGGCGATGCCGCCGACTGCCATGGCGAGGCTGACCAGCAGGGCGAGCGCCCTGGGGCCGGTTCTGCTCATCGGGTCTCCTGGGGGAGAGGAGGGGATGGGTGGGGGAACCTCGAATCCGACGGAATCGCACAGACTTCGACGGATTCGAACGTGCTGGATGCATGGTCAGGGGCGGGGCGACAGGGCGGGAAGGGAATCCGCCGCTTTCCGTTCGATCTCGGGCAATTCACCGGACCGAAGCTCCGCGCGGGTCACGCCGAGCTTGCCGAGCACCTTGGCGACGTGGTGCTCGGCGGTCCTCGGCGAGAGCGCGAGAGCACCCGCGATCTGGCGGTTGCCGGCACCGTCGGCCACCAGTAGGGCCACTTCCCGCTCCCGGTGCGAGAGTTGACCGCCGTCGCCACGACGGCTGCGCGGCAGCTCCACCGGACGGCCGCCCTCCCGTAGCATCCGGCGGCACCGGGCGGCGTCGGCCGTGGCCCCGAGCCGGGTGAGGACTTCGAGCGCGCCACGCGCGGCGGTGTCGGCGTCCGTGGTCCGGCCCAGCCCGAGCAGGACGGCCGCCGTCTCCTCGGCGGCCAGCGCCCGCTGGTAGACCCGGCCGATCGCGCCGTAGCGGGCCCCGGCCTCGGCCAGCAGGGCCACCGCGGCCCGGGGATCACCGGCGGCGCCGAGCAGCCCTCGGGCCAGCACGATCTCCGCCTCCACCCCGGGCGCGTCCCGGCCCTCGATACCCCGGGTGGCGTCCACGACGATCCCCTCCGCCTGCTCGCGCAGCCCGCAGGCCAGCGCGGCCCGGACCGCCACGGGCAGCAGGTCGGTCGCCCAACTCCATTGCCCGGTCAGCTGGTTGGCTTCGAGCGCTGGCCGGACGGCGGCCCAGGCCGCAGCTCCGGCACCGGCACCGACGCCTTCCAGTAGGTCGAGCCGGCCCAGCAGGGCCGCAACGATCCGGCACGGTAGACCGTCGGAGGCCTCCGGCCGGCCGCCACGGAGTGCAAGGGCCCGACGGGCGGCGGCCCAGTGCCCCCGGGCGATGTCCAACGCCGCGCGGACCGCGAGGGCCTCCAGCCGCAGGCCACCGTGCCCGTCGAGCTGCGGCAGCAACGCCTCGACCCGGCCGTCCAGCCCGGCCCACCCGCCGGCGCCGAGATCGAGCTGCAACTCCAGTGCCAGTCCGGCCAGTTGGACCACCTGGTGGCCGGCCCGCCCGGCCGCCGCAGCCGCCTCGTCCCGGCGGGCCCGGGCCCGGTCGTCACACCCCCGGGCCCAGGCGCCGACCGCCGCGAGGTGCAGTGCCCGGGCGTTCTCACGCCGGATCCTCCGGTCCGTGCCGCGCTCCGTGTCGTGCTCCGTCCTGTACTCCGTGCCGTGCACCGCGCCGCGCTCCGTGCCGTGGCCCGGCCGCCGCTGTCCGTCGTCCCGCAGCCGTGCCAGGAGCGCCGGCCCGGCCGGGTCGCCGAGAACCTCCAGCAGCGCGACCCGGCCCACCAGCACGGCGGTGCGGGCGAGTTGGTCGGTGCTCCGGGCCGCCGCGGCGTCGGCGCGCGCCAGTACCGCTTCGGCCTGCTCGCGGGAGCCCGGGCCCCGGAGCAGGCCNNGCGGGAGCCCGGGCCCCGGAGCAGGCCGACCACGGCGAGTTCGGCCAGGGCGACGGCCGCCAGGTCCGGCCGGTCCACCAGGTCGGCGACCGTCTGCTCCAACTCCGCGCGCAGGGCGGCCGGATCGCCCGGGCCGAGGGCCCGGGCCCGGCAGAGGCCGAGGCTCAGCTCGCCCCTCACCGCGGCGGGCCGGGCCTGGTCCGCCGCCATCCGGTGCAGCAGTCCGGCCCCGGCAGCGGTGTCCGTCCGGTACGGCGACATCCGAGCGAGCGTCAGGGCGTGGGCGGTCCGGTCGGCCTCGGGCAGGGCCGGCTCGGCGAGCAGGTCCCGCAGCAGGACGGCGACGACCCCGTCGTCCCCGGCCTCCACCGCACGGCGGACGGCCGCCCCGGCGGTGGTGATCCAGGCCGCGATGTCGCCCGTCCGCCGGACGTGGTGGGCGGTGCGCACCAGGGCGGGGGCCCCGTGGCCGGAGAGCACCTCGGCGGCCCGGGTGTGCAACCGCACCCGCTGCGGAGCCGGGATCGCCTCGTAGGCCGCCCGCCGGGCCAGTACGTGGCGGAAGCCGTAGTGGCCCGGGTCCCTCTCCACGAGGAGGCCGACCCTCAGCGCCGCGGTCAGGGCCGGGCCGCTCTCACCCCCCGGGAGCCGGGCGACCGCGCCGAGCAGGTCCTCGTCGGCGGGCACGCCGAGCACGGCGGCGGCCCGGAC
>NZ_JBFUMY010000057.1:0-41408 GCF_054049135.1 Kitasatospora sp. P5_F3 | reverse complement strand
GCCCGGGGCCCCGCGGAAGCCGTCCCTGGGCATCGCGCCCCGGGTCCGCATCGGCGAGACGCTCTTGCGGTGCTCCACCTCGTTCTCGTCGTCGCTCGCGGCGGCGACAGCCCCGACCACGCCCCCGTACCTGATCGCGGCCGGGCTCCCGGGGCCGACCGGGCCCCGGCGCAGCGGGCGCGGCCCCGCCGCGTCGTACGCCGCGAACAGTTCGCCCAGACCGGGCGGGGCCTCCCGCCAGCCGGACGGCGCCGGGGCGGCCTGGCGGCGGCCGATCCGGACCGACTGCAGCCGGGGCAGGTCGGTGCGGCGCTGCAGGTCGGCGGTGGAGAGGCCGAGCCGGACGCCGGTCCAGTCCTCGCCGGTCCGCTGCGCCACCGAGGCCCGCAGCACCAGCTGCCCGCCGGGGTCGCCCTGACGGTGGCTCAGCCGATAGGTGGGCACCCAGCGAGCGCCGGGGACGCCGTACTCCAGTTCCAGGTCCACCGTGTCGGCGGCCGGTCCTTCGGCGGTCAGCGTGAGCAGGACGGTCGCGGCGCTCGTGGTCGGGGCGGCGTGCTCGGTGTCGGGGGCCGACTCCAGCCGGTCCTGGGCGATCTGCAGGGCGTGCTCGGCGAGCCGGCTCTGTTCGGCCAGCCGGGCCACGTCGGCCTGCAGGACGGTCAGCCGGGCGGCCACGAAGTCGGCCAGCTCCAGCCAGGCGTCGGCCGGGGTGCGGCGGTGCGGCTCGTCCCGGCGGCGCGGCGGCGGGACGGCGCGCAGCGCGGTCAGTTCGGCGATCCGCTCCTCGCCGCGGCGCTCGCGGGCCCGGGCGGCGTCGTACTCCTGCCGGGCCAGCTCGCAGGCGCGGCGCAGCTCCGGGGTCTGAGCGGGGGCCCGGAGTACGGCCGTGTACTCGACCCGGGCCTCGGTCACCCGCCAGCCCGCCCCCCGTACGGTGGCCCGGACCGACGATGGATCAAGCGCCGCCGGCAGCCCGGTCAGCCGGACCTGCCCGTCGGCCGGTACCGCCCCGCGCGCCCGCCGTCGGCAGAGCGCCCCGGTGGCGTACACCACCACCTCGTCCAGTACCGACTCCACTCGAACCCCTTCCGCGTGCCTGGTGAGCGTGGCTCAGTCTGCCGGGCCCGACTGACGGTGTCAGCGGTTTTGCGGTCCGCGCGTCGCCCGGACCCGGTCTTAGCTGGGCCGGGCGACGGATCGGACCTGACAACATCCGGATGGTGGCCGCCGTCGGAGCCTTTGGTGCGAGAAGATTGGGCCGACCCTGGCCCTACCGCCTTCAGGAGACGCACCCGTCATGCGCACAGTCGCCGTAGTCGGCACCGGACTGATCGGCACCTCCGCCGCGCTCGCCCTGACGGGCCGTGGGCTGCACGTGTACCTGGAGGACGCCGACCCGGACGCCGCCAGGACGGCGGAGTCGCTCGGGGCGGGCAGCACCGAGGTGCCGGACGGACCGGTGGATCTGGCGATCATCGCGGTGCCGCCCGCGTTGGTGGGGAAGGTGCTGGCGGACTGTCAGCGCCGGGGCCTGGCGCGCTGGTACACCGACGTGGCGAGTGTGAAGTCCGGGCCCGGGGTCGAGGTGGCCGCGCTCGGGTGCGACACCGTGAACTACATCGGCAGCCACCCGATGGCCGGCCGGGAGCGTTCGGGGCCGCTGGCGGCCCGGGCCGACCTGTTCGAGGGACGCCCATGGGTGCTCACGCCGACGGCGGACACCGACACCGAGACGCTGAACGCGGCGCTGGAACTGGTCGCACTCTGCGGCGCGATGCCGATCGTGATGGACGCCGCCGCCCACGACCGCGCCGTTGCGCTGGTCTCGCACGCGCCGCAGCTGTTCTCCTCGCTGGTCGCGGCCCGGCTGGAGCACGCGGACGAGACCGCCATAAGGCTGTCCGGCCAGGGCGTCCGTGATGTCACCCGGATCGCCGCCTCCAACCCCGCGATGTGGGTGGACATCCTGTCGGCCAACGCCGGCGTGGTGGCCGAGATCCTGGAGGAGCTGGCGGGCGACCTGACCGACACGGTCACCGCGCTCCGGGCCATGCAGGCCACCGACGAGGGCGAGCGACGGGCCGGGGCGGCCGGGATCGAGGCCGTGATGCGACGGGGCAACACCGGCCAGGCCCGGATCCCGGGCAAGCACGGCGCCCCGCCCACCCGGTACGAGACGGTCGCCGTGGTGCTGGGCGACCAGCCGGGCGAGCTGGGGCGCCTGTTCGGCGAGGTCGGCCAGCTCGGGGTGAACATCGAGGACGTGGTCATCGAGCACTCCTCCGGGCAGCAGGTCGGCTTCGTCCAGCTCGCGGTGGCGCCGTCGGCGGTCAAGCGGCTCACCGTCGCGCTGCGGTCCCAGGGCTGGAGCGTCCGGGACTGACCCGCCGTCAGGGGCCCGGCCTGTCTCAGAGCGAGCGGAGGAACTCCCGGACCGCCGCCGCGAAGCCGGCCGGGTCGGCGTCGTGGACGAAGTGGTCGGTCTCCAGCGTGACCAGCCGGGTGCCGGGGCGGCGCTCGACCATCGCGGTGGCCAGTTCCTCGGACATGCCCGTGAACTTGTTGCCGCGCACCAGCAGCGCCGGGCAGCTGCTGCCCAGCCAGTCGGCCCAGTGGTCGCCGCGCACCTGCTCCTCGGAGCTCACGGTGTCCGCCGGGTGGAACGGCAGCCGCCAGCCGCCGTACGGGAGTTCACGGAGCCGGTGGCCGACCATCGGGGCCAGCGGCCCGAGCGCGGTGACCAGCTCCTCCCGGGTCGGGGCCGTCCACGGCATCTTCAGGACGAAGGACAGCGGGCTCGGCCCGACCGGCAGCTCAGCCGCCCCCTCCTCGTTGACCATGGCGCTGACCAGCTCGGGGTGCCTGGCTGCCAGCTGGTACGCCGTGATGGCGCCGCCGGAGTGCCCGATCACCGGGATCGGCCCGAGGTCGAGGTGGTGCAGCAGCGCCACCAGGTCCTCCAGGTAACCCTCCCGGCTGTAGTCGGCGGTCCGGTCGGAGTCGCCGTGACCGCGCTGGTCCGGCGCGATCACCCGCCACTCCGGCCCGAGTGCCTGCGCCACGGCGGCGAAGTTGTGGCCCTCGGAGACGTGCCCGTGCAGGGCGAGCAGCGGCCGGCCCGGCCCGCCGAAGTCCAGGTAGGACAGGCGGCGGCCCGCGAGGTCCAGCTCGGTGCGGGCGGGGGCGGTGGTCTCGATCACGGTCATGGGCATGGTGTGGCTCCTCCTCGATCGGCCTCGGACGACTTCAACTCTAAGGGAGATACATACGTTTGTCCAAGACTCTTGTACAAGACCTCCGTCTAATACAAACGTATTGATTCTCGGGGGTTGGCCGGAGGAACAGGGCGGGGGCCAGCCGGAGGGGCGGGGGTGGGGTCAGCCGGCCGGATGGGCCTCGGCGCAGGTCGTGGAGTGGTCGGCCACCACCTCGCCGACCACCGGGACGGCCGCCACCTCCGGCGAGCAGACGGCGCTGGCGGTCAGACTCCAGCCGCCGGGAGCCTGGGCGATGTCCCCGACGGTGTTGTTGCTCGCGGCCTGGCCGGGGGTGGCGGCGCAGGTCAGGGCGGCGAGGGCGAGGGCGGCACCGGTGAGCATTCGGTTCATGGCCGGTCCAACGAGAGCGGGGCCCGGTGGTCACTCGGCCGGGACCACGGCGCGGGTCGACTAACCTTGGTGTAGTTCCTGCCCAGATTCAGTAGAGAGGTTCGTGCCGTGGACACTGCCGACCGAGCGAACACCCCGGTCGTCGTCGCCATCGACGGACCTTCCGGCTCCGGCAAGTCGACCGTCTCCCGGGCGGTCGCCGCCCGGCTCGGGCTGAGCTTCCTGGACACCGGCGCGATGTACCGCGCGATGACCTGGTGGATGCTGGCCAACGAGGTCGACGTCAACGACGCCGACGCGGTGGCCCTCGCCTGTGGCAAGCCGGTGATCGTCTCCGGTACGGACGCCGTCGGGCCGACCATCACGGTGGACGGCCAGGACGTCTCCGGACCGATCCGCGGCCAGCAGGTCACCTCGCAGGTCAGCGCGGTCGCTGCGGTCCCGCAGGTGCGGGCCCGGCTGGTCGAGCTGCAGCGCGGCTGCGCCGAGGTGGCCGAACGCGGCATCGTCGCCGAGGGCCGGGACATGGGCTCGGTGGTGTTCCCGGACGCCACCCTCAAGGTCTTCCTGACCGCCTCGGAGGCCGCGCGCGCCGAGCGCCGCGCCACCGAGCTGCGGGCCAAGGGCCTGGACGAGGCGACCATCACCGCGATGGCCGCCGACCTGGCCCGCCGGGACGCGGCCGACTCCTCCCGGGAGACCGCCCCGCTCACCCAGGCCGCCGACGCGGTACGGGTGGACACCAGCGAGCTGACGCTGGAGCAGGTGATCGACACCATCTCCGGCCTGGTCGAGCAGAAGGCCGGGCTCTCCGCGGTCTGACGACCGCTCACATTCTCGCGTCCGCCGGAACGAACCGGCGGCTCGCACCGCGCTGCCCCTTCGGGGCAGGTACGCACGGCGCATCCCTGGGAAGGGACGTGCCGGGAAAAGGAAGTACGGAAGCATGACGAACGACACCAACGGCGCGCTGGACGACGCCGACTACGCCGAGTTCCTGGCGCTGGCCGCCGAGGAGGGCTTCGAGGGCGAGGACCTCGACGGCCTGAACGAGGGCCCGATGCCGGTGCTGGCCGTGGTCGGCCGCCCCAACGTGGGCAAGTCGACCCTGGTGAACCGCATCATCGGCCGCCGCGAGGCGGTCGTCGAGGACAAGCCCGGCGTCACCCGGGACCGGGTCAGCTACGAGGCGACCTGGAACGGCCGCCGGTTCAAGGTGCTGGACACCGGTGGCTGGGAGATCGACGTCCTGGGCCTGGACGCGATGGTCGCCGCGCAGGCCGAGCTCGGCATCGAGACCGCCGACGCGGTGCTCTTCGTGGTGGACGCCAACGTCGGCGCCACCGACACCGACGAGGCCCTGATCAAGATCATCCGGAGGGCCGGCAAGCCCACCGTGCTGTGCGCCAACAAGGTGGACGGCCAGTCCACCGAGGTCGAGGCCACCTACCTCTGGTCGCTCGGCCTGGGCGAGCCGTACCCCGTCTCGGCCCTGCACGGCCGTGGCTCCGGCGACCTGCTGGACGCCGTGATGGCCGCGCTGCCCGACGCCCCGCCGCAGACCTTCGGCGTCCCGACCGGCGGCCCCCGCCGGGTGGCGCTGATCGGCCGGCCGAACGTCGGCAAGTCCAGCCTGCTGAACAAGGTCGCGGGCGAGGAGCGGGTGGTCGTCAACGAGCTGGCCGGCACCACCCGTGACCCGGTCGACGAGATGATCGAACTCGGCGGCAAGACCTGGAAGTTCGTCGACACCGCCGGTATCCGCCGCCGGGTGCACCTGACCGCGGGCGCGGACTTCTACGCCTCGCTGCGCACCTCCGCCGCGCTGGAGAAGGCCGAGGTCGCGGTGGTCCTGGTGGACGCCAGCGAGACCCTCGCCGAGCAGGACACCCGGATCATCACGATGGCCGTCGAGGCCGGCCGGGCCGTCGTGATCGCGTACAACAAGTGGGACCAGATCGACGAGGAGCGCCGCTATTACCTGGAGCGCGAGATCGAGAAGGATCTCGTCCAGGTCCAGTGGGCACCTCGGGTCAACGTCTCGGCGAAGACCGGCCGCCACATGGAGAAGCTCGTCCCGGCGATCGAGACCGCGCTGGCCGGCTGGGAGACCCGGATCTCCACCGCCCGGCTGAACGCCTTCCTCGGCGAGCTGGTGGCAGGCCACCCGCACCCGGTCCGGGGTGGCAAGCAGCCGCGCATCCTGTTCGGCACCCAGGCGGGCGTCAAGCCGCCGCGGTTCGTGCTGTTCGCCTCCGGCTTCCTGGAGGCGGGTTACCGCCGCTTCGTCGAGCGCCGCCTGCGGGAGGAGTTCGGGTTCGTCGGGACGCCGATCTCGGGGCCAGGCAATTGCCTGGCCCCTTCCGCATGTCTCAGTGCTGGGCCGGGGGCAGCGAGAGCATGCTGCGGTGGCGCCCGCCGACCGCCGGGGAGAGATAGCCGGTGGCCACCCAACCCTGGCCGGTGGCAGGGGTGTTGGACTGGGCCGGCATGAACTGCGGGGTGCCCTGGGCGTGACCCGGGTAGGTGTGGAAGGTCTGCTGCTGGGGCGGGTACGGCTCGGTCCGCCCGGCGGCGTGCGGGTCACGGGTGGCGAAACCGGTGAAGCGGAGGTCCTCCTCGCCGGTCCGGTCGCCGGGCAGGGCGCGGAAGAGACGGCGGTACTCCGAGTACAGCGCGTCGTAGATCGGGGTCGGCGAGGTGGGGTTCTCCGCGTCGTACGACGGGCGCATACCCGGGATGGGACGGCTCGTGGGCTGGCGGTGGGCGGCGGCGACCTCGTAGCTGTACACGTAGGACCCAACGAGTGAGAGCGGCATGAGATGCGGGGGCACTCCGTGCGGTTGGGCGTTTGCTGGGAGCTCAGCCGGTTACGGTCCAGGGGCTCGGGGAACTGCGAGGAGGTCTGGCGCCGGGGTCACGTACGAAAGTGCCTGACCATTTACGTACGGATCACCTTGCAAGGGTCGGCGTCGCAGTTCCCCGAGCCCCTGGTGGCTGATGCCCGGAGCGCAGACAGGGGCGGCTCAGGTGCCGGCGAGGGGGAGGGAGGCGGCGACCAGGATGCCGCGGGCGGTGGCGCGGTCGAGGGCCTGGCGGAGCAGGTCCTCGCGGGGCTGGCGGCCGATGGTGCCGGCCGGGGCGGCGTACATGGTGACGGCGGAGAGCTGGCGGGCGGCGGAGCGCCAGGCTTCGGTGACCTGGAGGGGCTGGTGGGCCTGCCACCAGGCGGCGTTGGTGCCGGTGGGGGTGGGGTGCAGGATCGCGTGCAGCTGGCCCATCGCCATCAGGACCGACCAGCCGGGGAGCTGGGCGGGGGCCTTGTTGACGTCCTCGACGAACTGGAAGCCCTGCTCGGTGAGCAGGTCGAGGAACTCGTCCTGGCCGGTGGTGTTGCCCGGGCGGCCGMCCGGGCCGGTCGGTTCGATCACCAGGGCGGCGTGCCCGGTGTCGCCGCAGAGCACCAGGCCGCAGGTGATGCCGAGGACGGCGGGCTGTCCGGTGCTGGAGACCGAGGCCTGCCCGGCGGCGGGAGCGGCCGGGGCGGGGGCCGGTACGGCGGCGGCCGGGGTCGGGGTCGGTGCCGGAGCAGGCGACTGGGACTGGCTGATGCTG
Organism: Kitasatospora sp. P5_F3; assembly: GCF_054049135.1. Taxonomy (NCBI): domain Bacteria; kingdom Bacillati; phylum Actinomycetota; class Actinomycetes; order Kitasatosporales; family Streptomycetaceae; genus Kitasatospora; species Kitasatospora sp. P5_F3. The sequence goes on along the minus strand of NZ_JBFUMY010000057.1, from coordinate 34,182 downwards.
CGGACGGCGCCGGCCAGCTGCTCCTCGGAGACCGGGACCACCTGGGAGGGGATGCAGCGGGAGTGGGCGAAGGCGAGCACCGCTGTCTCGTCGGCGACGAAGAGCACCGTGCTGGTGGCCTCCCGGCTGGAGTCGCCGGGGGTTCGGCAGGAGGTGCAGTCGTAGCTGTCGGGCGCGTGGGCACCGGCGAGCAGACTGTCTGCCTCGTCGTCGCCGATCTCGGCGCGGACCTCGTCGCTGACTTCGAGCATGCGCGGCACGGGGGACTCCTCGGTTGGTCGTGGGGGTGGCGCGGGCACACCCGATCGGCATTACCAACGGGCCGTTGTGGCTGCGGTCACGGGTCCGAGTGATCGTGACGGGATTTGCCCCGAATTCGACTGCGCCGCGTAGAGCAGAGGTCGCAATCTGTCGACATTGTGCGCGAGCTCACAGGGCTCCGAATGTGACCGAGGCCACTCGTCCGGGAGGTTTGATCATGGAATGAGAGTCAAAAGCGGACATAAGACCCACATTTACTTGATCTTTACTGTCGGTAACAGGCGTCTGAGCTGGGTAAACCCGAAAACGTTTGGAACCTGCCTGTCCGGCTCGTAGCTTCGTAACCAGTGCAACGAGCACTACCCGGGTTCACCTCCCGGTGCACGGCCCGCCGGTTCCCATCGGTGCGGCAGGTGCCCACCAGCGTGACTGGCTCGTAAGGGCGGCGCAGGTGTGCGGGAGGTTGCCGGGGCGGCGCGCACGTTGATTCAGAGACGTGCACGGCCGTCTTGCGGACGCGGCAGACGAAATCACGCTCTTCCAGGGCTTGGTTCCGCATGCCTGCCCGGGATTGTCGAGAGGATACTCATGACCTTCCGTAACGAGACCGCCGCTGCCACCACCGCCGTCAAGCGCAACCGCGTTCGGCTGGCTGTCATGGGCGGCGCCATTGCCGTCCTGCCCGTGGCCGGCCTCGTCACGGCCAACTCGGCCTCCGCCGCCTCTGTCTCCACCTGGGACAAGGTCGCGCAGTGCGAGTCCACCGGTGACTGGAGCATTGCCAACGGCAATGGCTTCTACGGTGGCCTGCAGTTCACCTCCAGCACCTGGGCCGCCTTCGGTGGCACCTCGTACGCCCCGCAGGCCAACCTGGCCAGCAAGGCGCAGCAGATCGCCGTCGCCGAGAAGGTGCTCGCCTCCCAGGGCCCCGGCGCCTGGCCGGTCTGCTCCGTCAAGGCCGGTCTGACCGCGGGCGGCGCCGCCGCCGACGTCGACACCTCGACGAGCACCAGCACGTCCGACACCAAGGCCTCGCGCTCCGAGACCCGTGCCACGGCGCCGAAGAGCACCGCCACGGCCGCCCCGAAGGTCGAGACCAAGGCCGCCGCCGCCCCGAAGGCTGCCGCTGCGCCGAAGGTCGAGACCAAGGCTGCCGCCCCGAAGGCCGCCACCCCCAAGGCCGAGACCAAGGCCCCCTCGGCTCCGGTCAAGTCCAACGGTGGCAACTACACCATCAAGAGCGGCGACACCCTGAGCAAGATCGCCGCCGACAAGGGCCTGGACTGGAAGACGGTCTACAGCAACAACGCCTCCGTCCTCGGTGGCAACCCGAACCTGATCTTCCCGGGCCAGGTCATCTCGCTCTGATCGCCGCCTGACGCTCGCTGAGCTGACTGCGCATCACCACGGCCGCCCCCTCCCTTGKGGRGGGGGCGGCCGTTGCGCGTCGTGGTCGTGGTCGTGGTCGTGGCCGTCGTAGTCGTCCGGACGGACCGGCCGCGGTGCCGGGTGGCCGGGGCCGTGCCTTCATGAGGCCATGCGACCGATACTGCTGCCGACCCTCGCCACCGCCCTGCTGACCGCCGCCGTGCTGGTCCCGGCCGCGGTGCCCGCCGCCGCGGCGAACTCCGTGCCGGACGCCACCTGGGAGCGGCTGGCCCGCTGCGAGAGCGACGGCGACTGGCACGCCGACACCGGCAACGGCTTCTACGGCGGTCTGCAGATCTGGCCGCCGAGCTGGCGGGAGGCGGGCGGGCTCCGGTACGCCGACCGGCCGGACCGGGCCCCGAGGCGGCACCAGATCACCGTGGCCGAGGAGATCCGCCGGCAGCAGGGCTGGGGAGCGTGGGGACACTGCGCCCGGGAGATCGGCCTGATCCGCTGACCCGTCGGCTGCCAGGATGGGTGCATGGAACTCTTCCCGCGCGAGCGGGCCGACCCGGAGCCCGGGGTGGTGCATCTGCCGGACTGGCTGAGCCTCGCAGAGCAGCGCGAGCTGGTCGCGGCGTGCCGGGAGTGGGCCCGCCCGCCGGCCGGGATGCGGACGGTCCGGATGCCGAACGGTGGCGAGATGTCGGTCCGCTCGCTGTCGCTGGGCTGGCACTGGTACCCGTACCGCTATGTCCGGACGGTGGAGGACGGTGACGGTTCGCCGGTCAAGCCGTTCCCGCCGGTCCTGGGGGAGCTGGCCCGGCGGGCGCTGGCCGACGCGTACGGCTCCGAGCCGACCGGGATCGCGGGCACGGCCGGCTACCGGCCCGACATCGGGGTGGTGAACCACTACGCGCACGGCGCGCAGATGGGCCTGCACCAGGACAAGGACGAGCGGATCGACGCCCCGGTGGTCTCGCTCTCGATCGGTGACAGCTGCGTCTTCCGGCTCGGCAACACCGAGACCAGGACCAGGCCGTGGACCGATCTCGAACTGCGCAGCGGCGACCTGCTGGTCTTCGGCGGCCCGATGCGCTTCGCCTACCACGGCGTGCCGCGCACCCACCCGGGGACGGCCGATCCCGCGCTCGGTCTGGTCGGCCGGCTGAATATCACGATCCGTCAGTCCGGCTTGGTTCAGTAGCGGGTCGGTGACGGTTCACCAGCGGGGATCGCGAGCGGAGGGTCTCATTCACTAGGGTGTCGCCGACAGTTGACCGAGTGCGGCCGATTCGTGGGGGCGAAACCTTGTCATCGCAACTGAACGTGAGTCCAGCGGAGCTGGACAGCGCGGCCACGGTACTCACCGATCTCAACGGGGAACTCAGGCCGCTCTCGGACCGGGCGGTCAAGGACGCCGACGAGGCGTCCTCGTCCACCGCCGGCTGGTCGGTCTCCGGTCAGTTGGGACAGATCGCGGACAGCTGGCGTGGCGCGCTGACCGGTCTGCACCGGTCGATGGACGGCAACGCGGACGCGCTGCGCAGCACGGCCGGACAGCACCGCAGCAACGAGCAGTTGGTGGCCGCCTCGATGAGTCAGGTGGGCTAGCGATGGCCAACAGCTTCGCGCTTCTGATGAAGCAGAACTTCGGCGACCTGGAGGCCGCCGCGGCCTCCTGGCGCAAGCTCGGCGAGGGCAGTGGTGAGGCCCAGGCACGCCACCGGGGCCAGGTGTCCGGTGCGCTGCGCCGGTCGGGCTGGGCCGGCGACGACGCCAATGCGGCGTACGTGAAGCTGGAGCGGGCCGAGGAGCAGCTCGGGATCGTGAACGCTGAGGCGATGGCGATCGCGGTCACCATCGACGCCGTGCACCAGCGGATGTCCGCCGCCCAGCAGGAGCTGCGGGCCGCGGTGTCGGAGGCGGAGAGCAACAACTACCGGGTGGACGACGAGGGTTGGGTCACCGGGCCGCAGCTGGACCCGGTGGAGCGGCACGACCCGGACGCCCAGGAGATCAACCGTCAGCAGAACGCCCGGCTGGGCGAGTTCAGGCAGCGGATCGGCGACGCGGTGCACAAGGCCGAGCAGGCCAGTGCCGACGGAGCCGCCTCGCTGGGCCAGTTGAACGGTGACGTGGTCAACGCCGACAGTGCGAAGGCCCAGGCGGAGGTCGCCAACGACGTGGCGGGGATGCGGTCCTCGCTCGGGCTGGCCTCGGTGGTGCCGAACAACGACAACCCGGCGGACAACGCCAAGTGGTGGAACTCGCTGACCCAGCAGCAGCAGCGCGAGTACCTCGCGCTCTACCCGGCGGAGGTCGGCAACCGCAACGGCATCCCGAGCCACGTCCGAGACGTGGCCAACCGGGCCCAGCTGGAACAGCAGTTGGACCTGGCCCGGAACGACACGTCCGAGGACGGCCGAAAGCGGCTCGGGGCACTGCAGAAGCTCCGCGACCGGCTGGAGTCGGAGGACCGCGACCCCAAGGGCCCCGAGGTGCTGCTGCTCGGGCTGGACCCGAAGGACGACGGCCAGGCCATCGTGGCCTTCGGCAACCCGGACACCGCGAAGAACACCGCCGTCTACATCCCGGGCACCACGGCCGAGTTGGACGGGATCGGCGGAGACCTGAACCGGATGAAGGACCTGCAGGCGGCGTCGGACCAGTACGGCAAGCCCGGGGACACCGCCACGGTCATGTGGCTGGGCTACGACGCGCCCGACTCGGTGGTGAAGGACGCCCCGTTCGACAACTACGCGGAGGACGGCGCTCCCAAGCTGGACCGCTACGTGGACAGCCTCGGCGTCACGCACGACGGCGGGCCGCGCCACACCTCGGTGATCGGCCACAGCTATGGTTCGGTCGTGGTCGGAGAAGCGGCGAAGAACGGGAACGGTCTGGCGGCGGACGAGATCATCGTCGCGGGCAGTCCGGGCATGCACGTCCAGCATGCCAAGGACCTGAACATCGACCCGAAGCACGTCTGGGCGGCCGAGGCGGACGGCGACCCGGTCCCGAATCTCGGGGTGCTCAAGCACGGCCGGGGTGGCTGGTTCGACTTCCCCAACACGCCGACCTCGGACGACTTCGGTGCCAACCGGATCACCACCGACGGGAACCACGGCCACAGCGAGTACTGGAACAACAACGGCAAGCCGCACAGTGCGTTGGGCAACCAGGCCGCGATCATCACCGGCAACTACGACAAGGTCGGCCTGGAGAATTGAGCATCCCGACGAGACTCCGGACGGTGGCCACCGCCGTCCTCGTACTGACCCTGCTGACCTCCTGCGGGCTCGCCGCGGACTCCACGAAGGACAAGTCGTTGCGCATCGCCACCGAGGACCAGATCCGGGCCGAGCTCAAGCAGGCTTCCGACCGGGCGTACCAGGCGCTGGGGGTGAAGGGCCGGCTCGGGCAGAGCGAGACGGTCAACTTCTCCGGCTGCGAGGACCACGGTGGCCCCAAGGACGCCCGGGATGCCATCCACTTCTGGCAGGTGGACGATCTTGACCCGGCCGAGCTGAATCCGGCGGTCGAGCGCCTGCAGAAGTGGCTCGAGGATCAGGGCTGGGGCGGTCTCGGCGACCAGTGGGACGCGAAGAAGGTGGACCACGAGGTCTGGGGCAAGAATCCGGAGCAGACCGTCGCGGTGTGGGCGCAGTCGTTCCGTCCGATGAATCGGATCATCTTCCGGGTCAGTGCCGCATGCTTCCAGCCGCCGGCCTCGTGAGGCAGATCACACACCTGGTGAAACCGGGGCAATTTCGGTAACGGTGCGGGTTTCGTTGCGCCGGTGATCATGACATGCACCTTGAATATCAAGGCGATACTGCAATAGCGGCAAGTAATCGTTGGTGAATCCTCGGATTTACCCACTTGATCCATGTCACGGTTCGTCACCACTAAGCCCCTGAGCTGCGGAAACAGTTCAACGTACGGTTCGAGCATGGTTCAGCTCGACTCCCGCCCGAAGGTCGCCGGTCCGGCGGCCGGAGCGGACGCCAAGGACGGCGTCCGCTCCAAGGGCCTCAACAGCAACTCGGTCGGCCTGCTCGGGAACTCCGTCATCGGCGTCTCGACGGTGGCCCCGGTCTACTGCCTGACCACCACGCTCGGCACCACGGTGGCGGCGGTCGGGCTGCAGATGCCCGCGCTCTTCCTGGCCGGCTTCCTGCCGATGATGCTCGTGGCGTTCGCCTACCGAGAGCTCAACAAGGCCGTCCCGGACAGCGGCACCTCCTTCACCTGGACGGTCAAGGCCTTCGGCCCGCACGTCGGCTGGATGTGCGGCTGGGGTCTGGTGGTGGCCACCATCATCGTGCTGTCCAACCTCGCCGGGGTGGCCACGGAGTACTTCTACCTGCTGCTCGGTGAGGCCACCGGCAGCGAGTGGATCACCGGGCTGAACGACGACAAGCTGGTGCACGTCCTGACCTGTCTGGCGCTGATCGCGGTCGCCACCGCGATCAGCTACCGGGGCATGACCGCCACCAAGGGTGTGCAGTACGCCCTGGTCGGGCTCCAGCTCACGGTGCTCGGCATCTTCGCGGTGATGGCGATCGGCAAGGCGGTCGCCGGTGACGCGCCGGGCTCGCTGGACTTCTCCTGGAGCTGGCTCGACCCGTTCCAGTCCAGCTCGTTCTCGTCCTTCGTGGCCGGGCTCTCGCTCTCGCTCTTCATGTACTGGGGCTGGGACGCCTGCCTGAGTGCGAACGAGGAGACCGGGGGCAGCGAGAAGACCCCGGGCCGCGCCGCGCTGCTGGCGATGGTCGTGCTGGTCGGCTCGTACCTGTTCACCGCCGTCGCCGTGCAGATGTACGCGGGCGTCGGCAGCACCGGCACGGGTCTTGGCAACCCGGAGACCTCCTCGAACGTCTTCGCCGCGCTGGCCGGCCCGGTGATGGGCCCGACGCTGGGCATCCTGCTGTTCGTCGCGGTGCTCGCCTCGGCGGCCGCGAGTCTGCAGACCACCTTCATCCCGGTCAGCCGGACGGTGCTGGCGATGAGCGTCTACGAGGCGCTGCCGCCGTCCTTCACCGAGGTCAACGCGAAGTACCGGACCCCGGGCCGGGCGATCGTCACGGCGGGTGTCGGGACCGGCGTCTTCTACACCGTGATGACGCTGATCAGCGAGAACGTCCTCTCGGACACCATCGCCGCGCTGACCCTGATGATCTGCTTCTACTACTCGCTGACCGCGTTCGCCTGCGCCTGGTACTTCCGCCGGGACTTCGGCCGGTCGGTCCGGGACGCGCTGCTCAAGGTGGTCTTCCCGCTGCTCGGCGGGCTGACCCTGGCGGGCATCTTCGCGCAGAGCCTGCGTGACATGGTCAGCCCCGACTACGGCCAGGGCAGTTCGGTCCTCGGGATCGGCTCGGTCTTCGTGATCGGCGTCGGTGTGCTGGCCCTCGGCCTGGTGGTGATGGCCGTGATGATGCGGCGCAGCCCGGCCTTCTTCCGCGGTGAGCCACCCCGTGCGGGGTGGCCGCCTTCGTCGTACCGTCAGACGTCCGTGAGCGTCGGCATCGGGCCCTCGGTGCGGGCCAGGTCGATCACCGAGAAGTTGGCGCCCTGCGGGTCCGTCAGCGCGGCGAACCGGCCGAACGGGCTGTCCATCGGACCGAACTGGAGCTTGCCGCCGAGCTCGGTGGCCTTGGCCACCGCCTGGTCGCAGTCCGGCACCGCGAAGTAGACGTTGAGCCAGGACGGCACACCGGCCGGGAAGCTGTCGTCCATCTCCATCCGGCCGAGGGCGGGGCCGTCTGCCAGGTTGTAGGTGCGGAAGTCGATCTGTGGGTCCGCCATCGCCTGCACCTTGTAGGGGAAGACGGCGGGGTAGAAGGCGTCCACCTCGGCGGGCTTGCGGGTGAAGACCTCGGCCCAGCTGAACGCGCCGGGCGCGTTGCGCTTCTCGAAGCCCTCGTGCTGGTCGCCCTGCCAGACGCCGAAGACCGCGCCGCCCGGGTCGGTGGCGATCAGCATCGAGCCGAAGTCACCGACCTGCATCGGGTCCATCAGCACGGTGCCGCCGGCTGCCTTGATCTTCGCAGCGGTGGCGTTCACGTCCGGTGAGGCGAGATACAGACACCAGGCGGAGGGGCTCTCCGAACCCGGCATCGGGGGGACCACGGCGGCCACCGCCTTGCCGTCGGAGTAGGCCTGGGTGTAGTTGCCGAACTCGGACGAGGCCTCGCCGAACGTCCAGCCCAGCACCTCGCCGTAGAAGGACTTGGCGCCCTCGACGTCAGCGAACATCGCGTCGGCCCAGCACGGTGATCCTTCAGCGTACGCAGTCATGATCATGACCCTTCTCTGCCTTGGATGCGGTCCTTCGCCACCCTAAGCAGGGTCACCGACCCGCGCGCGCGGAGCGGCCCGGGTACCCGCCGTCCGGGAACCGTAAGGTCTGCGCGGCCCGGCGGACCGCGCCTGCTCCTAGGGTGGGAAGGTCGTGAACGGAGGCTGGAGATGACGACTGACGCGCGGTCAGAACTGTTGGACGGGGCGGAGATCGGGGTGATCGGCGGCTCGGGGCTGTACGCCCTGCTGGACGAGGTCGCCGAGGTGCGGGTGGACACCCCGTACGGTGCGCCGAGCGACTCGGTGTTCCTCGGGGAGGTGGCCGGGCGGCGGGTGGCGTTCCTGCCCCGGCACGGGCGGGGGCACAGCCTGCCGCCGCACCGGATCAACTACCGGGCCAACCTGTGGGCGTTGCACTCGCTGGGGGTGCGGCAGGTGCTTGCGCCGTGTGCGGTGGGCGGGCTGCGGGAGGAGTACGGGCCCGGCACGCTGCTGGTGCCCGATCAGTTCGTGGACCGGACCGGCGGCCGGGTGCAGACCTTCTTCGACGGCGAGCCGCTGCCGGACGGCACCGTGTCGAACGTGGTGCACGTGTCGATGGCCGACCCCTACTGCCCGGCCGGGCGGGGTGTCGCGCTGGCCGCCGCGCGGGCCGAGGGCTGGCCGCCGGTGGACGGCGGCACCCTGGTGGTGATCGGCGGTCCGCGCTTCTCCACCCGGGCCGAGTCCCGCTGGCATGCCGCCAACGGCTGGTCGGTGGTCGGTATGACGGGTCATCCGGAGGCGGTGCTGGCCCGCGAACTCGAGCTCTGCTACACCTCCTTGGCCCTGGTGACCGACCTGGACGCCGGGGTGGAGGCGGGGGAGGGGGTCACCCATCCGGAGGTGCTCGAGGTGTTCGGACGTAACGTCGGTCGGCTGCGCTCGGTGCTGTTCCGGGCGCTGGAGGGCCTGCCCGCCGCCAGGGCGTGCGACTGCGCGCACGCCCTGGACGGGCTCGACACCGGGCTCAGCTGGGGCGGCGACGCCGCCCCAGTAGCCACACCAGCAGGGTGACCGCCGCCGTCCCGGCGAGCAGTAGCAGCCAGTTGCGCAGGTAGGGCAGCGCCAGCACCGAGGGGTTGCCGTGGTCCTGGCTGGCCCGCAGGACGGCGGGCAGTCCGACGGCGGTCAGCGCGGCGGCCMCCAGCAGGCCGCCGCGCAGGGCCCAGCTGTGCGTCCGGCTGTGGGCCAGGACGGCGCCGGCCAGCAGGACCAGCGGGAGCCAGAGCCCGTCGTGGATCAGCAGCCCGCCGATCGCCCACCACAGCACGCCGAGCGGATCGCTGATCTGCGGGTCCGTCAGCAGTCCGAAGATCCCGAAGCCGATCAGGGCGGCTCCGGCCGTTCCGGTCAGTACCCGCAGCATCACAGCACCTCCAGTCGGCTGACCCACTTGGTCTGCAGCACCCCGGGCCGGTTCGGCGCGATCAGCCGCGCCGGGTAACCGTGGTCCGCGTTCAGCGGCTGCCCGTTCACCATCAGGGCCAGCAGGGTGAGCCCGTCCCGGGCGTACGGGGCGGGCAGTTCGGTGACCGCGTACGGGCCCTCAGCCTCCAGGGAGACGACCCGCACCAGGGCGTCGGAGGGTGCCCCGGCCAGGTCCAGCAGGTCGCGGATCCGGACGCCGGTCCACTCGGCCGAGGCGCTCCAGCCCTCCACGCAGGCGATCGGCAGTCGGGCGGTGTGCTGCGGCAACGCCTGTAGTTCGGCCAGGCTCAGCCGGTACGGCCGGGGCCCGGCCACGGTCAGCCGCCAGTCGGCGGGGACGACGGTGGTGCCGGCCGCGGCGGCCGTCCGGTTGACCGGCAGCCCGAGCGAGCCGATGTCAGGCCGGCGCGGGGCCAGCAGGTCCGACCAGCGCAGCCAGGGCACGCTCTGGCCGGCCGTGGTCACCGTGACGGCGGCCGTCGCGACCGTGACCGAGGTCAGGAAGGCTCGCCGCCCGGGGACGACGGCCCGGGTGCGCCACCAGTTCGCGCCGATCTGCGGGGCCTTGACCGCGATGTGCAGCAGCAGGCCGCCGACCGCCGACCAGCCGAGCCAGAAGTGGGTCTGCCGGAACGGGAACGGCCACGGGTACCACTGGAGAGTGTTGAGCAGCCCGGTGAACAGCTCCAGCAACGTCGCGGCCACCAGGACGGCGATACCGAGCCGCTCCAGCGCGTGCGCCACGCTGCGGATCGGAGGCCACTCGAACAGCTTCGGGTAGACCGTCCAGAGCTTGGCGCCGAGCAGCGGGATCGCCGCGATGCCGGCGATCACGTGCAGGCCCTGGGTGATCCGGTAGCCGTTCGCCGGGCGGCTCGGCAGGTGTCCTTCGAGCCAGGTCGGCGGCTCCTGGAGCAGGTGGCTGAGCAGGCCGCTCAGGAAGCACAGCAGCAGTGCGGCGCCGAGCCAGCGCCCGAGTACCACCGCTGTTCTGGGCTCGTGCAGCGGAGAGCTGAACGTCCCTTCGCGGAGCGGTCCTTGGCGCAGCACGGCGGGCGGTGGCGGCAATGGGAGGTCGAACCGGCGGCGGGCGCCGGGGGTGTCTTGGTCCACCCCGTCATCACACCGCGATCCGGCCCCGGGCGGGGGCGGCGACATGCTTACGGAAGTCGTACGGCGTGCGCGCGCCGCCTCCGACGGCCGGGGCCGGCTGGCACGCTGACGGGGTGTCCGATGAACCGTCAGTCCGCCGCCCCTGGGTCCTCCCGGCGGCCGTGCTGTCCCTGCTCGCCCTCACCGCCGCGCTGGCCGGGACGCTGCTCGGCGGCGGCACGCTGGGCAACTCCGGTCCGCTGTACGGCTGGTACGCGCTGGACGCGGCGCTGTTCGCGCTCGCCGTGGCGCTGCTGCGGCTGGCGCCGCCTTCTGTGGTGCGCCTGCTGGTCCCGGTGGGTGGCGTACTGCTGGCGGCCGTCGGGCTGCTGGCGCCGCCCCGGACCAGCGACGACGCCTATCGCTACCTCTGGGACGGCCGGGTGCAGGCGGCCGGGATCTCCCCGTACGCCCACCCGCCGGACGCCCCCGAGCTGGCCGCGCTCCGGGCCCGCGCGCCCGAGCTCTTCCCGCCCACGGGCGACTGCGCGGGCTGGGACGAGCGCCGGGCCGGGCCCGGGTTCTGCAGCCACGTCAACCGGCCCGGGGTGCCGACCATCTACCCGCCGGTGGCCGAGGGCTGGTTCGCGGTGCTGTACACGGCCGGTGGCCGGTACGGCGTCCTGGCGGCCCAACTGGGCGGCTTCGTCCTGGTGTTGGCGGTCGGCGGGGTGCTGTGGGCGGTGCTGCGGGAGCAGCGTTGGCGGGTCGCGCTGTGGAGTTGGTGCCCAGGGGTGGTGGTCTGGGCAGTCAACGACGCGCACGTGGACACCCTGGGCGCACTGCTGCTGCTCGGCGGCCTGCTGGCGGCCCGGGGTGCACCGGCCCGGGGGGGTACGGCCCTGGCCGGAGCACTGCTGGGGCTGGCGGCCGCCGCCAAGCTGGTGCCGGGGATCGCCCTGCCCGCCGCGCTCTCCGGCGTGCTGGCCCGCCGTCCGCGCACCGGGTTGCTCCTGCTGCCGCTCACCGCCCTGGCGGCCTTCGCGCTGAGCTACCTGCCGTATCTGCTGGGCTCCGGCAGCGCGGTGCTCGGCTACCTGCCCGGCTACCTGCGCGAGGAGGGCTACGACCAGGGCAGCGGCATCGACCGGTTCGGGCTGCTCCGGCTGCTGCTGCCCGGTCAACTCGCCCCGGCGGCCGGCATCTTGGCGCTCGGCGTGGTCTGCTGGTACGTGCTGCGGTACGGCGACCCGGACCGGCCGTGGCGGGGTGCGGTGCTGCTGCTCGGCAGCGCCCTGCTGGTCGCCACGCCGGCCTACCCCTGGTACGGGCTGCTGCTGGTGGCGCTGATCCCGCTGGACGGCCGCTGGGAGTGGCTGGCCGTCCCGGCGGCCGGTCAGGTGCTCTACCTCGGGGGCGGCGCGGTCCAGCAGCCGGCGTACGGGCTCGCGCTCGGCGCGGTGCTGGCCGGTGCGCTGGTCAGACGGCGGGCGCTGGTCAGGAGGCGGGTCGCCGCAGGGCGATGAAGTGGCGGCCGTGGCTGACCCAGCGTTCGGTCTCGGTCAGCCCGGCCCCGGCGGCGTGCCGGGCGGCGCTCGCGGCGTCCACCCTGGCCCAGCCGAAGGGCGGGCCGAGTCGGTGGTCGGCGCCCTCGATCCGGACCGTCAGCCGCTCGTCCAGGCCGTTGTTTCCGAGCTCGACCTCGGCGAACAACAGGCCGCCCGGGGCGAGGAGTTGGGCGATCCGCCGGAGCAGGGCCGCCGGGTCGCCGCCGATCCCGATGTTGCCGTCGGCGAGCAGCACCGCGCCCCAGCGGCCCTCGCCCGGCAGGCGGTCGAACACCGAGCGCCGCAGGGCCGCCCCGCCGATGCCGGTGGTCCGGGTGACCGCCGCCGGGGTCACGTCCACCCCGAGGGCCGGGATCCCGAGCGCGAGCAGTTCGGTCACCAGCCGGCCGGGGCCGCAGCCCACGTCCAGCACGGTCCGGCGCGGGCGCAGGCAGCGGCGCAGCAGTGAGTGGTCGGCCGCGTCCGGCGGTGCGCACCAGCGTTCCACGTCCAGCGGGATGCGGCGGCCGTCCGTGCCGCGCAGCCAGAGCGGTCCGCGCTCGGCGGTGATGGCCAGGCTGAACGGGTCGTCGATCCAGGCCAGGGCGGTCAACTCGCCACCCCGCCGGTCACCTTGAGGCTGCGCCACTGCTCGGCGAAGCGGCCGTGCGGGGCCAGCTCGGCCACCTCGGCCGCGCTCGCGGCGGTGTCCACGTCGGTCAGAGTGGGAAGGTGGCGGACCGTCAGCCCGGAGAGCCGTTCCAGCAGGACGGCGCCGGTGCGGTCGGTGGACATCGGCACGCCGAGCAGCAGCCGCTGCGCCAGTGCGGCGGTCGGCCGGGCCAGTCCGAGCGCCCAGAAGCCGCCGTCGGTGGCCGGGCCGTACCAGGCGTCCACCCCACCCCGGGCGGCCGCTGCGAGCGGGGCGGCCAGCGTCTCGGCGCGCAGCTGCGGGGTGTCCATGCCGACCAGCAGCGCGGGCGCGTCCGACGGGGCCAGCGCGAATGCCGCCGCGAGGCGCTCGTCCAGCCCGCCCGGGCCCTGCGGAGCGACCTGCCAGCCCGGCGGCAGCCAGTCGCCCGGCTCGCCGTCCAGCACCAGCAGCCGCCGCCCGGCGGGCACCCGGCCCAGCTCGGCCAGCGTGTCGGCGAGCGCCGCCTCGGCCAGTACGGCAGCCTGCTCCGGGGTGTACGGCGGGGTCAGCCTGGTCTTCACCCGGCCCGGCACCGGGGCCTTGGCCAGCACCAGCAGGGTCGGCGGTGGGGCGGCGAGCACCGCCTGCATGTCACGGATCGCCTGCCGGGTGCCGCGCAGCGTGCCGGTGACCTTCGAACGGCCGCTCCGGGGCAGGTAGTCCACCTCGGTCTCGGTGATCCGCAGGCCGGCCGCCGAGGCGGACAGCACCATCTCCAGCGGGTAGCCGGAGCGCCGGTCGCCCAGGCCGAGCGCGAGCAGGTGCTCCCGCCGGGCGGCCCGCATCGGGCCCAGGTCGTGCAGCGGCGCGCCGGTCCTGGCCCGCAGCCGGCGGGCCAGTTCGGCGTTGGCCAGCCGGGCGTGCAGCGGCCAGGCGCCCGCGGTGGTCGGCCGGCGGCGGCCGAGCACCAGGTCGGCCGAGCCGGCCAGCACCGGACCGGTCACCCGGTGCAGCTGGGCCGGGTCCAGCGAGCCGTCGCAGTCCAGGAAGCAGACCAACTCGGCGGTGGCGGCGAGCAGTCCGGCGTGGCAGGCCGCGCCGAAGCCCCGGCGGTCCTCGTGGACCACGGTGGCGCCGAGCGAGTGGGCCAGCTCGGCGGAGCCGTCGGTGGAACCGTTGTCCACCACGATGGGCCGCCAGCCCGCCGGGATCCGGCCCAGCACCCAGGGCAGCGCCCGGGCCTCGTCCAGACAGGGCAGCACCACGTCGACGGTGCCAGGGGAGTCGGTGCCGGGGGAGGAGAAGGGAGGGGTCACGCTCTCCACGCTACGGTCGGGCACCCGGCCCGGCCCGGGTTCGACTCCTTACGGAAGTCCAACGGAGGCGAGCCCGGCGCCCGGTCGGGTGCCCGGCCTTCTAGGCTCATGGGGTGACAGCGACACCCCCCACCACCCGCGTCCTGGTGGTCGACGACGACCCGACGGTCGCCGAGGTCGTCACCGGCTACCTGCTGCGCGCCGGGTACCTGGTCGACCAGACCTCGGACGGCCGGCATGCCCTGGAGCTGGTCGCGGCCGACCCGCCGGACCTGCTGGTGCTCGACCTGATGCTGCCCGGCCTGGACGGCCTGGAGGTCTGCCGCCGGCTGCGCGCCACCGAGGCGGGTGCCGCGCTGCCGATCGTGATGCTGACGGCCAAGGGCGAGGAGGCCGACCGGGTGCTCGGTCTCGAGCTCGGCGCCGACGACTACGTGACCAAGCCGTTCAGCCCGCGCGAGCTGACCCTGCGGGTGCAGTCGGTGCTGCGGCGCAGCGCGGCGCCGCCGCCGGTCTCCTCGGTGCTGGTGGTGGGGGAGCTGACGCTCGATCCGAAGGCCCGCCGGGCGTTCCGTTCGGGTGCCGAAATCGCCCTGACGCTGCGGGAGTTCGACCTGCTGGCGCACCTGCTGCGGCACCCGGGGACGGTGTTCTCCCGGGAGGAGCTGATGCGGCAGGTCTGGGGCTGGGAGTTCGGCGATCTGTCCACCGTCACGGTGCACGTCCGGCGGCTGCGCGAGAAGGTCGAACACGACCCTGCGGCGCCGGTTCTGATCAGCACGGTGTGGGGGGTCGGCTACCGCTTCGACCCCGTGCCGTCCCAGCAGGGGAGTTGACGTACGTCCATGAATGACCTGTTGCTGATCGCGCTGTTCGCGGCTGTCGGGGCCGGGCTGGCCGGGCTGCTGGGCTGGCCCGCCGTCCGGATACTGCGCCGCCGGTCGGTCGCTCTCTCGCTGTTCGCCGTCGCGGTGGTGACGGTGCTGGCGATGGCCGCCGGTACCACCGCCGTTGCCCAGGCGATGTTCCTCTCCGAGCACGACCTGGGGGTGGTGATCACCGTGCTGGCGATGGGGGCCGTGGTCTCGCTCGGCACCGCCGCGCTGCTCGGCCGACAGGCGGTGGCGGGCAGCCGGGCACTCACGCTGGCCGCCAGGACTGTCGGCAGCGACACCGGCTTCACCGCGCCCGCGCAGCCGCTCAGTTCGGAACTGGCAGAGCTGAGCGCCGAGTTGGCCGCGACCAGTGCCCGGCTGGCCGAGTCCAGGCAGCGTGAACAGAACCTGGAGTCCTCCCGCCGGGAGCTGATCGCCTGGATCTCGCACGACCTGCGGACCCCGCTGGCCGGGCTGCGGGCGATGGCCGAGGCACTGGAGGACGGCGTCGCCGAGGACCCGGCCCGCTACCACGGCCGGATCAGGACCGAGGTCGACCGGCTGACCGGCATGGTGGACGACCTCTTCGAGCTCTCCCGGATCCAGGCCGGCTCGCTGCACCTGAGCCCGAGCCGGATCTCGGTCTACGACCTGATCGGTGACGCCCTGGCCGGGGCCGACCCGCTGGCCCGTGAGCGCGGCATCCGGCTGCAAGGCGGCCAGGTCGAACCGGCGCCGGTCGAGGTGGACGGCCGGGAGATCTCCCGGGCGCTGGGCAACCTGCTGGTCAACGCGATCCGGGCGACCCCCGCCGACGGCGTGGTGGCGGTCGGGGCCCGCCGCGAGCAGGACCGGGTGGTGCTCTCGGTCACCGACGGCTGCGGGGGCATCCCCGAGGGTGACCTGCCCCGGGTCTTCGAGACCGGCTGGCGGGGCGTGAGTGCCCGTACGCCGCAGCCGGTCGGAGGCGCCGGGCTGGGGCTGGCCATCGTCCGCGGCATCGCCGAGGCGCACGCGGGCATGGCTACGGTCCGTAACGTCGAGGGCGGCTGCTGCTTCGAGATCACGCTGCCGGCGGCGGCCGCGCTGGTCTAGGTCCTAGGCTGTGGCTGTCGCGAAGGAGGCCATCCCGGCGGCGAACGAGACCTCCGGGCGCCAGCCCAGTTCGCGCCGCAGGCGGCTCGAGTCGGCGGTGATGTGGCGGACGTCGCCGAGGCGGTAATCGCCGGTGGTGACGGGGGCCGGGCCGTGGTGGGCGGCGGCCAGTGCGGTGGCCAACTCGCCTACGGTGTGCGGCTCGCCGCTGCCGACGTTGTAGACCCGGGCGGTGCCGGGCGGCCGTTCGGCGACGGCGGTCAGGGCGGCCAGGTTGGCCCCGGCGACGTCGTCCACGTGCACGAAGTCCCGGCGCTGGCCGCCGTCCTCGAAGACCCGGGGCGCCTCGCCGCGCGCCAGCGCCGAGCGGAACAGTGAGGCCACCCCCGCGTACGGGGTGTCGCGCGGCATCCCCGGCCCGTACACGTTGTGGTAACGCAGCGTCAGGACCCGTCCGCCGCAGGCCCGCGCCCAGGAGGAGGCCAGGTGCTCCTGGGCCAGCTTGGTGGCGGCGTACACGTTGCGCGGGTCGGTCGGGGCGTCCTCCGTCACCAGCCCGGGGGAGAGCGGGGCGCCGCACTGCGGGCAGGGCGGCTCGAACCGTCCGGCGTCCAGGTCCGCCACCAGCCGGGGCCCGGGGGCGACGTCACCGTGCCGGGGGCAGCTGTGCCGCCCCTCGCCGTAGACCACCATCGAACCGGCCAGCACCAGTTGGCGTACCCCGGCCCTGGCCATCCCGGCCAGCAGCACCGCGGTGCCGAGGTCGTTGCAGCTCGCGTACTCGGGTGCGTCGTCCAGGTCGACGCCGAGACCGACCATCGCCGCCTGGTGGCAGACCACGTCCACCCCGGCCAGTGCCGCCGCCACGGCGTCCCGGTCGCGGACGTCGCCGTGCCGGAACTCGACCCCGGCGGGCAGCTCGGGCGGTTCGCGGTGCACCGAGGGCAGCAGCGCGTCCAGCACCCGGACCTGGTGGCCCGAGCGCAGCAGCAGTCCGGCGACGGCCGAGCCGATGAAACCGGCGCCGCCGGTGAGCAGAATCTCCATGCCGCCGACGGTAGGCCCGAACGACCGGCCCCGGCCCGTGAACTGCCGGTCCGTCAGGAATCGGTAAGGCTCAGGCTCCCAGCCGGGCGGCGAAGGCGGAGATCAGCAGGTCGAGCGCGAGCGGGTAGGCGCTGCGGTTCATCTCGGCGGTGAGCAGCGAGGCGGTGGCCGCGATGTGCGGGTGGGTCTCGGCGGGGAGGTGGGCGTAGCTGCTCTGCCAGACGCCGTGGTCGGCGGCCCTGGCGGGGTCGGGGAGGGCGTTCACGGCGGCGTCCAGGGCGGCGAAGGCCAGGCCCTGGTCGACGAAGGCGTGGTAGAGCTGGACGGCCTCCGGGTCGGGGAAGCCCGCGTTGCGCAGCACGCCGACGATCGACTCGACCGCCTGGATCTCGTACGCCCGCCCGGTGGTCCGGTAGGCGGCGAGCAGGGCGGCCTTCGGGTGGGCATGGTAGACCCGGTGGATCCGCAGGCCGATCGCGCGCAGGTCGGCCTGCCAGTCGCCGGTGGCCTGCCAGCCCTGCTGGGAGCGGCCGATCAGCTCGTCGGTGATGGCCAGCAGCAGGTCGTCGGTGCTGTGGAAGTACCGGTAGATCGCGCTCGGGTCGGCACCCAGCGCCGCGCCGAGGCGCCGGACCGTGAGCGCCTCCGCGCCGTGCTGACCGAGCAGCCGCAGCGCCGTCTCCACGATGCCGTGCGCGGAGAGTACGGTGCCCTGCTTGGTCGGCCGACGCCGTCGTCGCTCCGGCTCGTCCACCACCCGTTCGGTCATGGCCGTCACCCTAGACCCTCCGCCGGTTGGGGGGCGGCGTCGCGTCGCCGGGGCACGCACCTCGCCGGCTTCTCGTCGGTCGCCGATGCTCCGCATGGACTCCCTCCTCGGCACCGCCGAGGCACGCACCCCAACGCCGCTCCTTCACCCACCCCCCAACCGGCGGAGGGTCTTACGACAACGGCATTGACGTGTGAAGGCCACCGGAGTTTCATTTGCCGGACCCGGGGCCGACCGATAGGCCCCCTGGTCAAGGCGGTGGTCTGTTGACTGCGACAGCGAAGGACGGGGCGAGAACCTCGCCCCAGAGCGTCACCATGCGGAAGTCGATCGGCATGGTGGACGGGGTGGTGATCGCCGCCTCCAGTACGGCGGCGACCTCGAGTATCGGCATCGGGCTCGGCCTGACCGCAGGTGTGGTCGGCCTGCACCTGCCGGCCATCATGCTGCTGGCCTTCCTGCCGGTGCTCGGCATCGCGGTCGCGTACGGCCGGCTGAACCGGGTGGAGCCCAACGCGGGCAACGCCTACACCTGGGTCGGCCGGATCCTCAGCCCCTGGCTGGGCTTCCTGACCGGCTGGGTGAACATCGTCGGCACCATCGTCTTCATGGCGTACACCGTCGCCGTGACCGGTTCGGCGGTGCTCCAACTCGTCGGCCAGGCCGGGCTGCACAGCGTCGGGGGCCTCGCCCTCGACCCGGACTCCACCCTGCAGACCACGGTGCTCGGGCTGGTCGTGCTGGCCGCCGCCACCGTGGTCGCGATCCGCGGCCTGGCGCTGGCCGCCCGGCTGCAGAAGTACCTGCTGATCTTCGAGTACGCGGTGCTGCTGGTCTTCTGCGGCTACGGCCTGGTGGTCGGCGACCAGCCGTTCTCGCTGGAGTGGTTCAACCCGTTCGCGATCCCGAGCATGGACGCGCTGGCCCAGGGCATGGTGCTGGCGGTGTTCTGCTACTGGGGCTTCGAGTCGGTGTTCACCGTCGCCGAGGAGGTGCACGACCCCAAGGACGCCTCGCGCGGCGGCATCTTCGCGCTGGTGCTGATGATGCTGCTCTTCCTGCTCGCCGGTACGGCCTTCCAGCGCGTGCTGCCGCTGGACGAACTCGCCGACAACGGTGCCCAGGGCCTGGCCTACTTCGGTGAGAAGCTCGCCGACCAGCCGCTCGCCGCCCTGCCGTTGATCGCCCTGACCTTCTCCGCCGTGGCGTCCCTGCAGGCCTCGGTGATCCCGACCGCCCGCGGCACCTTCGCGATGGGCCGGGACCGGACGCTCGGCCAGGTCTGGACGCGGATCCACCCCAAGTACGGGACCCCTGCGCTCGGTACGGTGTTGCTGGTGGTGATCGCCTCCGTGATCTCGGTGGCCGCCCTGGTCATCCCGACCGTCACCGACCTGATCAGCGCGGCCGTGAACGCGATCGGCATCGTGGTGGTGCTCTACTACGCGCTGACCGCCGTCGCCGCCGCCGTGCGGTTCCGTCACCTGCTGCGGGACGAGCCGATGGCCGGGCTGCGGGTGGTGATCGCCCCGCTGGTGAGCGCGGCCGCACTGCTCGCGGTCGGCGGCTACCTGGCCTGGACCTTCTACACCTCGGCCGACCACTTCGAGGTCAGCGCCGACAACGGCTGGTTCCAACTGCTGGTCCCCGGTCTGATGATCGGCACCGGACTGGTGGCAGCAGCCTGGGCCCGCTGGGTCCGCAAGTCCCCGTATTTCGTCACCGGTCGCGGCACCGACGCCGACTCGATCGAACTCGCACCCTCGGTCTGACGACCCGAAACCTCCTGGAGACACACCCATGAACCACGCAGACCTGGTCTTCACCGGTGGACCGGTGTTCACCGCCGACGCCGCCCGGACCCGGGCCACCGCCCTGGCCGTCACCGGCGAGCGGATCACCGCCGTCGGCCACCACGAGATCCGGGACCTGATCGGCCCCGGGACCGAAGTGGTGGACCTGAAGGGCAGGTTGCTGGTTCCCGGGTTCCAGGACTCGCACATCCACGCGGTGTACGGCGGCACCGAGCTGGGCGAGTGCGACCTGAGCGACACGGTCGGCGTGACCGAGTACCTGGACCGGGTCCGGGCCTTTGCCGACGCCCACCCGGACCGGGAGTGGCTCACCGGCAGCGGCTGGTCGCTGGAGAGCTTCGAAGGCGGGCTCCCCACCCGGCAGTTGCTCGACTCGGTGGTCGCCGACCGTCCGGTCTACCTGGTGAGCCGCGACCACCACGGCGCCTGGGCGAACACCCGGGCGCTGGAGCTGGCCGGGCTGACCAAGGACTCCCCGGACCCGGCCGACGGCCGGATCGAGCGGGAGCCGGACGGCACGCCGAGCGGCGTGCTCCAGGAGGGTGCCACCGGGCTGGTCGCCCGGCTGGTGCCGCCGACCACGGCGGCCGACCGGCTGGCCGGGCTGCTGCGCGCGCAGGAGCTGCTGCACTCGCTCGGCATCACCGGCTGGCAGGACGCCCTGCTCGGCGTCTTCAACGGCCAGCCGGACCCCTCGGACGCCTACCTGGCCGCCGCCCGGGCCGGCCTGCTGACCGCCCGGGTGAACGGTGCGCTCTGGTGGGACCGGGAGCGTGGCGGTGAGCAGATCGCCGAACTGGTCGCCAGGCGTGCGGAGTTGGTGCACGGGCGGTTCCGGGCCGGCTCGGTGAAGATCATGCAGGACGGCATCGCGGAGAACTTCACCGCCGCGATGACCACCCCCTACCTGGACGGCTGCGGCTGCGCCACCGCCAACTCCGGGCTCAGCTTCGTCGATCCGAAGCTGCTCGGCGACTACGTCACCGAACTCGACGCGCTCGACTTCCAGGTGCACTTCCACGCCCTCGGCGACCGGGCCGTCCGGGAGGCGCTGGACGCGGTCGAGGCCGCCCTCGCCGCCAACGGCCAGCGCGGCAACCGGCACCACCTGGCGCACCTCCAGGTGGTGCACCCCGAGGACCTCGGCCGGTTCGCCCGGCTCGGCGCGATCGCCAACATCCAGCCGCTCTGGGCCGCCCACGAGCCGCAGATGGACGAGCTCACCATCCCGTTCCTCGGCCCCGAACGTGCTGCCTGGCAGTACCCGTTCGGCGACCTGCTGCGTACCGGCGCCACCCTGGCGGCGGGCAGTGACTGGCCGGTCAGCAGCCCCGACCCGCTGGCGGGCCTGCACGTCGCGGTCAACCGGGCCGAGCCCGGCGCCACCGACGGCCGGGTCTTCTTCTCCGAGCAGCGCCTCGACCTCGCCACCGCACTCGCCGCCTACACGGCGGGCTCGGCCCACGTGAACGGCACCGACCAGGCCGGCAGCCTGCGGCCCGGCCTGCTGGCCGACCTGGTGGTGCTGGACCGCGACCTGTTCGCCTACCCGGCGGACGAGATTGCCGCCGCCCGGGTCGAACGCACCTACGTGGGTGGGCAGTTGGTCCACCTGGCGGGCTGATGGCTTACGGTGCTGCGCAGCCTGCTGCGCAGCGCCGTGTCGGTGGTCCGACGAGTCGTCACCAGGTGACCGGCAGCGCCTCCGGTCCCCGGTTGACGGTGCCCCGGCGCCAGCGGATCTCGGCCGGGGGCACCGCCAGCCGCAGCGCCGGGAGCCGGGTGAGCAGGGTCTCGAGGATGACCGCGCACTGCATCCGGGTGAGGGCGGCGCCGACGCAGTAGTGGGCGCCGTGGCCGAAGGCCAGGTTGGGGGCCTGGCCGGTGCGGGCGAGGTCCAGCCGGTCCGGGTCGGGGTAGACCGACGGGTCGCGGTTCGCGGCGAGGTAGGAGACGTACACGGCCTCGCCTGCGCGGATCGTGACACCGCCGACGGTGACGTCCTCGGTGGCGATCCGCGGCATGCCGACCCCGTTGCGCTGCGGGATGAAGCGGAGCAACTCCTCGACCGCGTCGGGGAGTCGGCCGAGGTCGGCGCGCAGCCAGGCCAGCTGCTCGGGGTGGGTGAGCAGGGTGTAGACCATGGTGGACGCCTGGTTGCGGATCTGGTCCAGGGCGTTCAGGACGATCATCACCGAGAGGGAGATCAGCTCCGGCCGGCTGAGTGAACCGGCCTGGTGGGCGGCGACCAGTTCGCTGAACAGGTCGTCGCCCGGGTGGGCGGCCCGGTGCTCGGCGAGGGCGCGGAAGTAGCCCGCGATCTCGGACTTGACCGCGTTGCCCTCGGCGAGCGAGTGGTCGCTGGAGAGGATGACGGCGCGCCAGCTCTGCAGTCGGCCGAGGTCGGCGGCGGGGACACCGAGCAGGCTGCCGATCACCTGCTCGGGCAGTGGCCCGGTGAGGGCCTCGGTGAGGTCGGCGGCCGGCCCCCGCTCGCACATGGCGGTCACCAGTCGGGTGGCGATCTGCTGGGTCTCCAGCCGGAGTTCGGCCACTCGGCGGCGGTTGAAGGTCTGCGCGACCAGGCGTCGCAGCCGGGTGTGGTCGGGCGGGTCGGTCCGGCCGATGCCGCCGACCGGGGCGACCACGTGCGGGGTCATGCTGGTGACCGGGCGGTCGACGGTGAGCTCGCGGCTGAACCGGGGGTCGGAGGTGAGCTCCTTCACGTCCTCGTACCGGGTGGCCAGCCAGGCGTCGCCCTCGCCGAACCGGAGCCTGACCCGGGCGATCGGCTCCTCGCGGAGCAGCCGGTGCAGCAGCGGGTCGAACTCCAGCTCGGGCAGGTGGACGACCGGCCAGAAGTGCACGGTGTCCCGGGCGGTGTCCCGGGCGGTGCTCCGGACCGGGCAGAGGTCGGTCACGAGGCTGCCTCCGCCGGTACGGGGAGGTGCCGCAGCGGGGTGAGCTGCTCGATGTCGTAGCGCAGTCGCAGCGCTGCCACCGCCTGGTGGTCGATGCCGCCGTCCGCGTTCAGCAAGTCCAGCAACTCCTCGAAGTAGTGCTCGTGTTCGGGTGGCGGTGCGGCCTGGAAGAACATCCGGGCGGGCCGGCCGGTCGGGTTGGCGAAGGCGTGCGGGCAGCCGGGCGGGACCAGGATCAGCGTGCCGGGCGTGGCCCGCAGGAAGTGCTGCCCCTGCCGGGACTCCCAGTCCCGCCAGTCCGGGGTGCGGACCTTGGGTTCGAAGGCCAGCACGTCCAACTCGCCGTCCAGCAGCAGGAACAGCTCCTCGCTCCGGCCGTGTGCGTGGGCGCCGACATCGAAGCCGGGGGGCACCACCACCTCGAAGCTGGAGGCGATCAGCGAGTGCGCGCCGGTCACCTTGAAGGTGACCTGCTGGGCGGCGGCCTGCACCGTCCGGCCGCCGCCCGGCGGCACCACCAGGCCGTCCTTCGGGTTGAGGTAGGTCATCGGAGGCTCCTCACCAGGTCACCGGCAGGGTCTCCGGACCCCGGATCAACGCGCCGCGCTGCCAGACCAGTTGGTCCTCGGGCACGGCGAGGCGCAGGTCGGGGAAGCGGTCCCAGAGCGAGCCGACGATCAGTTCGGACTCCAGCCGGGCCAGCGAGGCGCCCGGGCAGTAGTGCGGACCGTGGCCGAAGGAGACGTGCGGGTTGGGGCAGCGGTCGAAGTCGAGCACGCCGGGGTCGGCGAAGACCGCGGGGTCGCGGTTGGCGGTCAGGTAGGAGACGTAGACCGGATCCCCGGCCGGGATCAGCACACCGCCGACCTCGACGTCCTCCAGGGCGATCCGGGACAGCCCGACCGCGTTGCGGTGCGGGATGTAGCGCAGCAGCTCGTCGACCGCCTGCGGGAGCAGCGCGGGTTCGGCCCGCAGCCGGGCCAGTTGGCCGGGGTGGGTGAGCAGGGCGAAGACCATGTTGGCGCTGTTGTTGCGGACGGCGTGGCCGCCGCCGATCTGGACCAGGACGGCCAGCCCGACCGCCTCGTGCTGGGTCAGGGTGCCGTCCTGGACCGCTTCGGCGAGTACCCCGGCCAGGTCCTCGCGCGGCTCCACCCGGCGCCGGTCGAGCAGTTCGGCGAAGTACTCGGCGAACTCCTGCTTGGCCAGCTCGCTGGCCTCGCGGCCGGCCGAGGCCGAGATGACGGTGTCGGACCAGTGCGCGATCCGGTCGTGGTCGGTGGCCGGTACGCCCATCAGTTCGCACATCATGGCGAGCGGGAACGGACGGTTGAGGTGCGCCATCAGGTCGAGCGGGCCGCCGTGCTCGGCCATCGCGTCGAGCAGCCGGTCCATCACCTGCTGGGCGTGCTCGCGCAGTCGGCGCATGCTGGCGGGGGTGAACGCCTTGGCCACCACCCGGCGCATCCGGGTGTGGTCGGGCGGGTCGGCGAAGCCGACGGCGCCGTCCATCGGGATGAAGTGCGGGGCCAGCCGGGTGACCGAGCGCCCGTACACCGCCTGGCGGCTGAACCTCGGGTCCACCGAGACGAATTTGACCTCTTCGTACCGGGTCACCAGCCAGGCGTGGCCGTCGCCGTGCGGCAGCCGGACCCTGGCCACCGGGTCCTCGTGCAGCAGCCGGTGCAGCAGCGGGTCGAAGTCCAGGCCGGCCAGGTCGGGCGGGTTCCAGAAATGCACCGGAGCGGCGGCGGTGGTGGTCAATTCGAGCTCCTGATCAGCGTCTTGGCGAACGACTGGGGCTTGATCGGCACGGTCCAGCGGCCGAGCGAGACCTCGGCGGTGATTCCCGGGCCGAAGCCGGCGATCAGCCCGGTGGCCCGGTCGGTGGCGGTGCCCTCGTCGAAGTAGCGGGCCAGTGCGTCGAGCACCACGGCGCTGGCGATGTTCCCGTACTCGGTCAGGGTGGCCCGGCTGAACCGGAAGCACTCCGGGGCGACCCCCAGGTGCGCGCAGAGGTCGTCCAGGATCCGTGGCCCGCCCGCGTGCACGATGTAGAAGTCGAGGTCGGAGGCGTTCCAGCCGTGCCGGTCGGCGAGTTGGACCAGCACCGGGGCGAGCGGCTCCATGGTGCCGGGCACCCGCTTGTCGAGCAGGAAGTGGAAGCCGGTGGACCGGACGCTGTAGGCGATCCAGTCCTCGGTGTCCGGCACCAGGTGCGAGCCGTTGCGCTCCAGGTGGACACCGGTGCCGCCGTGGCCGCGCACCACGGCGGCGGCCACCGCGTCGCCGAACAGGCCGTTGGAGAGCAGCGTGCCGATCTCCAGGTCGGTCGGCTGGTAGCAGAGCGAGCAGAACTCGCAGGCCACGATGAGCACATTGGCCTGCGGGTAGGCGGTGCAGAAGTCGTGCGCCCGGTTGATCGCGGCGCCGCCGGCCGCACAGCCCAGCTGGGCGATCGGGAGCTGGCGGGTCTCGGGGCGGAACCCCATCGAGTTGATCAGCCAGGCGGTCATCGAGGGCATCATGAAGCCGGTGCAGGAGACGTAGACGATCAGGTCGATCTCCTGGGGCGTCAGGCGCGCGTGCTCCAGCGCCTCCCGCACCACCTGGGGCACCCGGCGCTTGGCCTCCGCCTCGTAGCGCAGGTTCCGCGCCTCGAAGCCGGGGTGCGCCAAGGTCTCCTCGACCGTCTGGACCAGATGCCGCTTGCGGACCCCGGTGTTCTCGATCAGCCTCAGCGCGAGCGGCAGTTGGGGGTGGTCGGCGTGGACCGACCGGACCAGGTCGAGGGTCTCCTCCATGGTGATCACGTACTCGGGCACGGCAACAGCGGGACGGCACAGGGTGGCCACGGACGGGACGTTCCCCTCGATCGACGAGGACCCGCCCGGCGGGGGGACACCCGCCGCGGGCCCGGAGCCGGGCCGGCTCCGGCGGTACCGTTCCCAGCCACCGATCGAACCACCCGCCGCACGGTGGAATGCACACGAAGGAACCAGTCGCAAATCGGAGGCGCATTCGGAGTGACCCGGCGATACTCGCCGGATGACTGTTCTTCGCCCTCCGGCCGGGCCTGTTCCGCATGCTGCGGCGGCCACCCGGTGACCAGCTTCGTCACCCACCGGGAGCGGGTGCTCGATCCGGCCCTGCCGCTGCTGCAACGGCACCGGGAGCTCTGGGTCTGCCTCCATGTCTTCGCGCCGTACGGATTCCACGGCACGTACCACCATCTGACGATCAGTGCCCGGATGCCTCGTGACCTGGAGACCGACCCCGACTCGCTGGTCCGCGCGGTGACCGAGCTCGACCGGGCTCGGGTGCTCTGGCAGGCGGCGGAGGCCCGGTACGCGGAGCGGCGCCGGTTCGAGAAGCGGGAGTTGGGGCTGCGGACGCCGCAGCGGCCAGGGCCCTGGTTGCGGCGCGGGCCGGCGCAGGAGTGCTACGTGGTGGACGTCCTGTGCCACCCCGCCCTCGGCCTGCCGGAGTACGTCCACCGCCAGGTGCTGCTGGCCGAGGGGGTGATGCTGCCGGGGTGCCGGCAGTGCGGCGACGAACGGCCGACGGTGGCGCGCTCCACCGGACACGGGTTCGTCGAACTCTGCCAGGGGTGTGGGACGGTGCGGCGCTCCTGCGCCTGCGGCGGTCGGCACGTGCTGCGGACCCGCGAGCCGGTCACCTGGCAGAGTCTGCGGCTGCGGGAGCATCTGACGGAGGACGGACGGCCGCGCGAGACGGACGGGATCGCGGCCCGGATCGCGCAGTTGGAACTGGTGCCGCGGCCGCGGGTCACCTCGTGGGGTAGCCGGTCTCTTCCAGGTCGTCGGCCAGATCCGCCAGGGTCAGCTCGGGGTTGAGGGCGCGGACCACCTCGGTGGTCAGCGGCCGCAGCGCCAGCACGTGGCGGACGGCGGTCAGGTCGACCGGGACCTCGTAGTAGTCGGTGGCGAACTCGCCGTACGCCTCCGCCGAACGGTCGGTGAGGGACTGGAACAGCCAGTCGGCGCCGTCCGGGTCGGGGTGGCCGGGCGGGAGGTCGACGGTGCCGGTGTGCCACTGCTCGTCGCTGCTCAGCCGCCAGAGTGCGGCGGTGACGGCCGGGAGGCCGTCGTCGGTGAAGGCGGGCTCCTCGGCGCAGGCGCGCAGCGGCTCGGGCACCTCGTCCAGCACGCCGGGCCAGACCCGGTCCTCCGCGTACGGGCTCATCGGGGACTCGTGGTCGAAGCCGCGCAGGTAGACGCCGGCGGGGGTGAAGGTGACCGTGTACTCGTCGCCGGAGCCGTTCTTCATCGAGGCCAGCTGCTCCCCGGGCGCCCAGTCGGCATCGAAGGAGAAGTAGCGGTCCGGCCACTCGGGGCAGAGGATCGCGTCCAGCACGGCCAGCGCCCGGCAGTGGTCCCGCAGGACGTCCGGGGTGGGCAGTAGCGGGGCGACATCGTTGGCGGTCATGATGATCATCCAACCGTACGGCTCCGACAGCCCTCGCCCCGGCCCCTGCGGTCAGTTGAGGCTGTACCAGGGGGACGGGGTCCAGGCCGCGCCGAACGGCAGAGCGGCGTCCGGGTCGGTCAGGGTGATCCGGATGCCGACCGTCCCCGCCAGGCCGAGCCGGAGGCGGCTGCGGACCAGGGCGAGCATCCCCGTCAGGCCGTACTTGTTGAGCAGTGAAGTCCGGTAGCAGGCGGTGGTGTCCGGGTCGCAGAGTGCGGCGCGGGCCTGCTGCCGCCCGCCGAGCGGGCGGCCGTGCTGGTCGCAGGGCTCGACCAGGACGCCCGGGTGGCTCCGGACGTGGCGCACCACCGCCGAGTCGGTCCGGGCCCAGACGCCGAGCGCCGGGCCGTCCGCCACCACCCAGGTGGTGGCGGTGGCGGCGGTGCCGTCGGGCTCGAAGGTGGTGAGCAACAGGTACTGCTTCTCGGCGAGTTGGGCGCTGGGCAGGCGCATCTCACGCTCCGTCAGTGCTCGTCGGTGTGGGTGATCTCGCGGTACTGCTCGGCGGTCGGCCGGCTGAGCTGGCTGCCGGGGCCGTACCAGGCGCGCGAGGCGCGGACCCGAACCGTGGTCAGCAGCCCGGCCCGGACCGGGAGTTCGGCGGGTGCGTACTGCTCGTGTGCGGTCAGTCGGTGCAACTCGGCCTGTGGCAGCGGCTCGTGGAGCTCGACGAACTCACCGTGCGGCAGCCGCTTGATGATGCCCGTCTCCCGGCCGTGCAACACCTTGTCCCGGTCCCGTCGTTGGAGGCCGAGGCACCAGCGCTTGGTGATCAGGAACACTGCGACCGGCACTACGAACGCCCCTATCCGGACCGCGTAGGTGATGCTGTTCAGCGACAGGTGCAGGTGGGTGGCGAACAGGTCGTTGCCGCCGCCGGCCAGCAGCACCAGGTACAGGCTGATCCAGGCCGCGCCGAACGCGGTGCGCACGGGCGCGTTGCGCGGGCGGTCGAGCAGGTGGTGCTCCCGCTTGTCCTGGGTGATCCAGCTCTCCGCGAACGGGTGGACCGCGATCGCGGCCAGCACCAACGGGAAGGCCAGGAAGGGGATCAGGATGCCGAGGTTGAGGGTGTGGCCCCAGAGGCCGACCTCCCAGCCCGGCATCACCCTGATCAGGCCCTCGGCGAAGCCCATGTACCAGTCGGGCTGGGCGTCGGTGGAGACCTGGTCGGGGCGGTACGGACCGTACGCCCAGATCGGGTTGACGGTGGCGACAGCGGAGATCACCGCGATGATGCCGAAGACCAGGAAGAAGAAGCCGCCGGCCTTGGCCGTGTAGACCGGCATCAGCGGTGAGCCGACCACGTTCTGCTCGGTGCGGCCGGGACCGGCCCACTGGGTGTGCTTGTGGTAGAAGACCAGGATCAGGTGCGTCACCAGCAGGCCCACGATGATGCCCGGGATCAGCAGCACGTGGATGGTGAAGAACCTCGGCACGATGTCGGTGCCCGGGAACTCGCCGCCGAACAGGAACATCTGCGCGTAGGTCCCGATCAGCGGCACCGCGAGGGTGACGCCCTCGACGAAGCGGATGCCGGTGCCCGAGAGCAGGTCGTCGGGCAGCGAGTAGCCGAAGAAGCCGTCCAGCAGTCCGAGGAACAGCATCAGGAAGCCGAACAGCCAGTTGATCTCGCGCGGCTTGCGGAACGCGCCGGTGAAGAACACCCGCATCATGTGCACGAACATCGCCGCGACGAACACCAGCGCGGCCCAGTGGTGGATCTGACGGATCAGCAGCCCGCCGCGCACCTCGAAGCTGATGTGCATCGTACTGGCGTAGGCCTCCGACATCCGGATGCCGCTCAGCGGGAGGTACGGGCCGTGGTAGACCACCTCGGCCATGCTCGGCTTGAAGAACATCGTCAGGTAGACGCCGGTCAGGACGATGACGACGAAGCTGTAGAGGCAGATCTCGCCGAGCATGAAGGACCAGTGGTCCGGAAAGATCTTGCGCAGGTTGGTCCGGGCGATCGTGTGGATGCCCAGCCTGCCGTCCAGCCAGTCCGCCGTGCGGCGCCCCGAGTTCTGACGGGTGGTCATGGCACTCCCCTTGTGCGCGATCCGTGCAGCCAGATTGAAACGGGGACTGCCCCCCGTTTCTTGGCGCTACCCTAGCAGTAGTGGGGAGCTGTCCCCGTTTCAGGGATTGGTTAGGGTGAGCACATGACGGATCAGCAGGCCACGCCCCGGCGGCGGGACGCCCGGCGCAACCGCGAGGCGCTGGTCGAGGCGGCCGCCGAGCTCTTCGCCCAGCAGGGGCTGAACACTCCGCTGGACGTGATCGCCCGCCGCGCGGGCGTCGGAAACGCCACCCTCTACCGGCACTTCCCGACTCGGGAGGACCTGATCGGCGAGGTGTTCGCGACGGCGGGCTCGGTGCTGGCCGAGGCCGGGGAGCAGGCGCTCGCGGGCGAGGACGCCTGGGCCGAGATCGAACGGTACTTCGGCCGGATCTTCGAACTGGTCGCGGCCAACCGGGGGTTCAACGACCTGGTGACGATGGCCATCCCGAGCGTCCCGGCGCTGGCCGAGATGAGCCACCGGAACGCCGCCACCGTCACCGCCCTGATGGTCAAGGCGCAGAAGCAGGGTGCCATGCGGCTGGACGTGGTCCCGATGGACCTGCTCTTCCTGCTCGGCCCGCTCTGCCGGGCCGTCCCGGCCGCCGACGACCTGCGCCCCGGCCTGTGGCGGCGCCACCTGGCCCTGCTGCTGGCCGGGTTCCACACCCGGGCCACCGGTCCGCTGACCGAACCGCCGGTCGGCGAGGAGCAGTTGGACCAGCTCTTCGCCGGGCTCTGGGAGGCGGAGGGGTGATCCTGCGTCAGCGGGTCACCCGAGTAGGGTCGGCGGCATGACCAAGGCGCCGGCAGCAGGGGGAGAGATGACCGAGAGCATCGAGTACGTCAGGTCGGCGGCGGCCGTGGCGACCAGCACCGGCGACGACTACCGGGTGGAGATCCGGGCCGGACGGCACCGACTCGCCGCCGACGAGCCGGAGTCGGCGGGCGGCGCGGACACCGCGAGCACGCCGGTCGGACTACTGCTGTCGGCTCTCGGCTCCTGCACGGCGATCACGCTGCGGATGTACGCGCAGCGCAAGCAGTGGCCGCTGGAGACCGTGCGGGTGCACCTGGCCTACGAGAAGGGCGCGGGTACGGCGGTGCGGATCACCCGGCGGATCGACCTGGTCGGCGAGCTGGACGAGGCGCAGCGGGCCCGGCTGCTCGACATCGCCGAGCGCACCCCGGTGACCCGGGCGGTCGGCGGTGGCACCCCGATCATCGCCGCCGAGCCGCACCCGGCGCGCAGTCACTCGCCCGCGTAGGCCCGCCGCAGTGCGGCGAGGTCGAACTTGACCATCTGGAGCATCGCCGCGGTGGTGCGGCTGGCCTTCTCCGGGTCCGGGTCGCTGACCATGTCGATCAGGGCGGTCGGCGTCACCTGCCAGGAGACCCCGAAGCGGTCCCGCAGCCAGCCGCACTGGATGGCCTGGCCGCCCTCGGTGAGGCGGCTCCAGTAGTAGTCGATCTCCGCCTGGTCGGCGCACGGGATCTGGAACGAGACCGCCTCGCTGAAGGTGAACTCCGGTCCGCCGTTCAGGCCGACGAACTTCTGCCCGTTCAGCTCGAACTCCACGGTCACCACCGAACCGGCCGGCCCAGGACCGGCCTCCGTGTAGCGGCTGATCCGGCCGCGGCGGGAGTTCTTGAAGATCGACAGGTAGTGGTCGGCGGCCTCCTCGGCCTGGCCGTCGAACCACAGGCAGGTGGTGAAGCGGTCGTCAGTGGTCATACCGGTGCCCTTCCGACTGGCCTGCCGGTGGCCTTCGGACGCACCCGGCCGGCGGTGCTGCGCCGAAGCCGACGCCCGAAAAGTGAGCATAGGACCGAATCGGCACCGTTCGGGCGGACGCCGCGCGGGAGCAGTCCCGGCCGCGSGGGGTCAGCCCCGGCCGGTCGGCCGTGGTGCGGGGAGGGCGGCGCACAGGAGGTCGAGTTCCTCCTCGGTGTTGTAGTAGTGGACCGAGGCGCGCAGCACCGACTCCAGGCCCCGTTCGGCCAGGTCCCAGCGGGCCGAGCCGACCGCAGAGACCGAGAGGTTGATCCGGCGGGCCCGCAGCTCCCGGACGAGTTCGAGGCTGTCGTGGCCGTCGACGGTCAGGCTGACGATCCCGCACTGCCGCAAGCCCCGGTCGTGCATCCGTACGCCGGGCAGCGCCCGGAGCCGGTCCCGCAGGCCGGCCGCCAGTGCGGTGATCCGCTGTTCGATCGCGGGCAGCCCAAGCTTGAGCGCGTAGTCGACCGCCACCCCGAGCCCGATCCGGCCCGCCACACCGTTCTCCCAGCTCTCGAAACGGCGGGCGTCCTCCCGTACCCGGTAGGAGTCCGGACCGGTCCAGACCGCCGACTGCAGATCCGGGAACGGCGGCTCGAGGCGGTCCTGCAGCCGCTCCGAGCAGTACAGGAAGCCGGTGCCGCGCGGCCCGCGCAGGTACTTGCGGCCGGGGGCGGTGAGCAGGTCGCAGCCGATCTCCCGGACGTCGACCGGCAGTTGGCCGACCGACTGGCAGGCGTCCAGCAGGTACAGCACCCCGGCCGCCCGGGCCACCCGGCCGATCTCGGCCGCCGGGTTGACCAGCCCGCTCTGGGTCGGGACATGGGTGACGCCAATCAGCTTCACCCGCTCGTCCAGCAGCTCGCGCAGAGCAGGCACGGAGATCTGCCCGTGCTCGTCGTCCGGCACCACCTCGATCCGGACCCCGTACCGCCGGGCCGTCTGCAGATAGGCCATCGCGTTGCTGGCGTACTCCGACCGGCCGGTCAGAATCCGGTCGCCCGGCTGCCAGCGGAGCCCGTAGAACGCCATGTCCCAAGCCCGGGTGGCGTTCTCCTGCAGGGCGATCTCGTGCGGTCCGGCGCCGATCAGCCGGGCCAGCGCGTCGTAGACGTGTTCGATCCGGTCGGTCTCGGCGATCGCGGCCTCGTAGCCGCCGCCCTCCTCCTCCAGCCGGAGGTGGCGCACCACCGCGTCCACCACCTGACGCGGCGGCAGGGAGGCGCCGGCGTTGTTGAGATGGGTGACGGCCGTACAGCCCGCCGTGTCCCGCCGGGCCTGTTCGACGTCGATCGGCACTGTTGCCTCCCTGGGGGTCCACCGTTGCTGCTCACCCTAGGCAGGCGGTCGGCCGGACGCAGCACTCGCTGCGCGTCTGAGAACGGGAATCGGGGGCAGGCGGGGAGAATGGCCGAGATGCGAGCGACTCTGTCCGTCAACGTACGTCAGTATCTCCGCGATCCGGTGGTGCACCTGACCGTCCGGGCCACCCTCGCGGCGACGCTCTCCTATGCCGTGGCCGTACAGCTGAGCACCGAGCCCGCGCCGCTCACCGCTCCGCTGACGGCGCTGCTGGTGGTCCAGGTGACGGTCTACTCGACGCTGACCACCAGCATCCGCCGGGTCAACTCGGTGGTGGTGGGCGTGCTGATCGCGATCGGCTTCAGTGCCGTGATGGGACTCAGCTGGTGGAGCCTGGGGCTGATCATCCTGGCCTCGCTGACGGTCGGTCAGTTCGTCCGGGTGGACGAGTTCGTCAACGAGGTGGCGATCAGCGCGATGCTGGTGCTGGGGGTGACCCGGCTCGCCAGCCAGGCCTGGGACCGGGTGCTGGAGACCCTGATCGGCGCCGGGGTGGGCCTGCTGTTCAACCTGCTGTTCGCGCCCCCGGTCTGGCTCGACACCGCCGGCGAATCGATCGAGGACCTGGCGCGCCGGGCCCGCCACCTGCTGCTGCGGCTCGCCGAACAGCTGCACGGCCCGACCGAGGTGCACCTGGCCGCCGCCCGGCTGCACGAGGCCCGCGAGCTGGACCAGGCGATCGCCGAGGTGGACGCCGCGCTCCGGCAGGCCGAGGACAGTCTGCGGCTGAACCCCCGGATCTCCGAGGGCGTGCTCTCCCGGCTGGTGCTGCGCACGGGTCTGGACACCCTGGAGATCTGTGTCGTGGTGATCCGGGTGCTGGCCCGTTCGCTGACCGACCTGGCCAAGCGTCGCACCGGTGACCAGGGGCTGTTCCCGCCGGATGTCGCGCTCGCGCTGGAGGAGCTGCTCGCCCACGTCGGGGGCGCCCTGGTCAGCTTCTCGGTGCTGGTCACCACCCAGGTCAGCCGCAACGCGGAGGCGGCCGAGCAGCGGCTGGCCGACGAGCTCAGCGCCGCCCTGGCCAGCCGGGAGAACGTCGCCCGGCTGCTGCTGGAGCAGGTGCAGCAGCATCCGGACGCCTGGCAGCTGCACGGTTCGCTGCTCGCCGAGCTGGACCGGATCCTGGACGAGCTGGATCTCGAACACCGGTCCCGCCGCCTGATGGAGGAGCTGGACCGGGCCACCGTGGCCAACCAGGAGCGGTTCACGGTGCTGTACCGGCTGCGCAGGCTGGTCCGGGGCTGACGCCGAGTCAGGAGCTGGGCTCAGGCCGGGGCCGGGCCGAAGCGGCGGCGGTAGGCCTGGGGGTTGAGGCCGGTCTCGCGGCGGAGCAGGGCACGCAGGTTGGCGGCGCTGCCGAGGCCGCTGCGGTGGGCCACCGCGTCGAAGCCCGACTCGCCCCGCTCGATCAGCCGGCGGGCCAGCGTGAGCCGTTCGCCGGTGAGCCAGACCAGCGGGGTGGTGCCGAGCTCGGCGCGGAAGCGCCGGTGCAGGGTGGCCGGGCTGACGGCGGCGCGGGCCGCGAGGTCGGCCACCGTCAGCGGTTCGTCCAGCCGCTCCTGGGCCCAGGCCAGCACGGGCCCGAGCGACTCGTCCGGCAGATCGCGGACCGGCCGTTCGACGAACTGCCGTTGCCCGCCGTCCCGGTGGGCCGCGAAGACCAGCCGGCGGCTGACCGAGTTGGCGATCTCGGCGCCGTGGTCGCGCCGGACCAGGTGCAGGCCGAGGTCCAGCGCGGCTGCGCTGCCCGCCGAGGTGAGGATGTCGCCGTCGTCGACGAACAGCACGTCGGACTCCAGCCGGACGGCGGGGAACCGGGCCCGGAACGAGTCCGCCCACTGCCAGTGCGCGGTGGCCCGGCGCCCGTCCAGGACCCCGGCCTCGGCCAGCGTGAAGGCGCCGCTGCAGAAGCCGACCAGCCGCGCCCCGCGCGCGTGCGCCCGGCGGACGGCGCCGAGCACGGCCGGGC
>NZ_JBFUMY010000056.1:0-60030 GCF_054049135.1 Kitasatospora sp. P5_F3 | reverse complement strand
GCCCTCCCCGACAGCCACCGGCACACCGCTCCCGCCTTCGAGCACCACGCCGCCCTGCCCACCGTGGACGCGGCCGGCCTGCACGCCACCGTCATCCTCGGCACCCTGGACGGCGCCACCTCCCCTGGCACCACGTACACCCCGCTGGTCGGCGCCGACCTGACACTCCGTGAGGGCGCCGAGCACCGGCTTCCGCTGGAGCCCGGCTTCGAGTACGCCGTCCTCTCGATGACCGGCAGTGTGGATGTGGACGGCGTCCGGGTCGAGCCGGGCTCGCTGCTCTACCTGGGCTGCGGGCGCCGTGAACTCCCGCTGCTGGCCCGGACCGACAGCTCCGTGCTGCTGCTCGGCGGCCTGCCGTTCGAGGAGCACCTGGTGATGTGGTGGAACTTCATCGGCCGGACCGGGGAGGAGATCGCCCAGGCACGGTCGGAGTGGATGGAGGGGTCGCGGTTCGGCGAGGTCCACGGCTACGACGGCGCCCGGCTGGCCGCGCCCGCACTGCCGCCGGGCCCGCTCAAGCCGCGCGGGCGGGTGCGCTGACCTGCGCACCGGGCCTACCGGGCGGTGGGACGGCCTGCCCGGGCGGCCTGTTCGGCCAGTGCGTCGGTGGCGACCAGGGCGGCCTGGACCCGGCGCTCCACGCCGAGTTTGGCCAGCAGCCGGGAGATGTGGTTCTTGACGGTCTTCTCGGTGAGGTACAGCTGCTGCCCGATCTGGCGGTTGGTCAGCCCTTGGCCGACCAGGGCCAGCACCTCCTGCTCCCGGCTGGTGAGCGGCGGGTAGCTGGGGGCCTTCGG
This sequence comes from Kitasatospora sp. P5_F3, assembly GCF_054049135.1. Lineage (NCBI taxonomy): Bacteria > Bacillati > Actinomycetota > Actinomycetes > Kitasatosporales > Streptomycetaceae > Kitasatospora > Kitasatospora sp. P5_F3. The sequence goes on along the minus strand of NZ_JBFUMY010000056.1, from coordinate 59,230 downwards.
TGCCGCGTCGCTGCGCAGCCGGGCGAGCAGGCGGGTGGTGGCGCCGGGGTCGAGCAGTGACTGTCCTGAGGCCACCGTCCGGACGGCGGTGACCAGGTCGGTGCCGCTGATCTGCTTGAGCACGTAGCCGGCCGCCCCGGCCATGATCGAGTCGAGCAGGGCCTCCTCGTCGTCGAAGGAGGTGAGCATCAGGCAGGCCAGGCCGGGCAGCCGGGAGCGCAGTTCGCGGCAGACGGTCACGCCGTCGCCGTCGGGGAGCCGCATGTCGAGCACGGCCACGTCGGGCCGCAGTGCCGGTACCCGGGCGAGGGCCTGTTCGGCGGTGGCGGCCTCGCCGACCACGGTGAGGCCCGGCTCGGAGTCGAGCAGGTCGTGCACGCCCCGGCGGACCACCTCGTGGTCGTCGAGCAGGAACACCCGTACCGTGGCCGGGTCCTGGCCGTCGTGGTGCGTGCCGTCGGTCATCGTCTCTCCTGGGCGCGGCCCCGCGCCGGGCGGGGGAGGGAAGCTGCGAGGAGTATCCCGCCGGGGTGTCGGGCTGCGACAGGGCCTTCCGGCCCTGTTGTGGCCTGACACCCCGTCAACGGTCAGTCGTGCGGTACCACCACGACCGGGGCGTGGGCGTGGTGGATCACGGCGTGCGCGACCGGTCCGAGGTGCATCCCGAACGGGTGCGGGCGGTGCCGGCGGCCGACCACCACGAGGGCGGCGCCGCCGGAGGCCTCGACCACCGCGCCGGACGGGGTGCCGACCCGGGCGTCCAGGACGACCGGGACGGCCGGGTACTGCTCGCGCAGGGTGTCGACCGCCTGGTCCAGCAGCTCGGTCTCGATCAGCCCGAGGCTGTCCCAGCTCTCCTGCGGTGCGACCCAGCCCGCGTAGCCCCAGGCGGCCGGCGGTTCCCAGCCGTGTACGGCCCGCAGCGAGGTGCCGAGCAACTCGGCCTGCCGGAAGGCGAACTCCAGGGTCGCGAGCGACGGGGTACGGGAGTCGACGCCGACCACCACCTCCGCCGGGCGACCGGTGCCGGTGGTTTCGGCGGCCGAGGCGCGGACCAGGACGGTCGGCTGTTCGCAGTGCGCGGCCACGCCGAGGCCGACCGAGCCGACCACCAGCCCGGCGAAGCCGCCCAGCCCGCGCGAGCCCACCACCACCAGCTCGGCCTGGACGGCGGCCTTCGCCAGCAGGTCGACCGGATCGCCGCCGACCAGCAGTTCGGTCGCGACCGGCAGCCCGGGGTGCTCCCGGCGGACCTCGGCGGCCGCGTCGTCGAGCAGCCGGAGGGTCAACGCCTGGACGTCGGCGGGCTGTCCGGGGGCGGAGTGGACGTCGTCCAGCCAGGTCTGGACGTGGCCGATGCGCAGGTCCGCGCCGCGGCGGACGGCCTCGTCGGCGGCCCAGCGGGCGGCCGCCAGGCTCTCGGGCGAACCGTCGACGCCGACCAGCAGGGTTCGGTTCATGGCAGGTCCTCTCCTCGGGGGTTCACGGCTCGAAGCGCCGTGCTTCGAGCCGTGAACAGCGTCCGCCCCGCCGCTGCCCGGGCCCCAGAGCCGTCGGGCCGAAGCCCCTGGGGCCGGAGGTCCCGGTTCCCGGGCGGGTGGACGGGGTCGGTCGGCCCCTGGGCAGGCGGGTGCCCGGACGGGACGCTGGCGTAGCAGGGCCGGGCGGTTCGTCCGCCCGGTCGGTGCAGGATGGATGACGGAGGATCAGGCCATGTCCCTTCCGGTGGTGGTGGGAGTCGACACCAGCCGTAGGCGGCGGCGGCCCCGCTCAGTCCAGGTGGCCGTCGGGGCCGACGGCGCCGATGCGGCGGCCGGTGACGGTGTCCGGGCGGATCCGCACCCACAGCGGCCGGTTACCGCCGGCCCAGGGCTCCGCGCCGGGGGCGGACTCCAGACTGCGGATCTCCGACAGGTCGTCGATCGGCTCGGCGATGCCGGTGAGCAGCACGCTCCACCCGGTGCCGTTCTGTTCGTCGGTCCGGTCGACCTGGAAGGACGCCGGGCTGTCCGGACCGGGGGCGGCTGCGCCGTGTGGATCGGTTCGGTAGACGACCGACCCGGCCCGGACGGTGTAGTTGACCGGCAGGATGACGGGCCCGGCCTTCGCCGGCAGGGCGACGCGGCCGATCCCGCCGCCACCGAGCAGGTCCCAGCACTGCGCGGGAGTGAGGCGGATCAGAGCCGGATGCGCTGAGGCAGGACCCTGGCCCGGGGGTGGACTCTCCGGCCCTTCGAGCAGCTCACGGTAGGTCAGCTCCAGCGCGGTGGCGATCCGTTCCAGGCTCGGTGGGTCGAAGTCGGCTCCTGAGGCCAGGAGTTGCCGCAGGTACGCCGGGGCGATGCCGGCCTGCTGGCACAGTGCTTCGTCGGTGAGTCCGAGCCGGTGCTGCCGCTCGGTGATGCGGTGCGCGAGGCCGGCCGGTGGCTCGGTGGGCTCGGTGGGTGCGGTGGGTGCGGTGTGGTGGGTCGGGCGGTTCACGGTGTGCCTCCTCGCCCTGGTCGAGCTGTTCAGGTCCGGAAGAGGGCGACCTTCAGGGCCCCGCTGGTCTCGGCGTCGGCGAAGACGTCGTAGGCGTCCGGCATCTCGTCGAGTCCGAAGCGGTGGGTGATCAGTCCGCCGGTCTCCAACCGGCCGTCTGCGAGCATCCGGAGCAGGAGGGGCGTGCTGTGGGTGTCGACCAGGCCGGTGGTGATGGTGATGTTCCTGATCCAGAGGTCTTCCAGGTGAAGGGTGGCGGGCTTGCCGTGGACGCCGACGTTGGCGACCCGGCCGCCGGGGCGGACCACCTGAGTGCACAGCTCGAAGGTCTCGGGGATGCCGACGGCCTCGATGGCGACGTCGGCGCCGAGCCCGTCGGGGCTGAGCGCCCGGATCGCCGCGCCGTCGGCGTCTGCGGCGTTCACGGTGGTGTCTGCGCCGGCCCGCGCGGCGGCGTCCAGGCGGCTCCGGGTGAGGTCGACGGCGATGATCCGGGCCGGGCTGTAGAGCCGCGCGGTGGTGATGGCCGCGAGGCCGATCGGTCCGGCGCCGACGACCACGACGGTGTCGCCGGGCTGGACGCGGCCGTTGTGGACCCCGACCTCGTAGGCGGTGGGGAAGATGTCGGCGAGCAGCAGGGCTGCCTCGTCGGTGACGCCGTCGGGCAGCCTGTGCAGGGAGTTGTCGGCGAACGGGGTGCGGACGTACTCGGCCTGGGTGCCGTCGATGAGGTGGCCGAGGATCCAGCCCCCGCCGCCGGTGCACTGGCCGTACACCGCGCGGCGGCAGTAGCCGCAGCGGCCGCAGGCGGAGATGCAGGAGACCAGCACCCGGTCGCCGGGTGCCAGGGTCCGTACTCCGGGGCCGGTCTCGACGACGGTGCCGACGGCCTCGTGGCCGAGCACCCGGCCCTCGGTGACCTCGGGTACGTCGCCCTTGAGGATGTGCAGGTCGGTGCCGCAGATGGTCACGGCGTCCACCCGGACGACGGCGTCCTCGGGCTCCCGGACGGTCGGGTCCGGGACTTCGCCCCAGGTCCGGCGGCCCGGGCCGTGGTAGGTCAGTGCCTTCATGTCCAGTTCACCCCTCGTGGAGTTCCGGCCGGGGCGCTGCCCCGTCCCTTCCAGCCTTACCGCTGGACGAGCCGGGCGGCGAGGGCCGGGCGGGCCCGGCTGTGGGCCGGTCGGCCCTGTCGCCCGGGGCGGTGCCGGGCCGGGCCGCCTAGGCTGGGAGCGAAGCCAAGCGGACCGCGGCCAGTGCTCGGGAGGAACCGGTGGGCGACGAGGCCGGAGCCGGCTCGGTGCCGCAGCTGCGCCTGGACGACCTCCTGGACGAACTCCAGGCCCGACTGGACGCGGCGCGCGGCACCAGGGACCGGGTGCACAGCCTGTTGGAGGCGGTGCTCGCCGTCGGCCGGGACCTGGAGCTCACCCAGGCGCTGCGGCACATCGTGGAGGCCGCGGTGACCCTGGTGGACGCCGAGTACGGCGCGCTGGGGGTGATCGGCGAGGACCAGTGGTTGTCGCAGTTCATCCCGGTCGGTGTGACGGAGCAGCAGATCGCACGGATCGGGCCGCTGCCGTCGGGCCACGGCCTGCTGGGCGAGCTGATCCGCCACCCGGCACCGCTACGGACCGCGAACATCGCCGACCATCCGGCCTCGTACGGATTCCCGGCCGAGCACCCGCCGATGCACACGTTCGTCGGGGTACCGATCCGCATCCGGGACAAGGTGTTCGGCAACCTGTACCTGACCGAGAAGCGCGGCGGCGGCGAGTTCGACGCGGAGGACGAGTCGGTGCTGGCCACCCTCGCGGTGGCGGCGGGGGTGGCGATCGACAACGCGCGGCTGTACGCCCAGGCGCGGTTGCGCGAGCGGTGGCTGACAGCCAGTGCCGAGGTGACGCGGAGCCTGCTGTCGGGCAGCTCCGAGCAGGAGGTCCTCGATCTGCTGGTGGCTCGGGCGGCCGAGGTGACGGGTGCGGACCTGGCGGTGGTCGCATTGCCGGTGACGGGCTCGGACGAACTGGAGGTGCGGATCGCGGTCGGGTTGGGAGAGCGGCAGCATCGCGGCCTGGTGGTCCCCGTGGAGGGTTCGTTCGTCGGGGAGGCGGCCCGCACGGGTGAGCTGGTGGTGAGCTCCGATGTCCGTAAGGACCCTCGGATCACCGCCGGACCGCCTCGCTGGGAGGGCCTCGGTCCTGCCGTTGCGGTGCCGATCGGCACGACGGAGCACGGCCTGCGGGGCGTGCTGATGTTGGCCAGGGCGGCGGGCCGGCCGCTGTTCGAGGCGGACGAGTCGGGACCGCTGCTGGGTTTCGCCGGACAGGCGGCGGTCGCGATGGAGCTGGCCGAGCGGCGCCGGGACTCCGAGCAGGTGGCCCTCCTCCAGGAGCGCGACCGGATCGCCCGGGACCTGCACGACCTGGCCATCCAGCGGCTGTTCGCCACCGGGATGACCCTGCAGGGGGCTACCAGGTTCATCGACCACCCGGAGGCCACCGACCGGGTGCTGCGGGCGATCGACGATCTCGACGAGACCTCGAAGACCATCCGGGCCACCATCTTCGGGCTGCGGACCAGGGAGTCCGGGCCGGCCGCGCGGGGGACGCGGGCGCGGGTGGTCGAGGTGGTCGAGCGGGCGGCGGAGGTGCTCGGGTTCATGCCGGGCCTGCGGATGACCGGCCTGCTGGACGTGACGGTGCCGCCCGAGGTCGTGGACGAGGCGCTGGCCGTCCTGCAGGAGGCGCTGTCGAACGCCGCGCGGCACGCGGAGGCGACCAGGGTGGAGGTGTCGGTGGCGGCCGGGGCGGAGCTGCTGCTCACCGTGACGGACAACGGCCGCGGCCTGCCCGCCGGCGGGCGGCGCAGCGGTCTGGCCAACCTGGCCGACCGGGCCGCCGCACTCGGTGGGAGCTTCGAGGCCCGGGCGGGTGCGGAGGGCGGGGCCGAACTGGTCTGGCGGGTACCCCTGCTCGGGTGACGCGGTGTCAGCCGTCGGACTCCAGCACGGCGGCGACCGGCAGCCGGGGGGTCGGAGAGCCCTCGGGTCCGTAGCCCAACCGGATCAGCATCTGTACGTGCTCCGGTCCCAGGTCGGGATCGCGGGCCTCCCAGCGCAGTTGGGGCCACTCCATGGCCTGGTGCAGCAGCGAGGCACGGACCTCGTGCGCGGTCGCCGCCAGCAGGACGTGCTCCAGTGCCAGGCCGGCCCGCAGCCAGTCCACGGGCCGGTCGTGTGTGGTGGTCAGCACCGCGATCCGGGGGGCGCCCTCGAAGGCGGTGGGCGGCAGGTGTTCGGCGGGGCGGAGGGCGGCGAAGTCCCGCATCGGGAGGTGCCCGGTCCGGTCCTGCGGGCCGAGGGCGGCGGCGGGTATGCCGTAGGCGGGGGTGCCCGGGCCCTGGATCCAGGCGCGGCTCTCGCTGCGGTGTTCCGGGTCGGTGGTGTTGCGGCGTTCGGCCTCGGCTGTGAGCTGGAGCAGCCGGTCGGTCTCGGACCGGTCCGGGAAGTGGAGTGCTGCCCCTTCGGTGCGGGCGGCGCGGGTCAGTTGGTCGAGGACGACGGGTGGGACGGGTTCTGCGGTGAACGGTGTGCGGATGGTGTGGCGGCGCCAGATCGCCTCGAACAGTTCGGCGGTGCCGGGAGAGGACGCGGTGGCGTGGCGGTCCAGCTCGACGGAGGCCAGCAGGTCGGGGTCGCTCGCGTCGGGCAGCAGCCACACCTCCGGGGCCCAGCCCAGCTGGCGGGCCGCGACCCGGAGGTTGAGCACGGCGGCGCCCACCGAGATGTGCAGGGCCCGGCCCGCGGGATCGGTGGCCGGCAGCGAGCGCTCACGCAGGGCGCGCACGTCGAGGGTCGAGGACTCCGGGCGCAGGCGGAACCGCCAGGGCTGGCTGTTGTGCAGGGACGGCGCGGCGACGGCGGCGGAGACCAGCTTCTCCAACGCGGCGGCGTCGAGGACGGTGGCGGACATGACGGCCTCTCAGGTGGGCGCAGTTCCGCCGGAGGCCGGCCCGCGCCCTTGGCGCAGGGTCTCCAGGCGGTGGCGGTACTCGTCGGTGTCGATCTCGCCCCTGGCGTACCGCTCGGCGAGCAGCTGCTCCGGACCGGGAGCAGCGGGAGCGGAACCGGGGTGCTGCTCGGACAGGCGGTCCAGCCGGCGGAGCAGAGCGAGGCCACCGACGACGACCAGCCCCAGGAAGAGCAACATGCCGATGGCCATCAGGCCGAAGCCCCAGCCGTTCATGCCGTGGTCGTACTGGTACATCATCGTGGGCTCCCGGTCGGGGCGTGGCGAGGGCTGCTGCTCTCACCGCCACTGTCCGCCCGGCGCACCTGCCGCGGCTTGGGCCGGTCGGCCCCAATACGTGGGCCGACGGGTTCAGTGCGGGCGGCCCGGGTGCTGGTCGGGGTGGGGGCCCGGGTCGGCGTGGGCGGCCAGGACGGCGGCCTGGAGGCGGCGCTCGACGCCGAGCTTGGCGAGCAGCCGGGAGACGTGGTTCTTGACGGTCTTCTCGGCGAGGTACAGCTCCTGGCCGATCTCCCGGTTGGTCATCCCCTCGCCGACCAGGGCGAGGATCTCCCGCTCACGGGGCGTCAGTCGGGCCAGCGTGGCGTCGGGTTCGCTCTCGTCGTGGTGACGCAGGCTCTCCATCAGCTGATGAGTGGTGGCCGGGTCCAGCATCGACTGCCCGGAGGCGACCGTGCGCACCGCGTGCACCAGGTCGGCGCCCTTGACCTGCTTGAGGACGTACCCGGCCGCCCCGGCCATGATCGCGTCCAGCAGCGCGTCGTCGTCGTCGAAGGAGGTGAGCATCAGGCAGACCAGTCCGGGCAGCCGGTCCCGTAGCTCCCGGCACACCGTCACCCCGTCGCCGTCCGGCAGCCGTACGTCCAGGACCGCCAGGTCCGGCCGCAGCGCGGGCACCCGGGCCAGCGCCTGGGCGCAGCTCTCCGCCTCTCCGACCACCTCGATGTCCGGCTCGGCCTCCAGCAGGTCCCGGACCCCTCGGCGGACCACCTCGTGGTCGTCGAGGAGAAAGACCCGCACGGGCCGGTCGGAGGCACGGGGCTCGGTGACGTCCATCGCTGCACTCCTGAGGCCGAAGGGAACCGCTCCTCCGATTCTGTGCGAGCCCGCCGCCCGCTGCCTGAGCGGGCTACCGGCCGTGGGGCCGGACGAGGACACCCTCCAGGCCCTGGACAGCCGGTCCGCTCCCGGGCGCACCGGTGCCGCCGCCGTGCCGATTGACGGTGATGACGGAGCCGAACCCGGCCCGGTGCCCGGCGGTCACCGTCTCCTGGTTGTCCGTGAACAGGACCGCGCGGCCGGGCGTGCTGTGCAGCAGCTTCAGCGCGAGCTGGTGGAGGGCCGGTTCCGGCGGGCCGGCGAGGTGATTGTGCTCGGCGTCGGTGGCGTCGACCATGCCGTCCAGCAGGTGCGCCAGGCCGACGTTGCGCAGCAACTCCGCGCAGTGCCTGCCGGTGGAGACCGCGGCCGTCCGGATCCCGGCGGCGCGCAGGTCGAGCAGCAACAGGGCGGCACCGGTCCTGGCCTTTACGCCCTCGGTGCGCAGGAGTCCCACGAACCGCTGGTCCGCGTGACCGACCAGCAGGTCCAGCAGGTCCGTGCCGGAGGGTCCGAGGTGCCGGCAGGCCAGGTCCGACCGGTAGCCGTGGGCCCGGAGCAGCTCGGCGGCGGTGTCCCGGTCCAGCAGGGCGGTCAGTCCGGTGCGGAGCTCGGCCGGTACGGAGAGTGCCTGCTGGGGACGGCCGGTGGCCCGGGCGTACTGCGCGGCGTAGGAGTCCAGGGTGTCCTGCCAGGCGGCGGCGCGCAGGGCCCGGGAGTCCGTCAGGACTCCGTCGGCGTCCAGGACGGCGGCCGCGACCGTGCCGGGATCGATGGTCACCGAAGCCGGTTCCCGGAGCGGCAGTTGGGATGAGGAGGTCACCGGGGTTCGCCTCCGTCCTGTCGGTCCGGTCAGGGATCACCTCCACCGTCTGCTCTGCTGCACCCCGGCGACAGGGCCCACCGGCCGGGAGGACCGGGGCCGACCGGCCCTCCCGTGGGTGGTCAGCGGGCCAGGTCCCGGCGGGCGAACAGGGCGAAAGCCGCGCCGATCCCGGCCAGGCCCACCGCGGTGAGCAGGCCCAACGAGGCCCACGGGACGGTGCCGTCGGCGAGCGCGTCGCCCGGGGTGTAGTAGTGGAACGGGCTGGCGTAGCGCAGTGGTGCGGCCGGTGACCAGGCGAGGGCGACGAAGTTGAGGGCGAACCCCACCGCGCCGAAGGCGATCACCGTGCCGATCACCTGGGACCGGCTGCGGGCGACGGCGGAGACCGCCAGCGCCGGTCCGATCATGCAGAGCGCGAAGCCGCAGCCCAGCAGCCCGGCCACGAACACGCCGGTCACGGACACCTCCCGGTGCAGGTCCGGGGAGAGGGCCACCCCGGCCGCGATGGTGAGGGTCGCCGCCAGGTTGAGCAGCAGCGCGGCGAGCAGCAGTGCCGCGGTCCGCTCGCCCAGCAGCCGGGCCCGGGAGACCGGACGGACCATCAGGAGTTCGAGAGTGCCGGACTCGACGTCGGCCGCCACCGCGGCGGCGGCCAGCGAGCCGACGGCGGTGAGCTGGATGGCGATCCAGAACGGGTGTACCAGTCCGGCCCCGAGCAGCCCGGGGTAGCTGGCGATCGACACGTCACCGGCCGAGCCGCTGAAGGCCTTGAAGGCTCCTGGCGGGGTCTTGCCGGCTCCGGCGAACAGCTGCATCGGGGAGATCGTGCCGGTGATCACCACGATCAGCGTCTCGAACAGCACGATGCCCAGCACCAGGGCCGCCAGCATCCGCCGACGTCGGTGCAGCGCCAGCCAGAGCAGTGGCAGCCGTGCTCTCATGACTCCTCCTCAAGTGTGGTCGGGGCCTCGGGGTGCGGGGCCTCGCGGTAGAGGTCGAGGAACGCCTCGTCCAGTCCCGCCTCCTCGACCGTCAGATCGGCCACCGGCAGGGTCAGCAGCCCGCGCAGCGCGTCCAGCACCTCGTGCGGCGGCACCAGCAGCTCGACCCGGTCGCCCTGCCACTGCGGCGACCACCGGTCGGCCGGGCCGAGCGGCCGCTGTCCGAGGCCGTCCGCGAAGACCAGCCGGACCCGGCGGGCCCGGGCCTCGCGCAGCGCGGCTACGCTGCGTACCGTCACCAGCCGCCCCGCCCGGACGATCGCCACCCGGCCGCAGGCCCGCTGCACCTCGGGCAGGACGTGGCTGGAGAGCAGCACGGTGCGGCCGGCGGCCCGGGCCTCGGCGAGCAGCTCGAAGAAGGTCTCCTGGACCAGCGGGTCGAGCCCCTCGGTCGGCTCGTCCAGCACCGCGAGCTCCGGGTCGTGCTGGAACGCCTGGACCAGGCCGAGCTTCTGCTTCATTCCCCGGGAGTACTCCCGTACCGTCCTGGCGAGCACCGCGTCCGAGAGCCCGAGCCGGTGGCAGAGTTCCGCCTGCCGGGGTGTCGGTGCGCGTTGCAGGTCGGCCAGCAGGTCGAGGGTCTGACGTCCGGTCAACTCGGGGTACAGGCGCAGCTCGCCGGGCAGGTAGCCGAGGGCCGGGGCCAGTCGGAGGTGGTCGGCGAGCGGGTCGAGGCCGAGCACCCGGACCTGCCCGCTGGTCGGCCGTAGCAGCCCGGCCAGGCAGCGCAGCACGGTGGTCTTGCCCGCACCGTTCGGCCCGAGCAGCCCGAACACCTCGCCCCGGCGGACCGTGATGGCGAGCTGCTCGATGCCGACCGTGCGGCCGTAGTACTTGGTCAGCGCACCGAGTTCGATCGCGGGGGCCGGGTCTGCCACAGGACACCTCCTGGTCGGGCGCCGGAGGAGGGCGCGCCGTGCTGTCGGGATACCCGTTGGGGTGTCGCCTACTCTGTCGGCGCCCGGCAGCCGGAGCGAGAGCCGACCGGTCCACCGGGCCGGGCCGTCCGGCACTGGCCCGCTACCGCGTCGCCCCGGGCCGGGTGGCGGGTGCAGCGGCCGGGGCCTGAGATCATCGGGTCCATGGGCGAACGACTGATTGCGGCATGTGACGGCGCGGCCAAGGGCAACCCGGGTCCGGCGGCCTGGGCCTTCGTGGTGGCGGACGGCGAGGGCCGGCCGCAGCGATGGCAGGCCGGTCCGCTCGGCCACAGCACCAACAACGTGGGCGAGTTGACGGCGTTGGAGCAGTTGCTGGCAGCCACCGACCCGGGCCTGCCGCTGGAGGTGCGGCTCGACAGCACCTACACCCGGGACGCGGTGACCAAGTGGCTGGCCGGCTGGAAGCGCAACGGCTGGAAGACCGCGGCCGGCAAGCCGGTGGCCAATCAGGAGCTGATCCAGCGGATCGACGCGCTGCTCACGGACCGCGAGGTCACCTTCGTCTACGTGCCCGCCCACCAGGTGGACGGCGACCCGCTGAACGCCATCGCCGACCAGGCCGCCAGTGACGCCGCCCGTACCCAGCAGGCGGCCGGCGGCACCGACGTCGACCTCCCGGTGCCCGCCCCCGTCAGTGCCTCCGCGCCCCGGAGCCCGCGTCGGGCGGCCGCCCCGTCGAGCGCTTCCGGCAGTCGGCCGGCCCGGACCCTGAACGCCCGGTTCCCGGGGACCTGCCCGTGCGGACGGTCCTACGGAAAGGGCGAGACGATCACCAAGGTCGGGTCGGGCTGGGGCCACCCGGAGTGCGTGGAGTCGGCCGCCTGACGCCGCGTCGGCCGTGGTGGGCCGAGCGGCCGTGCGGCCGTGCGGGCGGGTGTGCCGAGCTGCGATCATTCAGGTGGGGTCGCCGAGTGGTCGGGTGAGATCGGGTGAGGCCGTGACGAGGAGTCGAGTGCCGACAGCCTTCCGGCAGCGCGCCGAGCACATCGCCAAGGCGGTGTGGCAGCGCGGCCGGGAGATCGAGCTGCTGCACCGCGCGATGGCGTTCGCCGCGCTGTGCTTCGTCACCCTCGTTCCGCTGCTCATCGTGATCGCGGCCGCGTCGCCGACCCGGGGTATCGGAATCTCCGACTGGATCATCGACGGCCTGGGCCTGTCCGGCCGCTCGGCGCAGGCGGTGGACGAGCTGTTCGCCGCCCGGCGTGAGGTGCTGACCACCACCACCGCTCTCGGCCTGGCTGCCCTCTCGTTCTTCGGCATCTCGCTGATGACCGCGATCCAGAACGCCTACGAGCGGATCTGGCGGGTGGAGTCGGCCGCCTGGCACGCCGCGTGGCGACAGGTGGTCGCCCTGGCGGGCCTGATCGGCTACATCCTCGTCGCCGCCTGGAGCGGAGTGCCCTGGCACGACACCGCCGCCCAGCCCGCGCTGCGGGCCTTGGCCACCCTGGTCGGCGGTGTGCTGTTCTTCTGGTGGCTGCAGCGCCTGCTGCTCGGATCCCGGATCCGGTGGCGCACCCTGCTGCCCGGCGCTGTCGCCACCGTCGCCGCCCTGGTCGGCCTGCGGGTCTTCTCCCGGCTGGTCTTCGCGCCGCTGATCGCGTCCAACGCCATCACCTACGGCGTGATCGGCACCGTCTTCGTGGTGCAGTCCTGGCTGATCGGGGTCGGGTACTGCGTCTATGCGGGAGCGATCGCCGGTGAGGCGTTCCACCGCGCGCACCCCTTGCAGCACCTGCACGGCCCGCCCTGATCCGGGCCGGTCCGGCGGATCGCGACGGCGTGGCCCGGGGGCGGTCGCGGTCGGCTGGGGGTATGCAGGAGTCATGGACGTTCGGCGGCGTCTCGCGGATCTCCGGTGGTCTCGGCAGCAGAGCCGCGCGCTGGTGGTCATTCCGCTCGCGCTGATCGTCGTGATCTCCGTGCTGGACGTCCTGGCGCCGCCCGAGGTCCACCTCGGGCCGATGCTGGTCGCCGCGCCCGCGATCACCGCCTCGTTCGCCGGCCCGAGGACGACCGCCGCCGTCGGCGCCCTCGCCGTACTGGCCCAGGCCGTCGTCGCGGCAGCGCGGACCACCCTGGTGGACCTCAACCACTCGGTCCAGATCACCTCGCTGGCCCTGATCTCCGCGCTCGTGACGCTCTTCGCCTACCTCCGTGAGCAGCACGAGAAGAAGATGACCCAGCTGCGTTCGGTGGCCGAGGCCGCGCAGACCGTGGTCCTACGGCCGCTGCCGCCCCGGATGGGCCCGCTGCGGATCGCCTCCGTCTACCTCGCGGCGGAGGCCGAGGCGCAGATCGGCGGCGACCTGTACGCGGCCGCGCGGACCGCGCAGGGCACCCGGTTCCTGGTCGGTGACGTACGGGGCAAGGGCCTGGCGGCGATCAGCGACGCCTCCCTGCTGCTCGGGGCCTTCCGGGCGGCGGCCTACCTGCAGCCGGACCTGCCCACGCTGGTCACCCACCTGGAGGGGGCCGTCTTCCGCGACCGCGAGGATCCGGGCAACCCGGTGGAGGAGGGCGAGCAGAGCCAGGAGTCGTTCATCACCGCGGTCGTCCTCGACATCCCCGACACCGAGCCGACGATCCACCTGGTCGACTGCGGACATCCGCCGCCGTTGGTCCTGCGCGCCGGCAAGGTCAGGTCCCTCGAGGTCGGCCAGCCCGCGCCTCCGCTCGGCCTCACGGGCCTGGTCGGTGCCGACTTCGTCGTCGAGACCTTCGCCTTCGAGCCCGGCGACATCGCGCTGCTCTACACGGACGGGGTGATCGAGGCCCGCGACCAGTCGGGGGCGTTCTATCCGCTGGCGGAGCGGATCGCCTCCTGGCCGCCCTGCGATCCCGGGACCCTGCTGCGGCGCCTGTCCGCCGACCTCGTCGCGCACGCCGGCGGGCGGCTGGGCGACGACGCGGCCATGGTGGCCGTCGAACGGCTTCCGGCGGCACCCGACAGCCCGTGACAGCCGGGCGGACGTGCGGACGGCCCGCCCCGGCGTGCGGGGCGGGCCGTCCTGGCACCGGGGTCAGCAGGTGGTGCCGTACACCTGGAACTCGTACAGCGAGTAGCCGTACGACGTGCCGCGCTGGGTGCCCAGCATCCTGACGTGGCGTCCGCTGCCGGTGAGCGACGTCAGGTCCTCGGTGCCGCCGTGACCGGTGCTGGTCGAGTACACCGTGGTCCAGGTCTGGCCGTCGGGGGAGACCTGGAGGGTGTACGCCTTGCCGTAGGCGGCCTCCCAGGTCAGCTTGACCCGGCTGATCTGCGCGGTGGCGCCCAGGTCGACGCTGATCCACTGCGGGTCGGCGCCCTCCTGGCTGCCCCAGCGGGTGGTGGTGCTGCCGTCCACCGCGTACTGCGGGCCGAGCCTGCTGCTCTCGACCGAGGAGGCGGTGGCCGGGCGGCCCTGGGAGAGCAGGACGGCCTGCCCCGCGCAGCCGGGCGGGGTGGTGACCGCCAGTGCCGTACCGGCCGCCGAGGTGTTGCCCGCCGCGTCCCGCGCCTTGACGGTGTAGTTGTGGCTGGTCGCGGGCGCCACCGAGGTGTCGGTGTAGGCGGTACCGGTGGCGGTGCCGAGCTGGGCGCCGTCCCGGTAGACCTGATAGCCCGTCACCCCGGTGTCGTCGGTGGCGGCGTCCCAGGCCAGGGCGACCGAGGTCGCGGTGACCGCCGTGGCGCGCAGCCCGGTCGGGACGGTCGGCGGCTGGGTGTCGCCCGGGCCGCCGGGCCCGGCCGGGACGACGGTGGCCGGGGTGTTCCAGCCGGAGATCCGCACCGAGGGCGCCGAGCCCAACAGGTCGGCGGCGCGGTACGTCCCGGTCAGGGTGACCGATTCGCCGGGCCAGAGGCTCACCTGGTTGTCGGACCAACGCACCGGCAGCACCGGGGTGTTGGCGGCGTCGACCAGGTGGACGTCGGTGAGCAGGGCCGGTGTGGTGCCGGTCCCGGTGTTGGTCAGGGTGACCGTGGTGGTGGCGGTGCCGTCGGCCGCCGTCGCACTGGCGGCGGTGGCCGAGACGTTCGCCTGGGCCAGCTGGGAGAGTCCGGCCAGCGAGGCGTAGCTGCTGGTCGGCGTGTAGTACCAGGTGGTCTTGCTCCAGTTGAGCACGTCGGGCGTGGTGGACAGCCAGTAGACGTTGCGGCTGACCTCGCGCCCCGAGCCGTCGGTGAGCACCAGCTTGGCGAGGTAGGTGCCGGACAGTCCGCTCACCGTCGCCGGGACGGTCAGCGCGACCGCCTTCCCACCGTCGCCGGGAGCACCGATCCCGGTCGCGGTCTGGTCGAACTTCCTTGTGCCGTCGGTGTTGTAGAGGCTGACCCGGGCGGTCAGGCCGCTCGCCGCCGCGTGCTGGTTGTTGACCACGACCACCGAGCGGTCGTCGTAGGAGTACTGGATGTGCAGCGGCTCGTTGGCCTTCTTCGCGCCGAAGTAGGCGCCGCCCTGGTCCAGGTAGCGGTCGAAGAGCTGCCAGTGCAGGGAGGTCCAGCCGCTGTTGAACATCCAGTAGACGACGCCGGTGGACGGCTTCGTGCTGTCGGTGAAGTTCCGCCCGTACGCCTCGAACTGGGCCCGTACGGCCTCGTAGTTGGCGAGCTGGGCCTTGCGGACGTAGTCGTCCAGGCCGGTCGGCGCGCCGTAGCGGCCGGTCAGTGCCTGGTCGAAGAGGGCCAGGTCGTCGAAGGTCTTGGACGGCGAGCGGTGGTACTGCGCCGTGCTGGGGCTGTTCCACAGCGCGGTCAGCTCGGTCGGCGACATCATCCGCTTCAGGGTGTCCATGGTCGGGATGTCGGGCCCGGCGCTGGTCTCACCGTTGAAGCCGGTGGCGCCGCCCTCCTGCTTGGCGTACCAGTAGTTCGGCGGCACGTAGTCGTACGGGCCGGTCATCTTCAGGCCCGAGCTGCCCAGGATCGGCGAGGAGGTCACCGAGGCGGCGGGGACCACGGGGGTCGGCCAGTCGGCTGCGGTGAGCGCGTCGAGGTAGTTCTTCTCCTGGGTCGCGTCCGGGGCGAAGTCGCTGCCGATCATGAAGGAGATGACGCTCGGGTGGTTGCGCAGCCGGGCCGCCTCGGCGGCCATCGAGGCCTTGGCGATCGGGTAGTCGGCGGCGGTCCAGGTGTCGCCGGGCTCGCCGCCGTTGGTCTGGCCCTCCCACTTGTCGCAGCACTCCCAGCCCGGCAGGGTCAACACGCCGTAGCGGTCGGCGAGTTCGAAGAACTCGTCGGGTTCGATGTGGCCCTCCAGCCGGATCGTGTTGAGGCCGAGGTCGAGCGCGTACCTGAGGCGGTCCTCGACGTAACGCTGGTCCCAGCGCAGGAACAGGTCGGGGGACCAGCCACCGCCCTTGATCAGCAGCGGGCGGCCGTTCACCGAGTACTGGCGGGCGCCGTCGCTGTTCAGCGGCGCCTTGACGTCGCGGATGCCGAACCGCTCGTGCGCGCTGTCGGTGACCGTGCCGGCGACCGTGGCGGTGAGGTCGAGGTCGTACAGCGGTTGCGCGCCTTGGCCGGCCGGCCACCACACCGCCGGGTTGGCCAGGCGTAGTTGGGGATACCCGGCGGGCGTGAAGGCGATGTTCCTGGTCTCGTGGGCGGCCAGCGTGACGTTCTGGCTGAACTGGACCGGGCCGATGCTGCCGGCGACCGTCGCGCTGACGGCGGCGTCGGAGTCGTTGCGGGCCTGGGCCTTCACGGTCAGGTCGGCCGTGGCCAGCGAGGGTAGGGCGAGCGCCGTGCTGACGTGGGCGCCGCGCAGGGCGACCGTGCCACTGCGCCGGATCAGCACGTCGCGGACGATGCCCATGTTCTGGTCGGGGGGCGGCTGGACCCAGTCGATCCACCCCATGGTGAGGTGCTTGGTCGGGTCGTTCGGCTGGATCCGGAAGGCGACGGTGTTGGTGCCCGCCCGGACCAGCGAGGTGATGTCGAGCTCGTGGTGGGTGTAGGCACCGGCCACCTGGGCGGCGGTGGCGACCTGAGTGCCGTTCAGGTAGACGTCGGCGGCGGACATCACCCCGCTGAAGTCGAGGTAGCTGCGGGCGGAGGTGTCGCTGACGGTGAAGTCCGAGCGGTACCACCACGGAACGGTGAAGTCCGCGGCCGGGATGGACTTCATGGCGGTCGAGTAGAACGGGTCGGCGTACTTGCCGTTGGCCAGCAGTCCGGCCAGCACGGTGGAGCGGGGGCCGGTGGGGTACCAACTGCCGGTCGGGTAGCCGGGGGTGGAGATCGCGGCCGCGCTGTCGGTGACGGCGGCGGAGGACCGGATGGCGTAGCCGGCCAGCGGGGTGGTCGCCCCTGGGGCGGCGGTGACCTGGGTGGTCGCGGCTGCGGGGGTGACGGCCGCGGACGTGGGGGAGGTGGCGACGGGGACGGCGAGGGCCAGGATCAGGCCCGCGGCGGCCAGGGTGGCTGTCCGGCCGTGTGCCGTAAGGGCTTTGCGTCGAAGGGACGGTGACATCGAGCGGAGGTGCACGGGGGCCTCCAGGGCTGCCGGAAGGGGCTTGCGGAACTGTCGGACCGTCAGGTTGCGACCTGCTCCTGTTCGGTGCGGAACTCCTCGCGGATCTCGCGCGGGCCGAACGGCCAGGTGCGCTCCGTCCGGGCCCAGAGCACGAAGGCGGCACAGCCGGCCGCGACCCAGATCAGGGACCACTCGATGGGGTGGAAGCCGGGGGCGTTGCGGTCGGCGTACCCGTAGATGACGAGCCAGCCGATCGCGGCGACGATGCTCGGCGCGGGGTAGAGCCACATCCGGTAGGGCCGCTTGAGGTCGGGCTGGCGGCGGCGCAGCACCGAGACCGCGACGATCTGGGCGAGTGCCTGGACGATGACCATCACCGTGGTGAGCAGGTTGATCAGGATGCTCAGCGGCGGGTGCGCCGCGGTGGTGCCGATGTGCCGGCTGAGCAGGAAGCCGGCCGCGGTGATGGTGCCCATGGCGAGCAGCCCGAGCACGGGGAACTGGTGCTTGGGGTGCAGCTTGCCGAAGGACCTGAAGAACACGCCGTCGCGGGCGGCGTCGTAGGGCACCCGGGAGCCGCCGAGCAGTCCGGCGAAGACCGAGGCGAAGGCGGTGATCAGGATCAGTACGGTGACGACCTTGGCGGCGCCCGCGCCCCAGGTCTGTTCCATCACGGCGGAGGCGACCGACTTGGAGGCGATCGAGTCGGGATCGAGCATCAGGTGCCAGTCCATCGCGCCGAGCACGCCGATCTGCAGCAGCAGGTAGATGCCCATGATGCCGACGATCGAGAAGACGATGGCGCGCGGCATCACCCGGCCGGGCTGCTTGATCTCCCCACCGAGGTAGGCGGCGGTGTTGTAGCCGAGGTAGTCGTAGATGCCGATGGTGAGTCCGGCGGCGAAGCCTATCCAGAACTGACCGTGCGTCAGCTCGATGGCGTGGGCGGGCCAGGTGAAGGCGCGGCTGGGGCTGAAGTTGGTGAAGCAGGCGAGGATCACCACGACCACCGAGGTGATCATGACGCCCCACATCACGGTGCTGAGCTTGGCGATGTTCTCGACCTTGCGCCACAGCAGCAGGACGACCAGGGCGCAGAACGCGACGCCGACCAGGTCGCCCTGGCCCTTGGTCATGTCGGGCCAGAGGTAGCCGAGGTACTGGACGAAGCCGACCACGCCGGTGGACATGATCAGCGGGATGAAGATCATCGCCGTCCACACGAACAGGAACGGCACGAGCCGCCCGGTGCGGTACTGGAACGCCTCCCGGAGGTAGACGTAGCTGCCACCGGCGCCCGGCAGGGCGGCGCCGAGCTCGGCCCAGATCAGGCCGTCGGCCAGCGCGAGGACGGCTCCGGCGATGAAGCCGATGATCGCCTGCGGCCCGCCGAAGGCGGCGACCATCAGCGGGATGGTGACGAACGGGCCGATCCCGCACATCTGACTCATGTTGATGGCGGTGGCCTGGAAGAGGCCGATTCTGCGGGTGAGACCTGGGGACACCGGGAGCCTCCGAGCGGGGCGAGGGGGATGCGGGCGGGCTGAGAGCCTGCGCGGGGGTTCAAGTTAGGGAGGATTACTATCCCCGTCAAGGTCTCCGGTATGTGGTGGAACGGTGCGGAGATCGGGGGGAGGCCAAATAATTGGAAACTTTCCTAACGTACGTATTGACCGTGCGTCACCCGGCCCTCGATCCTTTCGATACTCCGCCCCGCTCTTGAACTCCCCAGCCAGGAAGGCAAGGTAGCGCCCATGCTCATGAAGGACACGGCCGAACGCCAGGAGTCAGCCCTCGACCCCGAGGAGGCGGTCTGGCAGACCCCCGAATTCAGCGTCGTCGAGACGGCACTCGAGGTCACCGCGTACGCGCTGAGCACCCGCTAGCCCCGCCGCGATGCTGCTGCACGTGCTGGGCACGGCGGCGGGCGGCGGGACTCCTCAGTGGAACTGCGCGTGCCCTGGCTGTGCCGGGGCCCGCGCCCACCCGCAGCGCCGCCGACGGCACGCCTCGCTCGCCGTTCGGGCGGCGGAGGGCCGCTGGTACCTGGTCAACGCCACCCCCGACCTCGGCGACCAGATCGAAGCCGTTCCCGAGCTGCACCCCGGCCCCGGGATCCGGCGGACACCGATCGCCGGAGTCGTCCTCACCGACGCCGAACTCGACCACACGCTGGGCCTCGCCCGGCTCCGCGAAGCCCGGTCCCTGCGGGTGCTCGCCACCGCCCCGGTGCGCGGGGCACTGCTCGACGGACTGCGCCTCGGCGCCGTACTGGAGCCGTACGCCTCGGTGGAATGGCGGGAGTTGGGGCCCGACCCGGCGCCGCTCGACCCGCACTCCGAGGACCTGTGGATCACCCCGATCCCGGTGTCCGCCAAACGCCCGCGCTACGCCGTGGGCACCGGCCCGGACACCGACAGTTGGGTCACCGCTCTGCTGATCGAGGACCGCTCGAACGGCACCAGCGCCGTCTACGCGCCCGCGCTCGCGGCCTGGCCCGACAGGCTGCAACGAGCAGTCGAACAGGCCGACCTGGTCATCGTCGACGGCACCTTCTGGGACGACCAGGAGCCGATCCGGGCCGGCATCTCCGCGCGCAGCTCGACCGGTATGGGCCACCTGCCGATCGCCGGGCCCGGCGGGACGGCCGAGCGGCTGGCCCCGCTGACGGCCCGTCGCCTCTACACCCACCTCAACAACACCAACCCCCTCGTGGACCCCTCGGCGCCACAGCACAAGCTGCTCGCCGACCTGGGCATCGAGGTGGCCGCCGACGGGATGGTGATCGACCTATGACCCTCGAAGACCGGCTGCGGGCCGTGTCGCGCGACCGCTACCACGACCGCCATCCCTTCAACCGGCGGATGCACGACGGCAGTCTGACTCCGGAGGAGCTGCGCCGCTGGATCACCAACCGCTTCCACTACCAGCGGCACATCCCCGTCAAGGACGCCCTGATCACCGCCAAGTTCGACACCCCGGCGCTGCGCAGGTCTTGGCTGCGCCGGATCCAGGACCACGACGGCCTCCGGGCGGGCGAGGGCGGCCTGGAGAAGTGGCTCCGCCTCGGCGAGGCCGCCGGGATCGACCGGGCCACCCTGACCTCTGGCCGCGAGGTGCTGCCCGGGGTCCGGCTGGCCGTCGACGGCTACGTCAACTTCTGCCGGCTCGGCTCCCCGCTGGAGGCCGTCGCCGCCTCGCTCACCGAACTGTCCGCCCCCGACCTGATGCTCACCAGGATCGACGCCTTCGAACGCCACTACCCGTGGATCAAGGCCGACGGGCTCGACTACTTCCGCACCCGGGTCACCCAGGGCGCCGACGACGGGCAGGAGGCCCTCGGGCTGGTCCTGGGCTGGGCACGCTCCGAGGAGGACCAGGACCGGGCCGTCGCCGCCCTGGCCTTCAAGTGCGACGTCCTGTGGGCGCTGCTCGACGCCGTGGACCGCGCAGGCGAGGCTCGGTGACCTGGCGCCCGGCGCTCCCCAACTCCGCCGTGCTGCGCCACGACCGGGTGCGCGGGGCCGACCTGCTGCTCCTGCCGGAACGGGTGGTCGTGCTGCGTGGATCGGCCGGACGCGTCCTGCGACTGTGCGACGGCAGCCGCGCGGTGCCGGAGATCGTCGACGCGCTGGCGAGCTCCTTCCCCGGCGCTCCGGTCGCCACCCAAGTACCCGAGTTCCTGGAGAAGTTGAGAGAGGGCGGCTGGTTACGATGACCGACCTCGCGCCCCCGTGGGCGATGCTCGCCGAGCTGACCCACGCCTGCCCGCTGCACTGCCCCTACTGCTCCAATCCGGTCGAACTGGCGCGTACCTCAACTGAACTGACGACCGATCAGTGGCGCGATGTGATGACGCAGGCCGCCGACCTCGGCGTGGTGCAGACCCACCTCTCCGGCGGGGAGCCGCTGCTCCGGCCGGATCTGGCCGAGATCACCGCCGCCGCCTCGGCCGCCGGGATCTACACCCAGCTGGTCACCAGCGGTACCGGACTCGACCGGGCGCGGCTGTCCGCACTGGCCGACGCCGGGCTGCGCAGCGTCCAACTGTCCGTGCAGCACGCCGAGCCGGCCGCCTCGGACCGGATCGCGGGCCGACGCTCCTTCGCCGACAAGGAACGGGCCGCTGCGGTCGTCCGCGAGGCGGGCCTGCCGCTCGGGCTCAACGTCGTGCTGCACCGGGCCAATCTGGACGCGGTCGACGCCCTCATCGACCTCGGGATCGCCTGGGGAGCCGAGCGGATCGAACTCGCCAACACCCAGTACTACGGCTGGGGCCTGCTCAATCGCGCCGGCCTGCTGCCCACACCGGGCCAACTGGCCCGGGCCGCCGAGACGGTGGAGCGCAGACGGTCCGGCCCGGCCGGCGGACCCGAGCTGGTGTGGGTGGTGCCCGACCACTTCGACGGCAACGCCAAGCCCTGCATGGGCGGTTGGGGTGCGGTATCGCTGACCGTGACGCCCGACGGGACGGTCCTGCCCTGCCCGGCGGCCGCCACCCTGCCGGACCTCGACCCGCCCAACGTCCGGGACCACCCGCTGCGCTGGATCTGGGAGCGGTCGAGCGCGTTCAACCGCTACCGGGGCACCGACTGGATGGGTGATCCATGCCGCAGCTGCGCGCGCCGGGACGAGGACTTCGGCGGCTGCCGCTGCCAGGCGTATGCCCTCACCGGCGACGCGGCCCGCACCGATCCGGCCTGCCGGCTCGCGCCCGACCACGGCCTGGTACGCCAACTCATGACCCAGGCCGGGACGGTGGATCCGGCCCCGTTCATTCCCCGCCGACCAGGAGGAGAGACATGAGCAGGATCTCGCGCCGCGCGGTGCTGGGCGCCGCGCTCGGCGGCGTCGCCGCAGCCGGGCTGTCCGGACGTGCCCAGGCGGGCACCACCGCACTCGCGGTGTCCAGTTGGAAACAGCGCTGGGCGCCCTCGGCGGCCGTGGACGGGCTGGCCGCGTTCGAGACCGTCGAGGACGACCGGGCCGACTCGCACGTGCCCGGCCAGCCGCACATCTTCGCGGACGGCGACAGCTACCGCTGGAACATGCACATGGTGGACCGGGACACCAAGACCGACCGGCAGCGCCAGGAGGTCACCGGCATGCGTACCCCGGCCGGTGGTGCGTACCTGGAGTGGCTGCCGGGCCAGACCTGGCGGACCACGTACTCGATGTACATCCCGAGCTCGCTCAAGGCGACCACCACCTGGACCGACGTCATGCAGTTGAAGCAGCCCGGCACCGGCACGCTGCCGATCGTCGTGCAGGGGCTGCGCCGGGTGGACGGCGTGCAGACCATCGAACTGACGCTGCCGATCGCGGGAGTCCACGTCGGCCACGCGAACCTCGATCCGCTGCACGACCGCTGGGTGGACGTCGACTTCCAGGTCAAGGTGGGCGACGGTACGTCCGGCCGGCTGCGCTGGGTGCTGCGCAGCGGCGGATCCACCGTCATCGACGTGACCAGGACCGGGGTCGACACCTTCCTGGCCGACCGGGTGCGGCCGAAGTGGGGCATCTACCGCTCGCTGAACGACACTTCGGGCTCGCTCCAGGACTGCTACCTGCGGATCACCGACATGCGCGGGTACCAGCTGGTGTCGGGTACGTCGGGCGTCTACCAGGCCGAGGAAGCCCGGATCTCGCAGGGCACCGTGGACTCCGACCACCTCGGCTACTCCGGCGCCGGCTTCGTCAACCTGGACAACCTGGCGGGCAGTTACGCCGAGTGGACGGTCGAGGCGGGTGCGGCGGCCGGTGCCGTGCTGGACCTGCGCTACGCCAACGGCACCACGGCCAACCGCCCGATGGACATCACCGTCAACGGCGCCCTGGCCGCCGGTGGCCGGGCGTTCAACCCGACCGGGAACTGGGACACCTGGGCCACAAGCTCCCTGCCGGTCACACTCAGGGCCGGCACCAACACGATCCGGGCGACCTCGGCCACGGCCGAGGGTGGCCCCAACCTCGACCAGATCAACCTGCACTGACGAAGCATCAGATCATCACTTGAGAAGCGAGACAACGTGAAGAAGTCCCTGATCAGCTCCCTCATGGTGACCACCTTGGCACCGGCAGCGGTGCTGCTGGCCCCGGCCGGCACCGCCTCGGCGGCGGGCACCCGCTACGAGGCCGAGAACGCGACGCTCTCCCAGGCGGCCGTCGCCTCCAACCACCTCAACTACTCGGGTACCGGGTTCGTCGACTACACCAACATCAGTGGCGGCTACGTCCAGTGGGCGGTGAACGCGGCCACCGCGGGCAGCGCCACCCTGACCTTCCGGTACGCGAACGGCACCACCACCGACCGGCCGATGTCCGTCAGCGTCAACGGCACCGTGGTCTCCGCGAGCAAGTCCTTTTCCGGCACCGGTAGTTGGGACACCTGGGTGTCCACGAGCATCACCGTCCCGCTGAACGCGGGTGCCAACACCGTCCGGGCCACCGCCACCACCGCGAACGGCGGCCCCAACGCCGACTACCTGGAGGTCAGTTCGGGGGCAAGCACCGGGCCCGGCGCGATGGCGGCCGCGCCGTACGAGTACCTGGGCTGGGGGAGTCCGCAGAAGCCGACCGATGTGATGGCGGCCACGGGGGTGAAGTGGTTCACGCTGGCCTTCATCCTCTCCGACGGCACCTGTAACCCGAAGTGGGACGGCAGCCGGGCGCTGACCGGTGGCTCGGACGAGGCGGCGATCAAGTCGATCCGGGCGGCGGGCGGGGACATCGTCATCTCGGTCGGCGGGTGGAGCGGCAACAAGCTCGGCGAGAAGTGCACCAGTGCCTCCGCACTGGCCGGCGCGTACCAGAAGGTGATCAACGCCTACGGCCTGAAGGCACTGGACATCGACATCGAGGACACCGAGTTCTCCAACGCGACGGTCCGTCAGCGGGTGGTCGACGCACTGAAGATCGTCAAGACCAACAACCCGGGGATCGTCACCTACGTGACGATGGGCACCACCCCGACCGGTCCGGACGCCACCGGCAAGGACCTGATTAACCGGGGTGCGGCGGCGGGGCTGGCGAACGACGGCTGGATCATCATGCCGTTCGACTTCGGCGGCCACAGCGGCACCATGGGCCAGGCCACGGTCAGTGCGATGGAGGGCCTGAAGGCGGCGGTGAAGAGCGCTTACGGCTACAGCGACGACGCCGCCTACCGCCACATCGGGGTCTCCTCGATGAACGGCATCACCGACGAGCCGGGCGAGACCGTCACCACCGGCGACTTCAACACCATCCTCGGCTACGCCAAGCAGCACCACATCGCCCGGTTCGCCTTCTGGTCCGTCAACCGGGACCGCCCGTGCGGCAGCGGCACTGATGCCGACGCGTGCAGCGGCATCGCCCAGAACGCGTACGACTTCACCAAGATCGTCGTCCAGTACCAGGGCTGAGGAGGGCACAGCGATGAGACACGGCAGAAGGCTGGGAAGCGTGGGCCTTGCTCTCGCCGGGCTGGTCGTCGGGGCGATGGCGGTGCCGCCGTCGGCGTATGCGGCGGCCACCCGGTACGAGGCGGAGAGTGCGACCGTCACGGCGGGCGTGGTGGAGTCGAACCACCTCGGGTACTCGGGCACCGGGTTCGTCAACGGCGACAACGTGGTGGGCAGTTGGGTGGAGTTCACGGTGAACGCCGCGTCGGCCGGTACGGCGACGATCGGGATCCGGTACTCGAACGGCACGACCGTCGACCGTCCGGCCGACGTGGCGGTGAACGGTGCGGTGGTGTCGGCCGGCCGCTCGTTCGGGTCGACGGGCACCTGGGACAGTTGGGCGACGTCCACGGTCACCGCGCAGGTGACCGCCGGCGTCAACCGGATCCGGCTGACCTCGACCAGTGCGAACGGGCTGCCCAACCTGGACTTCGTGGACGTGGACATCGCGGCGGCGAGCCCCGACTACCAGGCCGAGGACGCGGTGATCTCGCAGGGCGCGGTCGCCACCGACCACACCGGGTACACCGGCACCGGCTTCGTCGACTTCACCAACATCGCGGGCTCCTCCGTGCAGTTCACCGTGAACCGCAGCAGCTCCGGCACCGCCGGGCTGATCCTGCGCTACGCCAACGGGACCACCACCGACCGGCCGATGGACGTCTCCGTCAACGGCACCGTGGTCGCCTCCGGCGTCTCCTTCGCGGGCACCGGCAGCTGGGACACCTGGTCGACCAGGACCGTCAACGCCTCCCTCGACGCCGGCTCCAACACCGTCCGGGTCACCGCCACCACCGCGGGCGGCGGGCCCAACCTGGACCGGCTCACCCTCGGCAGCCCGTCCGGCGGCAACGGCCCGGCTGTGCCCTTCGGCAGTCACCAGTTCCCGTACGCCGCAGGGACGTTGAAGCCGAGCGGCGCGCAGTCGACCGTCGACCAGCAGGTGGTCGACAAGTACAACGCCTGGAAGGCCGCGTTCGTGAAGCAGAACTGCGGCAACGGCTGGTACCAGGTGATATCGCCGGACGCCGACCATCCGTACGTGGCCGAGGGCCAGGGCTACGGCATGGTGGTCACCGCCCTGATGGCCGGTGCGGACAGCAACGCCAGGACCGTGTTCGACGGCATGGTCAAGTACATGATCGCCCACCCGTCGGTGAACAACGCCAACCTGCTCGCGGCCGAGCAGGACACCTCCTGCAAGAGCGTCAACGGCTCCGACTCGGCCACCGACGGCGACCTGGACGTGGCGTACGGGCTGCTGCTCGCCGACAAGCAGTGGGGCAGCGCCGGGAGTTACAACTACAAGGACCTGGCCGTCAAGCACATCAACGCGATCAAGGCCAGTGAGATCAACCCGACCACGCACCTGCTGAAGCTCGGCGACTGGTCCTCCTCCGGCGACCAGTACTACTACATGAGCCGCTCCTCGGACTGGATGATCGACCACTTCCGCGCCTTCAAGAAGGCGACCGGCGACGGTAGTTGGGATGCCATCCGGACCGCCCACCAGAATCTGATCACCTCTCAGCAGGCCACCTACGCGGCCGGCACCGGCCTGCTCGCCGACTTCGTGGTCAACACCAACAGCACCCCGAAGCCCGCCGCCGGCCAGGTGCTGGAGAGCCCGAACGACGGTGACTACAGCTGGAACGCCTGCCGCGACCCGTGGCGGATCGGCACCGACGCGGTCACCAGTGGCGACGCGGCCTCGCTCGCCTCGGCCCGGAAGCTCAACTCCTGGATCAAGTCCAAGGCGGGCGGCAACCCCAGCAACATCGTCACCGGCTACCACCTGAACGGATCGGCCTACGACTCCGGCAACGACATGGCGTTCACCGCGCCGTTCGTGGTCACCGCGATGACCGACCCCGGCTCGCAGGCCTGGCTCGACGCGCTCTGGAACAAGCTCGCCGCGACCTCGATCACCCCGTCGACCTATTACGGCGGCAGCGTCCAGCTGCAGACGCCGCCCGTCCGGCCGTCGCCCCCGACGGCCGGGCGGGCGGCCTGCGTTCGACAACCGGATAGATCATCCGGATCTGCTACGGTGAGGTCAATCGGATAGTTAATCCAGATAGACGGAGTCGTGCCATGAAGCAGACAGCAGTGGTCACCGCAGGAACGGCAGGAATCGGGCTGGAGACCGCCCTCGGGCTGGCCGCGACGGGCCTCGCAGTCACCGTCGTCGGGCGCAACGCCGAGCGCGGCGCCCGGGCGGTCGAGCGGATCAACGCCACCGGACCGGCGCAACCCGCCCGGTTCCTGGCCGCCGACCTCGCCTCGCTCGACGCGGTCCGCGCGCTCGCCGGGCGGATCCTCGCCGACGGTCCGCCGACGGTGCTGGTCAACAACGTCGGGGCGATGTTCCCGGACCGGCAGGACTCGGTCGACGGGATCGAGGCCACGTTCGCCGTCAACCACCTCTCGCCGTACCTGCTGACCGAACTGCTGCTGCCCGCCCTGCGAACCGCCACCCCGAGCCGGATCGTGAACGTCACCTCGGGCGCGACCGGCGTCGCCAAGCGCGTCTTCGACGCCGTCGAGCCGCCCGGCGGGTACTACGGCTTCCACTGGTACGGCCGCGCCAAGCTCGCCAACCTCGCGTACACGCTGGAGCTGGCCACCCGGCTCGACGGCACCGGCGTCTCGGTCTTCGCGGCGGACCCCGGCGGCGCCGCGACCGACATGACGGACGGCACCATGCGCGATCCGAAGATCGTCTCGCCGGGCCTGCGGCTGCTCTGGCCGCTGGTCAGGCGGAAGTTCGAACGGTCGACCTCGGGCCCGGCGTCCGTGGCGGCCAGGTCCTCGGTCTTCGCCGCGACCGACGGCTCGCTGACCGGCAGGACCGGCCTCGTCATCGGACCGCAGGCGCAGCCGGTCACCGCCTTCCGGCCGGCCACGGATCCCCGGATCGCCGAAGCCGTCCGCCGGCTCAGCGAGCGCCTCGCGCCACTCGCGGCCGGGTGACGGGGCGTTAGTTCGCGCTACGGGAATGCGGATGGGCTATCCAGTTAGACTGCACCCATGACGACCGCCCCCCTGCGCAAGGACGCCGCCCGCAACTGGGAGCGGATCGTCGCCGTGGCCCGCGACCTGGTGGACGAAGGCACGCCGCTCCAGCTCAACGACGTCGCCCGGCGCGCGCAACTGGGCGTCGGCACCGTCTACCGGCACTTCCCCACCGCGGAGGCGCTGCTGGAGACCGTCGCCACCCCCTGCCTGGAGGAACTCGCCGCCCAGGGCGAGCAGGCACTGGCCGACGACGACCCGTGGCGCGCCCTGGCCGGCTTCCTGGCCCGCACCATCGAGGCGCAGGTCACCGACGCCTCGCTGTCCGCCGTCACCGCCGCGCCCACCGACGCGCTGCCGCGCACCACCGAACTGAAGCAGGCCCTGTGGTCGGTCGGCGGACGACTGCTCGAGCGGGCCCGCGACGCCGGGGTGGTACGGGCCGACCTGGCCTCCGGCGACCTGGTCCCGCTGATGTGCGGCATCGCCTACGCGGCGACCGTCCATGCCGGTGACCCCGGCGCCCGGACCGCCACCGCCCGCCGGTATCTGACCGCGCTGCTGGAGGGCCTGCACGTCCGGTAGGACGGACTACGAGCCGGTCGGCCAAGTCACCTGCGTCGAGCGGTAGTAGCCGATCCCCATCGCCTTCCAGCGCGGCCCCTGCGCGCCGAGCCGCTGGTGGAACGCGGTGACGTTGTGCGTACTCCAGGGCGACCAGCCGAGCTCGGCGATCGCGGGCAGCCGAGGGAACGTCAGGTAGTCGAGGTCGGCGGAGGTCACCACGGTCTCGGTCCACAGCGGCGCCTCGACGCCGAGCACGGACGACTCGCCCACCCCCGAGAGGTAGGCGCCGGGGTTCCAGCCGTACGCCGTGTCGACGTCGATCAGGCCGGCCCAGGTCTGGCCGAGCTTGGTCCGCCGGGTGTACTTCATGTCGAGGTAGGTCTTGTTGGCGGGCGACATCAGCACCTTCGTGCCCTTGGCCACCGCGGCCGCCAGCGCGGCGTCGGAGGTCGTGGTGCCCCAGTACTGGGCGACCGTCGTCGGCAGTGGAGTGGCGTGGGTGACCTCGTGCCAGCCGATCACCGTCTTGCCGTGCGCCGCGACGATCTGCTGCGCCCGGCCGATGAAGGTCGCGTAGTCCGCGGCGGTGGTCGAACTCGCCTCGTCGCCGCCGATGTGGATGTACTGACCCGGGGTCAGCGCGGCGAGCTCCCCGATCACCTGGTCGATGAAGGTGTACGTCACCTCCAGCGGCACGCACAGCGAGCTGAATCCCACGTTGGTGCCGGTGTAGCGCGGCGGTGCGATCCCGTTGCAGTTGAGCTCGGGGTAGGAGGCCAGCGCCGCGTTGGTGTGCCCGGGCAGGTCGATCTCCGGTATCAGGGTGATGTACCGGGAGGCCGCGTACGCCACGATCGCCGAGTAGTCCGCCTGGGTGTAGTAGCCCCCGGGTCCGCCGCCGACCGCCGTGCCGCCACCGTAGGCGGCCAGGTTGGGCCAGCTGTTGATCGCGATCCGCCAGCCCTGGTCGTCGGAGAGGTGCAGATGCAGCTGGTTGACCTTGTACAGGGCCAACTGGTCGATGTAGCGCTTGACCTGGGCGACGGTGAAGAAGTGGCGGGCGACGTCGAGCATCGCGCCGCGGTGGGTGAAGCGCGGGTAGTCGGTGACCGTGCCGCCGGGCACCGTCCAGGGGCCGGCCTGCACGGTGCCGCTCATCACGCGGGGAGGCAGCAGCTGGAGCAGGGTCTGCACGCCGTGGAAGAGACCGGCGGGCCGGTTGGCCTGGACGACCACACCGGTGGCGGTGCTGGTCAGCAGGTAGCCCTCGTCCCCCACCGAGCCCGGCGCGCCCGAGAGTTGGAGCGCGATGCTGCCGTTGCCGGCCGCCCCGGCCGACACCGGAACGGCGAAGCCGGTCGAGGCGCGCAGGACGCCCGCCAGGTAGCCGCCGACCGCGCCGGCCTCCGGGGAGGCGTCCGTGGCGATGCCGGCGGCGGAGGTGAGGGTGTACGTCGACCCGTTCGCCACGCTGCTCACCGGCGCGGGGACCACGACGTCGGTGAGCGCGGCGGCGGCCGTCGCCGTCGTGTCGGGCACGGCGCTCGCGGCGCCCGCCCAGACCAGGCTTACGGCTGTCAGCGCGGCAATCAGGACCAGCCGTGGCCCGCGACGTAGGACGTCGGGCGAGCCGGGTGCTGGGGTGGGGCGTGGGTTCCTGCTCATCGGGTGGTCCTCCTGCTCGGTCAGCCTGGCGGTACTGGAGCGGGGACGTGCGGGGTGGACGCCTTTCAGGGGAGGCTTAGTCAACGTCCTTAACCAAAAGGGAAGTTAGCGCGGTGGTGTGCGGCGGTCAACGGGGCGGGTTGGGCCGAACCGGTCGGAGTTCGCCCGCAGGCGTTTCAAGGTGGCGCGCGGCGGGACATGGGTCACCGACCGCGCAGTCCGTACCGGAGAGGCAGCAGACCATGGCCAGACTGATCGTCACCGTGTTCGTCACCATGGACGGGGTCATCCAGGCCCCCGGCGGCCCGGGCGAGGACGAGGACGCGGGCTTCGAGCACGGTGGCTGGCAAGTCCCTTACGTGGACGACGAGTTCATGGTTCTGATGGTCGATATCTTCGAACGGACCGCCGACCATCTGCTGCTCGGCCGGAAGACCTACGACATCTTCGCCGGCTACTGGCCCCGCGTCACCGACGCGGACAATCCGATCGCCGTCAAGCTCAACGCGATGCCCAAGTACGTCGCCTCGCGCACCCTGACCGCCCCGCTGGAGTGGCACAACTCCCACCTCCTGGACGGGGAGGCCGCCGAGTCCGTCGCCCGGCTCAAGGCGCAGCTCGATGGTGTGATCATGACGCAGGGGAGCAGCGACCTCATCCACACCCTGCAACGGCACGACCTGGTCGACGAGTACCGACTGCTCGTCAACCCCGTGATCCTCGGTTCTGGAAAGCGGCTCTTCGCCGAGGGCGCCACCCCCACCGCATGGACCCTGACGGAGTCCCGCAGCAGCGGCGCGGGTGTGCAGTTCTGCACCTACCAGCGGGCCGGGAAGCCCGAGTACGGAACCTTCCTGCTGGACGAGGAGGACTGACGACGACTCAGCTCAGGGCAGGACGTCGTAGCTGTAGACGGCGGTCGGGTCCAGCGTGCTGCGCGGGGTGGTGGCCGGGCCGAGCGGGGAGACGATCGGGTCGTCGATCCGGTGGCCCCTGAGAGTCGGGGAGGCGGTCATGCCGGGGCGGTAGCTGCGGCCGTGGCGGTGCATCCAGCCCTCCCAGATCCGGTCCACGTTGCAGTGGTGCAGGAAGAACACCGGGTCGTTGGGGGAGGACGCCGGGCCCATGTCGCCGCCGACCCAGCGGTGCACCTGGTTGTGCAGCCCCGGCCCCCGGAAGCCTTCGAGCTGGTTGCGGAACCCGCGTGATCCCGCGTTCCAGGGCGTGAAGTCGTAGATGGCGAGATCCGGGTCCCCGGCCGGGGGCGGCCGGGTGTCGAAGGCACGGGCCAGGTCGGCGGCGGTGGGCAGGGTGAGCGAGCCGGTCGGCCGTCCGAACGCCCGGCGCAGCCCCCGGTCGACCTGGCGCAGCGTGACGTCCGGGGCGGTCTCGATCCGGACCCGGAAGCTGTTCGGATCGCCGGCGGTGCGGACGAACGGACCGGTGGTGACCGGCTGCCCCTGGCCGCCCATCCAGGCGGGCTTCCAGATCCGGGCGGACTGCGGGGCCGCGAGCGAACCGTCGGCCGACCAGTCCCAGTAGGGGAGGCCGAAGTCGGGCTCCCCCAGGACCCGTTGGAGGTTGGCCTCCAGAAGTCCGAGCATGACCCGGTGCCACGGCAGGAACACCGGGCCCCGGTGGGCGCCGTTGCGCACCATCCAGTCCCCGCCGGGCGGCACCGGCGAGGTCA
Source organism: Kitasatospora sp. P5_F3 (assembly GCF_054049135.1). Classification (NCBI taxonomy): domain Bacteria; kingdom Bacillati; phylum Actinomycetota; class Actinomycetes; order Kitasatosporales; family Streptomycetaceae; genus Kitasatospora; species Kitasatospora sp. P5_F3. Next base: position 28,015 of record NZ_JBFUMY010000056.1, on the reverse strand, counting down.
TCGCCAGGTGGTGCCAGATGACGAACAGGTCGTAGGTGTGCACCACCGTGGGCGGACCCGGGATGCCGAACGCGGTGGTGCTCAGCGAGGTGCTCTCCCGCTTGAGCAGGTTCACGCCGTGGACGTACGCGTCGCGCGCGGCGGTGTCGGTGATGATGTCGGTGCGGACGACGGCCATCTCAGCCACCCTCGTGCTCTCCGTGGCCCCCGTGCTCTCCGTGGCCCGGGCCGCCGTCGGCCTCGGGGAAGTCGTCGGGGAAGTTGTCGATCAGCGCCCGGACGATGTCGACGGCGGACCGGACCTGGTAGGCGGGGAGCGCGTGGCAGTGCACCTCGCCGTCGTTCGACACACCGACATGCGCGGGCAGCGGCCGGCCGTCCACGGTGATCTCGTACGTGGTCGTGATGACGATCCGGTGCCCCTGGTAGGCGTCCTCCCGGACGGTCCGGGCGGGACCGTGGTGATGGGTCGGTGGTGGCTGCGGGAGGCCGGCGAGGTAGTCGGCGAGGGCGGCCGGTTCGGCGGCGGTGGTCAGCGCTTGCGGGTCCATGGGACCTCCAGGGCGACGGTGGCGAGTCCCGGGACTCCAGTGTCCCGCTGCCCGCACCGGGCCGCTGCCCCGAACGGGTGACGCCGGTTTGCATGAACGCGGCGGGTTCGGAGACGATCACTGTCCGTGAAGATCACTGCGGAGCCGGAGGTCCCCTGGCTCGTCGAATTAGGGGCCGTGGCCGAAGAGTTGATGAATCGTCACCTCGCTTCGGCCAAGGAGTGGTTTCCGCACCAGTACGTCCCGTGGGGGCAGGGACGCGACTTCGACGGCCCGCTCGGCGGTGAACCCTGGCTGCCCGAGCAGTCGGCGGTCGCCCCGGCCGTCCGCTCCGCGCTGGTGGTCAACCTGCTCACCGAGGACAACCTGCCCGGCTACCACTGGACCATCGGGGCGCAGACCGGCCGGGACGGCGTCTGGGGTGCCTGGCTGCACCGGTGGACCGCCGAGGAGGACCGGCACGCCGCCGCGATCCGCTCCTATCTGCACGCCGGCCGTGCCGTCGACCCGATCGCCCTGGAACGTGCCCGGATGGCCCAGGTCACCGCCGGGGGCGTCCCCGAGCCTGCCGGCGTGCTGGGCGTGGTCGCGTACGCGGCCGTCCAGGAGCTGGCCACCCGGGTCAGTCACCGCAACACCGGCCGGCTGAGCGGCGATCCGGTCTGCGAACGGCTGCTCGCCCGGATCGCGCAGGACGAGAACCTGCACATGGTCTTCTACCGCGAACTGCTGCGGGCCGCCCTGGAGATCAGTCCCGACCCGGTGCTGGCGATGCTGGACCGCACCGTGCACGAGTTCGCCATGCCGGGCCAAGGCATGCCGGGCTTCGACCGGATGGCCGCCGAGGTCGCCGTCGCGGGTGTCTACGACCTGAGGGTCCATCACGACGAGGTGCTGGTGCCGCTGCTGCGCTCGCTGCGGATCTTCGACCTGACCGGTCTCGGGCCGGTCGGCGAACAGGCCCGCGAGCGGCTGGCCGAGCACCTCACCAGGATCGACACCCGCGCCGCCCGCTTCGTCGAACGACGGGCCCAGGCGCTGGCCGTCCGGGCCCAGCGCGCTCTGACCGACACCCCCACCTGCCGAACGGGAGAAGCATGACCACCGTCGCCACGGTCGGCACCAGTGCCGCCGACATCGAGTTCCACTACGACCTCGGCAACGACTTCTACGCGCTCTGGCTCGACCAGACGCTCGCCTACACGGCGGCCCGCTGGGACGGGATCGATCCCGGCGAGCCCGATGCCACCGCCCTGCAGCGGGCCCAACTGGCGAAGCTGGACCACCACTTGGACCTGGTCGGAGCCGAGGTGGGCGGAGCCGGGAGGCTGCTCGACGTCGGCTGCGGCTGGGGGTCCCTGCTGGTCCGGGCCGTCGCCTCCGGCCGGGCCGCCGAGGCCGTCGGCCTGACCGTCTCGCGCGCCCAGCACGACTACCTCGGCAGGCTCGGCCTGCCCGGCGTCGAGGGCCGGCTGGAGAGCTGGGAGGAGCACCGGACCGAGCGGCCGTACGACGCGATCGTCAGCGTGGGCGCCTTCGAGCACTTCGCCACCGACGGGATGAGCCGCGCCGAGCGGCTCGCCGTCTACGCCCACTACTTCGAGCGCTGCCACGGCTGGCTGCGCCCCGGCGGGCGGATGTCCCTGCAGACCATCGCCTACGACGGGGCCGCCGACGGCGGCGGTCCGGTGGGCGAGTTCGTCGGCAGCGACATCTTCCCCGGCGCCCGGCTGCCGAGGCTCAGCGAGATCACCGCCGCCTGTGACCCGTACTTCTCGCTCACCGTGCTCAGCGCCTCGGCCGAGGACTACGCCCGGACGCTCGCCTCCTGGTCCGGCCGGCTGCTGCGGGCCCGGGCGGAGGCGGTGCAGCTGATCGGCGAGGACGGCTACCGGCGGTACCGGCGTTATCTGCGCGCCTCTGAGGTGACGTTTCTGCGCGGCGCCGCGACGCTCTACCGGATCGGCTTCGTGCGGCGTGACCAGCCGCTGAAGCTGTCGGTCTGAGGCCCGCGTGCGTTTCGTGCAGCACGCGAACGCGCCGGTGACCCGGCGGCGGGCCTGGGCGGCGGTCGCCGTCGTCTGTGCCGCACTGTTCCTGATCGGACTCGACTTCACCGTCCTTAACGTGGCGATCCCCGACCTGCGGGCCGACCTCGGGCCGACCCTGGCCGAGACCCAGTGGATCGTGGACGGCTACGCGCTGGCGCTCGGCGGCTGTGTGCTGGCCGCCGGTGCGTTCGGCGACCGCTACGGCAGGCGGCGGGCGTTCGTCGCCGGGCTGGCCGTCTGCGTGGCCGCCTCGGTCGCGGGCTCCACCGGCGACAGCCCGGCGGCGCTGGTCGCCGCCCGCTGCGGGATGGGCGTCGGTGCCGCGCTCTTCATGCCCGCCACCCTCTCCACCATCGTGCACGTGCTCCCCGACCCGGCGGAGCGCCGTCGGGCGATCGGGATCTGGGCGGCGGTGGCCGGGGTCGGCGCACTGTTCGGCCCGGTGGTCGGCGGCTGGCTGGTCCAGCACTACGACTGGCGGGCGGCGTTCTGGATGAACGTCCCGGTGGCGGCGGTCGTGCTGCTGGCCGCCCTGGTAGCTGTACCGGAGTCGCGGGCACCGCACCGGGAAGCACTGGACCGGCTCGGGGCGCTGCTCTCCTGCGCCGCGCTGCTCGCCCTGGTCTGGGCCGTCATCGAGGCGCCGGGCCGGGGGTGGACGAGCGCGGAGGTACTCGGCGCGTTCGGCGCGGCGGCGTTGCTGACCACCGGCTTCGTGGTCCGGCAACTCCGTTGCGCGGCACCGATGCTGCCGCTCGGACTGCTGCGCAGCGGCCCGGTCTGGCCGGCCACGCTGGTGCTCGCGCTGATGTCCTTCGCGATGTTCGGCGCGATGTTCCTGCTGACCCTCTACCTCCAGCAGGTGCGCGGCCTCTCGGCCTGGTCGGCCGGACTGCGGATGGTCCCGCTGTCGCTCGGTCTCGCGGTCGGCGCGGTGCTCGGGCCGGTGCTGGCGCGCCGGCTGGGGGCGCGGGTGCCGGTGACCGGAGGGCTGCTGCTGATCACCGCCGGATTCGTCCAACTGGCCGGTCTCGGTGCCGATTCGGGGGACCCGCCGGTGCTGCTCTTCGAGGCCGTCTCCGGACTCGGCGCGGGCCTGCTGGCGCCGGTGGCCACCGAACTGGTGATGAGTGCGGTGCCGGCCGCCTCGGCGGGCGTCGGCTCGGCGCTCAACGACGCGACCCGGCAGGTCGGTTCGACGCTCGGGGTGGCGGTGCTCGGCTCGGTGCTGGCCACCGCCGTGGCCGAGGGGCCCGACCCGCGCACCGCCTTCGTGGCCGGACTCGCCGACGCCTCGCTGGTGGGCGGGGCCGTCGCCCTGCTCGCCGCCGCGCTCGCCTGGTACCGGCTGCCCGGACGGGCTCCGGTCGAGGCGGCTGCCGTCTCCATCCCCGTGCCGGTCCTCGCCGAGGCCGACCGTCCCTCGCTCACGATCTGACCCTCTCTCAGTTGAAAGGCCCTCACATGTCCGAGTCCTACCGCATCATCGGCGACTGCCTCCGTACGGAGTTCGAGGTCGCCGCCGAACTCGTCCGTCCCGAGGCCGCGTTGGCCGACCTCGCGCTCGACAGCCTGGCCCTGGTCGAGCTCTCCCTGATGGTGGAGGAGCGGCTCGGGGTCACCGTCGCCGACATCAGGCCCGAGAGCACCCTCGGCGAACTGGCCGCGCTCGCCGATGCCACCGTGGCCGCCGACGCCACCATGGCCGTCGGGGCCGCCAGGTGACTACCCGTGCGGTGGCCGTGACCGGGCTCGGGATGATCACCTCGGCCGGGTTCGGCGCGGCCGCCACCTGGGAGCACTTCTGCGGCGGCCGGTCGACCGCCCGCGCCGACCCCGAACTGGCCGGGCTGCCGGTGGACTTCTCCTGCCCGGTCGAGGCGTTCGACGCCCCCGGCCTGCTCGGCGGGCGGCTGAGCCGCCGACTCGACCGGTTCTCCCAACTGGCCGTGCTGGCCGCCCGGGAGGCGGTCGCGGACGCCCGGCTCGACCCGGCGCAGTGGGACGGCACCCGGGTCGCCGTGGTGCTCGGCGTCAGCGCCACCAGCTCGGCCACCCACCCGGCCGAGTACGCCCGGCTGAACGCGGGCCGCCCCGACCGGGTCTCGCCGATGATGCTCCCGCGCAGCATCCCCAACATGGCGGCCGGCGAGGTCAGTCTGGACCTCGGCGCGCTCGGGCCGAGCCTGGTCACCAGCACCGCCTGCGCCTCCGGCACGACCGCCCTCGGCCTGGCCTGCGACCTGCTCCGGGCCGACGCCTGCGACCTGGTGCTGGCCGGTGGCACGGACAGTGCCAGGACCAGCATGGTGGCCACCGCCTTCGACCAGCTGCGCGCGCTCTCCCGGCGCCGGCACGACCCGGCGGGCGCCTCCCGGCCGTTCGACGCCGACCGGGACGGGTTCGTCCTCGGCGAGGGCGCGGGCGTGCTGGTGCTGGAACGGGTCGAGCACGCCCGGGCCCGGGGTGTCCGCCCGCGCGCCTACCTGGCGGGCCGCGGCTCCTCCTGCGACGCCTACCACTTCACCAAGCCCCGCCCGGACGGTGCGGGCCTGGCCCAGGCACTGCGGGCCGCCCTGGCCGACGCGGGGCTGGCACCGCACGAGATCGGGCACGTCAACGCGCACGGCACCGGCACCGCGCTGAACGACGCCGCCGAGGCGGCGGCCCTGCACCGGGTCTTCCACCGGCCGCCGCCGGTGACCGCCAACAAGAGCATCATCGGCCACAGCATGGGCGCGGCCGGGGCGATCGAGGCGGCGCTGACCGTCCTGACGCTCCAGCACCGACTGATCCCGCCCACCGCCAACCTGGACCGGCTGGACCCGGCGATCGACCTCGACGTGGTCACCAAGGTGCCGCGCCCGACGGACGCCACCGCCGCCGTCTCGGTGTCCAGCGGCTTCGGCGGCCAGAACGCGGCCGTGGTCCTCACCGCTGCCTGACCTGCACCCCGTACGCGTGAATCGGAGCCCCGCCATGCCCGCAACCCCGACCGCCCCGCTCGCGCTCTCCGAGCCGCCCACCCCGCCCGGGCCCAAGGCGCCGCCGAGCGTCCGCAGCCGCCGGGCCGGCGGCCCGCTCGGGCGGGCCAGGCTGGCCGTCGCCCGGTGCTACAGCCGCCTGCTGATGCACCGTCCGCCCACCGACTGGTCGGTCCCGACGGCCGACGGCCGGTACGGGCCCGACCTCCCCGGCCCGCAGCAGCCGATCAGCCTGCTGATGCTCGGCGACTCGCTGGCCCAGAGTCTCGGGGCCGGCCGCCGGGAGGAGACCCTGGGGGCCAGGCTGGCCCAGGCGCTCTCGGACACCGTCGAACTGCCGGTGGACCTACGGGTGTTCGCCCGGGTCGGGGCCACCACCCGGAGCGTCCAGCTGCAGGCGCTGCGGGCGGGGAAGCTGCGTCCCGGCGTTGCCGTGCTGATCGTCGGCGGCAACGACGCCCTGCTCCCGCTGCCGCTCGGCCGCTCCTCCCGCCGTTTCGCCCACCTGCTGCGGAGCCTGCACGAGGCCGGCTGGCAGACCGTCGTCGTGCCGTGCCCCAACCCCGGGTACGCCCCCGGCATGCGGGCGCCCGTGCGCTGGGTCGCGGGCCGCCGCTCGCAGCGCCTGGCCCGGCTGCAGATCCGCACCGCCGAACGGGTGGGTGCCGTGCTCGCGCCGTCCTCCGGCACCGAGTTCCGCGACCGGGCCGCCGAACTCCTCGGCCCGGACGGCGTCCACCCCTCACCGCGCGGCTACGCGGAGCACGCCGAACGGATGCTGCCCAGCCTGCTCACGGTGGCCCGCCAGCTCGGCCCCGCCCACCTCCCGATCGGCTGATCTTCGCCGCGTCCGGGCGGGGCTCCGTGCTGTTCGGGGTGCCTGCGGTTAGCGTGCTGCGGGGGACCGACCGACGCTGACGGAGTGCCATGACCCCGGATCCGCCCCCGCCGCAGGTGACCGCCCGTCAGGTGCTGCGCAACCCGAAGGTGTGGGCCTTCCCGACGGTGATCGTCGGATCGGTGGCGCTGCTGCTGTCGCTGCTCTACCTGGGCGGCATCATCAACCCCAGGGCCGACCTGCACCGGCTGCCGATCGGCCTGGTCAACTCCGACGCGGGCGGCGAGATCGGTGGCCGGCCGGCGAACCTCGGCGAGCAGATCACCGCGGGGATCGCCGCCGCACCCGACCCGGCCGAAGAGGTCTCCTGGCGGGTGCTGAACCGGGCCGACGCGATGGACGGCCTGGCCTCCGGCAAGCTGTACGGGGTCCTGGAGGCCCCGGCCGGGCTGACCACGGCCGTGGCTGCACTCGGCGCGGCCGCTCAGCCGGACCCGCCCAGGCCGACCATGCTGGTGCTCACCAACCCCGGGGTGGGCAGTCTGGCCTCCTCGCTCGCCTCGTCCATCTCGCAGCAGGCCGCCCACCAGGCCTCCCGGCAGCTCGGCGGCACGCTCACCGCACTCCCGGCGGCCCAGGGCGGGGCGGCGAGCAACGCGGCCCGCCTGCTGGTGGAGGACCCGCTCACGGTGGCGGTCGAGGTCGGCCACCCGATCGGCGCGAACAGCGGGCTCGGGCTGACGGCCTTCTACTACTCGCTGCTGCTGGTGCTCTGCGGCTTCCTGGGCGCCAACATCATCAGCAACGGTGTCGACGTCTCGCTCGGCTACGCGGCCAGCGAGCTGGGGCCGCTGCGCACCCAACTTCCGCTGGTGCCGATCACCCGCACCCGGACGCTCGCCGTCACCAGCGTGATGTCGGTGGTGCTGGCGGTGCTGACCTCCAGTCTGGTGATGCTGGCCACCGTGGTGATCCTGGACATGGACGCTTCGCACCTCCCGCTGCTCTGGGTGTTCTCGGTCTGTGCCAGCGCGGCGGTCGGGCTCGGGGTGCAGGCGCTGATCGCGGCGTTCGGCGGGATCGGTCAGCTGATCAGCATGTTCATCTTCATCGCGCTGTCGCTGCCGTCCTCGGGGGCGACCGTCCCGCTCCAGGCGCTGCCGGACTTCTACCGGGCGCTGGCGGTGTTCGAGCCGATGCGGCAGCTCGGCGACGGAGTCAGGTCGATCCTGTACTTCGACGCGCAGGCCGACGCCGGGCTGACCCGGGCCTGGGTGATGATCGCGATCGCGACGGTCGCGGCGCTGCTGTTCGGCTTCGGGATGACGACCTACTACGACCGGCGGGGTCTGCACCGGGTGCACCCGGAGGTGAGTTGAGCTGCCTGAGCCACCCGGTCGGCCCTGGCGTGGTGGCCCCGGGACGGTATCGGCAGTTGCATGGAGAGTGACCGAATCCCCGTCGATCCGGGAGCCACCATGTACCAGATGTGGGCCGAACACGACCCGGCTGTCGAGCAGCCCTCGCTGCTGTGGCACGTCATCACCAAGGACGACAACGCGAAGTCGCTGTGCGGACGGCTGCTGGGAGCGCCGTCGGAGAACGGCAGCGACCTGGTGCAGGCGGAGAGCTTCTGCGGCCCCTGCATGACCTCTGTTCGGCAGGCGATGGCCCAGCCCACGGGCGGCTGACCCGGCGGCGCTCAGCGCGCCAGGTCGGTCAACCTCCGTGCGGTGTCGGCGAGTTCCGGACTGCGGCCGGGGCGAGCGGCCAGCCGGTCGCGCAGGCCGCGCAGTTCGTGACCGACCAGCGCGGGCAGCCCGGGCGTGGCGCTCTCCAGGGCCGGGCCCAGCAGCGAGATCGCGCTGCCCGGGTCGTCCGCGCAGACCAGGCAGTCGGCGATCCGAACGGTGAACAGCAGTCGGGAGGACGGCAGTTGGTGCGGCCCGAGCAGGCGCAGTGCGGTCCGGGCGGCGCTCACCGCGCGCAGCGCCAGCCGGGGGTCGTCCACGGCGGCCGAGACGTCGCGCAGCGCTGCGGCGGCACCGGCCTCGACCCGTAGCTGCATCGAGGCGATCGAGAGCCAGGGCGCGTCCGACTCGTCCCGCGCGCCGATGTGGTCCAGGTGCAGCCGGGCCCGGCCGATGTGCCGGACGGTCTGCCGGACGTCGCCCGCCAGCGCGTGCGCGCGGGCCTGGCTGACCTGGGACATCGCGGCGGCCCAGTGCCGCCCGGGGGCCACCCGGCTGATCTCCCGGGCGTAGCCGAGCGCGGAGCCGGGGTCGCCGTCCAGCCGCGCCAGGTTGCCCATGTCGCTGAGCGCGGCCACCTGGGTGGCGGGGTCGTCGGCCAGTTCGGACCAGCTGAGGGCGCGGTCGAAGCAGGTCATCGCGGTGGCGTTGCGGCCCTGCTGCATCCGCAGCACGCCCGCCGCGTGGGCGTACTCGGCGGCCAGCCGGACCAGCGGGCGCCGCCGCCCGGCGGGGGTGCCCGGCAGTCGGGCCAGTACCGCCCGCAGGGTGCGCTCGACGGCGGTCGCGGTGTCCGGGTGGGAGTGTGCCTCACCGGCGCGCAGGTGCGCGGCGAGCAGCCCGGCCAGCGCGTGCGCGGTGTCGATGTCCAGCGGTGGCGCGGTCTCCGGGGCGGCAGCGCAGAACGCCAGGTGCAGCGCGGCGAGGTCGGCGGGCGCGGGCACCTCGCAGCCGGCCGCGCCGTGCAGCGGGCAGAGCATCCCGTAGTCGGGGAGCCGGGCCGGTGGCCGGCCGACCAGCAGCGGCAGCGGGAGCGGCGGGAGGTCGGGGGCGGCGCCGGGCAGCGGCGGCCGGGTGAGTCCGGCCGGGACGGGCGGTCCGGCGCGTTCCCCCTGTTCCGCCCGGCGGCAGGCCGCGCTCAGGTCGCCGTCGGCGGCCAGCAGCCGGTCGAGGTGGTCGGCGACCCGGGGAGTGGCCCGGCGGGTGCCGTGTTCGAGCCGGCTGACCGCGGTGTGGTCGTAGCCGATCTCGGTGCCGAGCTGTGCCTGGGTCAGGCCCGCCCGCCGTCGCCAGTGCCGCAGGCGGTCGCCGAACGCCCGCCAGGAGTCGGCGGCCGGCGTACCTGCGGAGGGGGTGTCCTCGACCAGGGTGGAGCCGGCGTCGGTCCGGTACACGGTCGGCCTCCCCGAGTCCTGCGCGAGCTCTCCGCGATCCCTCCGCGCGTATCTGGACGGTACTGGACGAGACCCCGTCCGTACATGACGTGGTCTCAACCTCTTTGCGAAAACCGCAGCTTGACAGAACTTGCCAACTGCACGGAGGGCCGGTGGGAGCCGTTGACCGAGGCATGACGGCGTGTGAGGGTTCCGGCACCCGAACACTGACACCCACTCAGCCGCCCCCCGCTGCGGCCGGTGGAGCGTGCCGTCGGCATGCCGTCCGCGTTCGAGGACCCCCACGTCCGAGGAGCCTCGCAATGAGACGAAAAATCCTGACGGCAGGTACCACCCTGACCGTCCTGGCCGGCCTGCTCGCCGTCACCACGGCCGCGCAGGCCGCGCCCGACCCGTCCCCGGCCACCGTCGCACCCCCGAGTGCGCTGGCCGCCGCCGTCTCCGCCGCCGACCAGGCGGCCGCGGCGGGACTGGACGCCCTGGCCAAGGGGCCGGGCGAGAGCTACGAGCGGCACGCGGTGACCCCGTGGCTCGGTGGGCTCTACTCCGTTGCGTACGAGCGGACCTACCGTGGTCTGCCGGTGGTCGGCGGCGACGCCGTGGTGCTCGCCGACGGGCAGGGCCGGATCCGCGGTGTGCAGTCGGCGTCCACCGGGGCGGTCGGCGTGCCGACCACGCCGAAGGTGACCGCCGCGAGCGCCGAGCAGACCTCGCGGGCCCAACTCCCCACCGTGGACGGGGTGGAGTCCAGCCGCCTGGTGGTCCGGGTGAAGGACGGCCGCTCCAAGCTGGCCTGGGAGACCGTTCTGAAGGGTCGGACCGCAGCCGCGCCCAGCACCCTGCACGTGTTCGTGGACGCCCGCTCCGGAGAGGTGCTGGACAGCTACGACGACGTCCGTGCCGGCACCGTCAACAGCAAGTGGAACGGCTCCCAGACGATCAACACCACTGCCTCCGGCAGCACTTACTCGCTCCGTGACCCCGGCCGTCCCGGGCTGAGCTGTGCCGACTACAGCTCGGGCGCGGTGTTCTCCAAGTCCAGCGACACCTGGGGCAACGGGAGTTCGACCAGCAAGGAGACCGGCTGCGCCGACGTGATGTTCGCGGCGCAGAAGGAGTGGGACATGCTCCGCGACTGGCTGGGCCGCAACGGCCACAACGGCAACGGCGGCAGCTGGCCGGTCAAGGTCGGTCTGAACGACGTGAACGCGTACTGGGACGGCTCCTCGATATCCATCGGCCACAACAACGCCAACGAGTGGATCGCCGCGATCGACGTGGTGGGCCACGAGTTCGGCCACGGCATCGACCAGTACACGCCCGGCGGGGCCGCGAGCAACGAGGCCGGTCTCGGTGAGGCGACCGGCGACATCATGGGCGCGCTCACCGAGTCGTACGCCAACCTGAGTGCCCCGTACGACGCCCCGGACTACACCGTCGGCGAGATGATCAACCTGGTGGGCAACGGCCCGATCCGGGTGATGTACAACCCCTCGCAGGTCAGCGGGAACCCGAACTGCTACTCGTCCTCGATCCCGAACACCGAGGAGCACGCTGCGGCAGGCCCGATGAACCACTGGTTCTACCTGCTGGCGGAGGGCTCCAGCCCGGGCGGTGGCAAGCCGACCAGCCCTACCTGCAACAGCAGTTCGGTGACCGGGGTGGGGATCCAGAACGCCGGGAAGATCTTCTACGGCGGCATGCTGCTGAAGACCAGCGGCATGACCTACAAGAAGTACCGGACCGCGACCCTGACGGCGGCCAAGAGCCTCGACCCGACCTGTGGCTACTTCACCCGGGCCAAGGCGGCCTGGGACGCGGTCAGCGTGCCGGCCCAGGCCGGTGACCCGACCTGTACGCCGTCCGGCAACAACGACTTCGGGCTGACCCTCGGTCAGACCTCCGGCTCGGTCCAGCCCGGCGCCTCCACCACGGCGACGGTCAACACCTCGGTCACCTCGGGCAGCGCGCAGACGGTGAACCTGACCGCCTCCGGTGCGCCGGCCGGTGTCACGGTGTCCTTCAACCCCTCCTCGGTGCAGGCCGGTTCGTCCTCGACGGTGACCTTCGCGGCCGCCGCCACGGCGGTGGCGGGCACCTACACGATCACGGTCACCGGAACCGGTACGGTCAGCCACACCGCGCAGTACACCCTGACGGTGGGCGGCGGCGGCAACCCCGGTGGCAACGCGCCGGACATCGACGTGGCCCAGGTGCAGGCGCACCTGACCCAGCTGAACACCATCGCCTCGCAGAACGGCGGCAACCGGCGGGCCGGCACGGCCGGGCACTCGCAGTCGGTGGCCTACATCAAGGCCAAGCTCCAGGCGGCCGGTTACACCGTCTCCGAGCAGAGCTGCACCTCCTGCAGCTATGTCTCCAACAACCTGATCGCGGACTGGCCGGGCGGCCCGACCGACCAGGTGACCATGTTCGGCGCCCACCTGGACAGCGTGGCGGCCGGGCCCGGCATCAACGACAACGGCTCGGGCTCTGCGGTGCTGCTGGAGAACGCGCTGGCACTCGCCCAGGCCAACCCGACCCTGACCCGGCACGTCCGGTTCGCCTGGTGGACGGGCGAGGAGCAGGGTCTGCAGGGCTCTGCCCACTACGTCGGCCAGTTGAGCTCCGCGCAGCGCAGTGCGATCAAGGGCTACTACAACTTCGACATGGTCGGCTCGCCCAACGCCGGCTACTTCATCAACAACATCAACTCCGCGACCTCGGCGCCGATGAAGGCGTACTGGGACTCGCTGAGCCTCCAGCCCGAGGAGAACATCGAGGGCCAGGGCCGCTCGGACGACTACTCGTTCCAGCAGGGCGGCATCCCCACCTCCGGGTACGCGGCCGGCGCCAGCGCCACCAAGACCGCCAACCAGGCCACCAAGTGGGGCGGTACGGCCAACCGGGCGTACGACTCCTGCTACCACCAGTCCTGCGACACCACCTCCAACGTCAGTGCCACGGTGCTGAACCGCAGCGCCGACGGCGTGGCGTACACCCTGTGGAAGACCTCGGTCGGCGGCACCGTCCCGACCAACGACTTCTCCGTCTCGGTGAACCCGGCCACCGGCAACGCGACTCCGGGCAACTCGGTCAGCGCGACCGTGTCCACCGGCGTCACCTCGGGCAGCGCGCAGACGGTCAACCTGACCGCCTCCGGTGTGCCCGCCGGTGTCACGGTCACCTTCAACCCCGCCTCGGTGCAGGCAGGTTCGTCCTCGACGGCGACCTTCCAGGTGGGTACCTCCACCGCCGCCGGCACCTACAGCATCACGCTGACCGGCACCGGCTCGGCCACCCACAGCACCACCTACCCCGCCCCCCCCCCCCCCCCCCACCGCCATGTCCGGTGTCAACGAGTGTCGCCGCCCCAGTCCCAGCGCTGCGGGTCGCCCGGGCGGGGGCGGTAGCGGGCCCGGCYGCCCGCTCCGTACGCGCCGATCTCGGTCGGCAGGGCGGCCCCGACCGCCAGCTGCTCGCCGCTCCAGCCGGTGACGTCGAGCAGCAGTCCGTCCAGCGGCCCGGCCACCAGCTCCCGGTAGACCCGGCCGGGGCGGGGCCCGGCGTCCTCGTGGTCGCTGCCGTAGACCCGGCCCCGGAGCAGTTCATCGTCCATACCCGCCAGTTTCCCGCTCAGCACTGACAGTGCGACGCGGTCAGGACTTGTGGCCGAGCGATACGAGTACACCGCCGCCGTGGCCGCCGTCGTGCCGGTCGCGGCGTTCACCCGTACGGGTGTGGCTCGGTGCGGCGCGGGGTGTGCTCCGTTCGGATGTGTCCGGTTGTGACCAATAATGACGTTCCATGTGCTTCTGTGCGGCTGTTTCGATCTGTCGGTCCGTCATCGCCCCCAGGGGAGCGCTCTGTTGAGGCGGGAGGCGGTCGCGGTCACCGGGCTGGGGTTGCTCGCGCCGAGCGGTGTCGGGGTGACGGCGGCCTGGGACGGCCTCTGTGCCGGGACGTCGTTCGCGGTCGCCGACCCGGAGCTGGCCGGGCTGCCGGTGGACTTCTCCTGCCGGGTCCCGGAGCTGGACGTCAAGGAGTTGCTGGGGCACAAGCTGGCCCGGCGGCTCGACCTGTTCACCGTGCTGGCCCTGCTGGCCGCCCGCGAGGCGACCGCGAACGCCGGTCTGGACAGCACGAGTTGGGACGGCACCCGGGTCGGGGTGGTGATGGGGGTGGGGATCGGCAGCATGCAGAACTGGCAGCCGGAGTTCGACCGGCTGGCGGCGGCCGCGCCGGAGAAGGTCTCGCCGCTGGCCCTGTCCCGCAGCCTGCCGAACATGGCGGCCGCCGAGATCGCCCTCGACCTCGGCGCACTCGGCCCCAACCTGGTGGTCAGCACCGCCTGTGCCTCCGGCAGCAGCGCCATCGGCATGGCCCGCGAACTGCTGCTGGCCGGCTCCTGCGACCTGGTGCTGGCGGGCGGCGCGGAGTCGGCCCGGATGCCGATGCCGGCGGCCTGCTTCGCCCAGATGCGGGCCCTCTCCCGCCGCTCGTCCGACCCGGCCGGCGCCTCCCGGCCGTTCGACCTGGACCGGGACGGCTTCGTGCTCGGCGAGGGGGCGGCCGTCCTGGTGCTGGAGCGTCAGCAGCACGCCCGGGCCCGGGGCGCCCGGATCCGGGCCCAGCTGGCGGGCTTCGGCTCCTCCTGCGACGGGTACCACATCACCGCCCCGCACCCCGAGGGGGACGGCGCGGCCCGGGCCCTGCGCGGCGCGCTCGCCGACGCGGGTCTCGACCCGGCCGACATCGGCCACGTCAACGCGCACGGCACCGGCACCCCGCACGGGGACGCGGCCGAGGCCAGGGCGCTGCACTCGGTCTTCGGCAGCCCGCCCCCGGTCACCGCCCTCAAGGGCGCGATCGGCCACGCGATCGGCGGTGCCGGGGCGATCGAGGCGGTCTGCACCGTGCTGGCCCTGGAACGCCAGCTGATCCCGCCCACCGCGAACCTGGACACCCCCGACCCGGCCTGCGACCTGGACGTGGTCACCAAGGTGCCGCGCCCGCACCGGATGGCGGCCGCGGTCAGCAACTCGTTCGGCTTCGGCGGGCAGAACGCGGTGCTCGCCTTCACCCGCCCGTAGCGCTTCCGCCCTCGAGTCCGTACCGGAGGAGAGCTGACACGACTGACCTGACGTCAACCGCCGGACCCCACCGCCCGGCTGATCGCCTGGTGGGAGCGGCTGGGCTGGGTCCACGACGTCCGCGGGCCGGATCGGCGCGGGAGCGTCGTGCAGCGCCGATAGGCTGATCCGTATGGTGGATCTCGGTGGGGCAGCGCAGCGGACGGCGGACCAACTGGCCGAGGAGCGGGCCGGGGTGGTGGTGGCCGCGCTGGCCGACGGCGGGGCGGAGATCCGCTCGGCGGGCGCGGTGGCGACCGACACCGTCTTCGAACTCGGCTCGGTCAGCAAGGTGTTCACCTCGTTGGCGCTGGCGGCACTGGTCACCGAGGGTCTGGTCGAACTGGACCAGCCGGTCGCCGAGCTGCTCCCCGAGGCGGCCGGTCTGCGCCGGCGCGGCGAATCGGTGACGCTGCTTCAACTCGCCCAGCACACCTCGGGGCTGCCCCGACTGCCGCACGGCATGCTGCTCCCGGCGCTGTTCAACCCCGGCCGCCCCGACCCGTACGCGAAGCTCACCGAGCCGGTGCTGCTCGGCACCCTGCGCCGGACCAGGCTGGGAGCCGTACCGGGCAGCCGGTTCCGCTACTCCAACCTCGGGGCGGGACTGCTCGGCCTGGCGCTGGCCCGCCGGGCGGGCACCGACTACGAGGGGCTGATCGCCGACCGGATCACCGGGCCGCTCGGCCTCGTCGACACCGCCGTCACCCCGGCCGACCCCTCGCGCCTGGCCCAGGGGCACGACCGGCGCGGCCGCCCGGTCCCCGGCTGGGACCTGGCGGCGCTGGCGGGCGCGGGCGGCCTGCGTGGCACCGCAGCCGACCTGGTCACCTTCCTGAAGGCCCAACTGGCCCCGGAGCAGACACCGTTGGCCGAGGCGATCGCGCTCAGCCGTACCCCCGAGCACCGGATGAATCCGTTCTCCTGGATCCACCTGGGCTGGATGGGCCAGCGCCTGCACCCCCGCCAGGGCGGCCACCTGCAGCTCTGGCACAACGGCGGGACGGGCGGCTTCTCGTCGTTCCTCGGCTTCGACCCGGGCGCCGGGACCGGGGTGGTCGTGCTCACCAACACCCAGCGCTCGGTGGACGGTTCGGCCGGGGCGCTGCTGACCGACCTCTCGACGGCGGCTGGTGACTCGGCGGATGACTCGACGGCGGCGGGTCAGGAGGTCGGGTAGCGCCAAGTGCCGGGCGGGGCCTGGTAGTCGGGCAGCCAGCTGGCCAGGACCTGGGCCGAGGGGTAGAACATCGGCTCCGGCAGCGCGTCCACGGGCACCCGCTCCCAGCCCGCGCAGGCGTGCGGCTCGGTGACCAGCGCGGGCAGGTCGCACGGCGGGGCCAGCACGGCGGCGGTCAGCCGGGGCCGGCCGAGCCCGTGGTCGAGCAGGACGGCGAGCACCCGCATCCGCTCGGCGGGCAGCACGATGCCGGTCTCCTCGGCCAACTCCCGGGCGGCGGCCTGCTCGAAGGACTCGCCCGGGTGGTCCACCTTGCCGCCGGGCAGGCTCCAGGTGGGCAGCTCGCCGGGCGTGATCCGACGGCCGATCAGCACCCGGCCGTCGGTGCTCGGCACGATCACGCCCGCTCCCAGCAGTGGCGCCACAGCAGTCAACTCCTACCAGGGGGAGGGGGCGTAGTCCTTGAGGAAGCAGCCGTACAGGTCCTCGCCCAGTTCGCCACGGACGATCGGGTCGTAGACCCGGGCCGCGCCGTCGACCAGGTCGAGCGGGGCGTGGAAGCCCTCCTCGGCGAGCCGCATCTTGTCCGGGTGCGGGCGCTCGTCGGTGATCCAGCCGGTGTCCACGGCGGTCATCAGGATGCCGTCGCTCTCCAGCATCTCCTTGGCACTGGTGCGGGTCAGCATGTTGAGCGCGGCCTTGGCCATGTTGGTGTGCGGGTGGCCCGCGCCCTTGTAGCCGCGGCTGAACTGGCCCTCCATGGCGGAGACGTTCACCACGTACTTGCGCCGTGCCTTGGCCGCCGCCATCGCCGGGCGCAGCTTGCTGACCAGGATGAACGGGGCGGTGGAGTTGCAGAGCTGGACCTCCAGCAGCTCGATCGGGTCGACCTCGCTGACGGTCTGCACCCAGCTGTTGGAGTCGTGCAGGTCGGGCACCAGGCCGCCCGCGTCGATCGCGGTGCCGGCCGCGATCCGCTCGACCGAGGCGGAGCCGCTGACCAGGGCCAGCGCGGTGACGTCCTCGGCACTGATCAGCTCGCGGGGCCCGCCCTGGCCGGGCAGTGCGGGGCGGTCCACGCTGCCGCTGCCGAAGCTGCCGATCACGGTGGAGCTGGGCAGCTCACCGGCGGGCAGCGGGGCGTTCTCGGCCAGGACGAGCTCGCGGTAGGCAGCGGGGGAGCGGCGTACGGTCTGCGCGGCGTTGTTGATCAGGATGTCCAGCGGTCCGTCGGCGGCCACCTCGTCGGCGAGCGCGACCACCTGGGCCGGGTCGCGCAGGTCGATGCCGACGATCTTCAGCCGGTGCAGCCAGTCGGCGCTGTCCGGCATCGCCTTGAAGCGGCGGATCGCGTCGTTGGGGAAGCGGGTGGTGATCGTGGTGTGGGCACCGTCACGGAGCAGCCGCAGCGCGATGTACATCCCGATCTTGGCCCGGCCGCCGGTGAGCAGCGCCCGACGGCCCGTCAGGTCCGCGTGGGCGTCCCGGCGGGCCCGGTTGTCCTTCGCGCAGCTCGGGCAGAGCTGGTGGTAGAAGGCGTCCACCTCGGAGTAGCGCTGCTTGCAGGTGTAGCAGGAGCGCGGGCGCTCGAGTATCCCGGCGATCTCGGTCGTGGTCGCGGTGGTGAGGCCGAAGGCCCCGGCCGTCTCGTCGTCGATCCGGCCAGGCGCACCGGTCGCGGTGGCGGCCGTCACGGCGCGGTCGTGCGCGGTCTTCCGGGCCCGGGTCTCCTGGCGGCGGCGCTGCTTGAGGGTGCGGAACACCCCGCCGACGGCCTGCCGGACGGTGATCGCGTCCGGGTGGTCGACGTCCAGCTCGTCCAGTTCGGCGAGCACGCTGAGGCAGAGCTCCAGCCGCGCGGGGTCGATGCCCGGGCCGTACTCGATCTGCTCTTCGATGCCTTGGGTCTCGCCCGCCATTACCGCACTGCTTCCTCTGCCGCCCTACCTGGTTACCGGTCGAACTCTACGGAGTGCGGAGCGGGCGGCCAAACCTCGACCGAAAAGTAATGGCTGCAAAGCGCTTGCGGTGGTTACTCGCTACTCCCTAAGCTGCGTAACAGACGAAGGGCCGGTTGGGCCATTACCGAGGGAGCGGGTATGAACGACTGGAACGCCTGGCAGCGCAGCTGGGACCGCCAGCAGGAGTGGTACATGCCCGACCGCGAGGAGCGGTTCCGGGTGATGCTCGACCTGGTCGAGGCGGTCGCCGGGCCGGCGCCCCGGGTGCTGGACCTGGCCTGCGGGACGGGCAGCATCAGCGAGCGGCTGCTCGCCCGGTTCCCGGGAGCGGTGAGTGTCGGGGTGGACCTCGACCCGGCCCTGCTCACCATCGCGCGCGGCCACTTCGCCGAGGAGCACAGGCTCACCCTGGTCACCGCCGACCTGCGCGACCCGCAGTGGGCGGCCGCCCTTCCGGAGGGCCCGTACGACGCCGTGCTGACCGCCACCGCCCTGCACTGGCTGGACACCGAGGACCTGCTCCGGGTCTACGGCGACCTGGCCGGGCTGGTCCGCCCCGGCGGCCTCTTCCTGAACGCCGACCACACGCCCGAGAATGACATCCCGCTGCTGCGCGCCGCCGACGAGGCGTTCCAGCTGCGCCGCCGCGAGCGCGAGGTGGCCGACGGCGTGCAGGACTGGCAGGGCTGGTGGGCCGCGGCCGCCGCCGACCCGCTGCTCGCCGAGCCGGTGGCGGCCCGCTCCACCGTCTACCGCGACCACAAGGACGGCGCGGTCCATCCGGCCGACTGGCACACCGCCAGGCTGATCGAGGCGGGCTTCCGCGAGGCCGGGGTGGCCTGGCGGTCCGTCAGCGACTCCCTGGTGGCGGCGTTGCGCTGACGGCCGCGACTGCTCCATGGCCCGCCGTGCGGCCGACGGACCGTTTCTGACGGTCCGTCGGCCGTTGTGCTGTCGGAGGTAGTGGGCCGGGCAAGCGTCGGCAAAGGCTTTGGTAACGAACTATTAGGACTCTTGACAGACGACTGGTCTAGTCCAACGATAAGCGTTGTCCATCCGACCGGGATGCGCTGTGGGGGTGTGAATCCGGCCGGCGGGGCTTGCCCTGCCCAGCTCCCGACCACCCCCGACCCGTACGGCGACCGTGCCTCCCTGCACCGCCGTCCCCGCCCCGGTGCCCCTGGCGCGGGCGTTCCGCCACGGCTCCGGCCGAGGCTGCACACGTGGCACCAACCGCCAACGTCCACCCGTCTGTTGGAGAACCCATGCGCCTACGTAGATCAGCCCAGGCCGTCGTGGCCGCCTTTGCGACCCTGGCCGCCTCGGCCGGCCTGATGACGGTCGGGACAGCGACCGCCCAGGCCGCGACCCCACTGCCGACCCGGATCTTCGCCCCGTACTTCGAGGCTTGGACGGGCGCCAACCCGGCCGCGCTGGCCGCGCAGTCCGGCGCCAAGAACCTCACCATGGCCTTCCTGCAGACCGCCACCAAGGGCTCCTGCACGCCGCTCTGGAACGGCGACGCCGCGATGCCCGTCTCCTCGGCGGTCTTCGGTGCCGACATCGCCACCATCCGCGCCAACGGCGGCGACGTCATCCCGTCCTTCGGCGGCTACACGGCGGACAACACCGGCACCGAACTCGCCGACAGCTGCACCGACGTGAACCAGATCGCGGCGGCCTTCGAGAAGGTCATCACCACGTACGAGGTCAGCCGGATCGACCTGGACATCGAGGACAACTCGCTGACCAACAGCGGCGGCATCGACCGCCGGAACAAGGCGATCAAGCTGGTCCAGGACTGGGCGGCGGCCAACGGCCGGTCGATCCAGTTCTCGTACACCCTGCCGACCACCACCCAGGGGCTGGCCGACAACGGGCTGAACGTGCTGCGGAACGCGATCGCCAACAACGCGCGGATCGACGTCGTGAACCAGATGACGTTCGACTACTACGACAACGCCGCGCACAACATGGCGACCGACACCCAGACCGCCACCACCGGCCTGTACAACCAACTGGCCCAGCTCTACCCGACCAGGACCCCGGCGCAGCTGTGGGGTTCGATCGGCATCATCGAGATGATCGGCATCGACGACTTCGGCCCGGCCGAGACCTTCACCCTGGCGAACGCCACCGCGGTCTACAACTGGGCGCTCTCCAAGGGCGTCAACACGCTCTCGTTCTGGGCGCTCCAGCGCGACAACGGCGGCTGCGTCGGGACGGCGGGCTCCGACAGCTGCTCCGGCATCAGCCAGGGCACCTGGGACTTCAGCCGGATCTTCGCGCCGTACACCAGCGGCACCACCACTCCGGTGAACGACTTCTCGATCGCCGCCACGCCCGTCGCCGGTTCGGTGGTCGCGGGCTCCGGCACCACCGCCGCCGTCTCCACGGCGGTAACCTCGGGTTCGGCGCAGAGTCTGGCGCTGACCGTCACCGGTGCGCCGGCGGGTGTCACGGCTTCGGTCAACCCGGGTACGGTGAACGCCGGTTCGGGTGCGACGCTGTCGGTCTCGACCACCGCCGCCACCGTTCCTGGTAGCTACCCGCTGACGGTGCAGGCCACCGGCGCGTCCGGCAGCCACACCATCACCTACACCCTGACGGTGACCGGCACCGGCACCCCGACCGGTCTGGTCAACGGCGGCCTGGAGACCGGCACCCTGGCCCCGTGGACCTGCCAGACCGGCGGCGCCGTGGTCTCCACCCCGGCGCACGGCGGCACCCACGCTCTGCTGGCGGCCGCGACCGCCTCGCAGACCGGCCAGTGCGGCCAGACCGTCACGCTGGCGCCCAACACCAGCTACACGCTGTCCGGTTGGGTCCAGGGCAACTACTCCTACCTCGGCGTGAGCGGTGGTGCCACGGCCAGCACCTGGACCCCGGGGCCGTCAGCGCAGTGCTGACGGCCGGGCCACCGGACTGTCAACTCCGGTGCGGTGGACGGGGGAAGAACCCGCTGGTGCGCGCGGCATACTCGGCCCAGCCCGGCTTGTCGGCGCTGGTGCGTTCGGCCATCGGCTTGCCGCTGCCGTAGGCGAGCAGCCAGTTCATCAGCAGCGGGCTCACCACGACCGCCCAGCCGAGCGGCCGGTCGGCCACCAGCAGGAAGAGGCCCCACCAGACGCAGGCGTCGCCGAAGTAGTTCGGGTGCCTGGTCCAGGACCAGAGGCCGCCGGTCATCAGCTGCCCCCGGTTGGCGGGGTCGCCCTTGAACCGGGCCAACTGCAGGTCCCCGACCGCCTCGAAGGTCAGGCCGACGGCCCAGAGCGCCACGCCGACCACGGCGAGCGGGCCGAGCCGGTCCGGCAGGTACTGGGCGAGCTGGACCGGGAGCGAGACGAACCACAGGATGCCGGCCTGAAGCAGGTAGACCTTCCGCAGCGGGTACCAGGGGCCCGGTCGGCGGGCCAGCATCCGGGCGTACCTCGGGTCCTCCGGGGCGCCCCGGGAGCGTCGTTCGATGTGCCCGGACAGCCGCAGGCCCCAGACCGTCACCAACACGGTCGCCAGCAGCCGCCGGCCGTCGTCCCCGTGGCCGGCCGAGAGCCCGTACCCGGTGAGGGCGACCGCGACGAACGCCAGGCCCCAGGCGACGTCCACGCCCCGGTGCCGACCCGTCCGGACCCCGATCGCGAAGGCGGCGAGCATCACCGCCAGCGCCGCGCAGGCGGTGGCCGCCAGGTTGAGCACGAACGGGTTCACCGCCCGCCCTCCCGGGTCAACAGCAGCTGGCGCACGTCCAGGTAGCCGGTGCGGAACCCGGCCTCGGAGTAGGCGAGGTAGAGCTCCCACATCCGCCGGAAGACCGGATCGAAGCCGAGCGCGGCCACCTCCTCGGTGCGCGCGGTGAAACGTTCCCGCCAGAGCCGTAGGGTCTCGGCGTAGTGCGGGCCGTAGCCCCGGTCCTCCGTCAGGCGCAGGCCGGAGTGACGGGCGGCGGCCCGGGCGAGGCCCTCGGTGGAGGGGATCTGACCGCCGGGGAAGATGTACTTGAGGATCCAGGTGTAGGTATCGGTGCTGGCCAGCATCCGCTGGTGCGGCATGGTGATCGACTGCAGCGCGACCCGGCCGCCGGGGGCGAGCACCCGGTCCAGGGTGTCGAAGTACGCGGGCCAGTACGGCCGACCGACCGCCTCGATCATCTCGACGCTGACCACCGCGTCGTAACTCCCCTCGGCGGAACGGTAGTCGCAGAGCCTGACCTCGGCCCGGTCGGCCAGGCCCGCGTCGGCGATCCGGCGGCGGGCCAGGGCGAGCTGCTCGGCGGAGAGCGTGAGGCTGACCACCCGGGCGCCCCGGCGGGCCGCCCGCAGGGCCAACTCGCCCCAGCCGGTGCCGATCTCCAGCACCGTCCGGCCGGGGCCGACCCGGGCCAGGTCGAGCAGCCGGTCGATCTTGCGATGCTGGGCGTCGGGCATTCCGACCCAGTCCGCCAGCAGGGCGCCGCTCGCCAGGTCGGTCGGGAAGAGCGCGGACGAGTAGCTCATGGTCCGGTCGAGGAAGAGCGCGAACAGCTCGTTGGAGAGGTCGTAGTGGCGCTGGATGTTGCGCCGGGTGTTCTGGGTGCCCCCGCGTTCGGTGGCCGGCCGCCGCTGGACGTACAGCCTGCGCAGCCAGGCGGTGCCCGGCGGCACCCAGGCGGCCGGGTCGACGGCCAGTGCCGTCAGCAGCGCGACCAGGTCGGGGGAGTCCCAGTCGCCCGCCTGGTAGGACTCGCCGAAGCCGATCAGGCCGCCCGCGCCGATCCGGTGCAGGAAGTCCTGCGGCCGATGCAGCCGCAGCACCGGAGCGGTGGCCGGAGCGGTCACCAGGAGCTGCCCGCCCGGGAGTTCGACCCGGACGGCGAACCGGCGGGAGAGCCGGGCGAGCAGCTTGGCGGCGACGGCGGCCCGCAGCGGCGAGGCCGGCACCCGGGCCACGTCCGGCCAGCGGGCGGGGTCGATGTCCGGGAAGGGTGTGGTGGTCGGGGCAGCGACGGAAGTCACGACGGCGGTACCTCTCGGCGGTGGACGGGAAGGCCGCGCAGCAGCAGCCGGATGCCCTGGTAGCGGATGTGCAGGCTGACGGCGAAGGTCATGAACGGGTGGTGCAGGACGGCCGAGAGCAGCGAACGCGTGGTCGCCGGGCGCCGTCGGCCGCGCACCGTGGCGGTGAACGCCCGCCCGCCGGGCAGGTCGAGATGGATGGTCAGCTCCAACCGGGCGGCCGGCTCGGGCAGCCGCATCCGGTAGTCCCCGTCGACCGGGAAGAACGGCGAGACGTAGAACCCCTTCGCCGTCCCGGCCTGCCCCGGCCGCAGCAGGTAACGGTGCTGCCCGCCGTAGGTGTTGTGCACCTCGGCCACGGTGCAGAGCGGTCGGCCCTCGGCGTCCCGGCACCAGTAGACCGTGAGCGGGTTGAAGACGTGACCCAGCGATCGGGCCTGGGTGAGCATCAGGACCTGGCCGTCGCCGAGCCGGACGCCCTCCCCGGCCAGGTAACGGTCGAGGTTCTGACGCAGGCTCAGCCCGGGGGCCCCGGGGTGGTCGGCAGCGCGGAACCGCGCCAGCGGGCGGAGCACGGCCGGTACCGGCGGCAGCCGGTCCAGGTCGACCAGCCAGAGGCAGGTCCGGTGGGCGAAGGCGTGCCGCAGCGGGGTGGTCCGGACGTGGGTGATCCGGCTTTCGTAGAGCGCCGCGCCCCAGGGGCCGGGCAGGGTGGTGGTCATACCGGCACCCCCAGCACGCTGTGGGCGGCCTGGACGCCGGAGCGGCAGCCGTCCTCGTGGAAGCCCCAGCCGTGGTAGGCCCCGGCGAACGCGGTGCGGCCCCGGGAGAGCTCGGGCAGGCGACGCTGGGCGGCCACGGTGGCGGCCGTGTAGACCGGGTGCTCGTACACCGTCCGGGAGACCACCTGCTCGGCGGCCACCGGGCGGTGCCGGTCGTCGTTCAGGGTGACCAGGTAGTCCTCGGCGGTGTCCAGGCCGAGCAGCCGGTTCAGGTGGTAGCTGACCTGGACCTGGTCGGCGGCGCCGTGGCAGTCGGCCATCAGGTAGTTCCAGGAGCCCCGGGCCCAGGCGGCCTGCGGCAGCCGGGAGGCGTCCCGGTGCAGCACGGTCGGGTTGCGGGAGTAACGGAAGGCGCCCAGCACTTCGGTCTCGGCGGGCGTCGGGTCGGCGAGCAGCCGCAGGGCCTGGTCGCCGTGGGTGGCCACCACCACCGCGTCGGCCGGGTACCGCTGCCCATCCTCGGTGGTGACGGTGACACCGTCCGGGTGCCGGCTCACGGCGCGGACCGGCGCGGAGCGGTGCACGGTGGGGAGCCGTTCGGCGATCCGGCGGACGTAGGTCTGCGAGCCGCCGACCACCGTCCGCCAGGTGGGGGAGCCGGTGACACCGAGCATGCCGTGGTTCTCCAGGAAGGTGAACAGGTAGCGGGCCGGGTAGTCGCCCGCCAGGTCCGGTGCGCAGGACCAGACGGCGGCCACCACCGGGGTCATGAAGTGGCTGACGAAGTACTCCGAGAAGCCGCCGTTGGCGAGGAAGCGGCGCAGCGAGGGGTCACCCGCCTCCGGGTGGGCCAGCAGCCGGCGGGCCCGGCGGTGGAAGAGCGGAATCTCGGCCAGCATCCGCAGGTAGTGGCCGTGCAGGACGGCGCCGGGCCGGGCCAGCAGGCCGGCCGGGCCGCGGGCCCCGGCGTACTCCAGGCCGCAGCCCTCGCACCGGACCGACATGCTCATCTCGCTGTCCCTGGTCTGCACGCCGAGCTCGCGGAACAGCCGGGTCAGCTCCGGGTAGGTGCGTTCGTTGTGCACCAGGAAGCCGGTGTCCAGGGCGAGTTCACGCCCGTCGGCCGAGACGGCGGTCTGCGTGTGGGCGTGCCCGCCGAGCCGGGCGTCGGCCTCGAACAGCTCCACCTCGGCCCCGGCCCGGCGCAGCTCGCCGAAGTACTGGTCTGCACCAGTACTTCGGAGCCCGGGGCGGCGTGGATTGCTCCGAACGGGGAGCGGCCGGGCGGCTGTCAGCTGAACGGCAGCAGCAGCACCGGCGCACCGCTGGGGTGGCTCGAACCACCTGCGGGTTCGACGGTGACGCCGACCCCGGCGGCCCCGCCGATCGCGCCGTCCAGCAGCAGCGCACCGTCGGTGGTCGGCATCAGCCCGGCCGGCCGCATGGTGCCCGCGTCGTTGAACCACAGCTCGTACGTGCTTCCGGCGGGCAGTGCGGGCATCCCGGCGGCCAGGAAGGCGGCCTGCCCCCGAGCCTGTGACCAGACCACGGTGCCGACGCCGCTCCCGGCGGGGCCGGTGTTGGTGCGGGCGTCCGGGGCGGTGAGCAGCGACTCGAAGCCCGCCTGCCGCTCCTGGAGCCGGACCGCCTGCGCCCTGGCCTGCTCGGCCCGGTCGTGCTGCTGGACGGCGACCCCGCCGAGCAGGACGGCGGCGGCCAGCGAGGCGGCCAGCGCCAGCCTGGGCAGCGCCCGGCCGAATCGGCCCGGGCGGCGTCCGGCCGCCGGCTCCGGGGTGTGCGGCGGGTGCTGACGGACCGACGGGAGTTGCGCCAGCACCCGCTGCTTCAGCGCGGGCGGCGGCACGGCGGCCTCGGCCGAGCCCAGCCGGGCCAGCGTGGCGGCGAACTCGGCGACCTCCTGCGCGCAGGACGGGCAGGCGGCCAAGTGCCGTTCGAACTCGATGCGTTCGCGTTCGTCGAGGGCGTGAGCGGCGTACGCGCCGGTGGACGTGTGCAGATCGGGCGCGATGGTCATGTCCCCACCCCCAGGCAGTCACGCAGGCGGATGAGGCCGTCCCGCATCCGGGTCTTCACGGTACCCAGCGGCAGGGCGAGCAGCTCCGCCACCTGGGGGTAGCTGTACCCCCGGTAGTACGCCAGGGTCACCGACTCCCGCTGGAGTTCGGTCAGCGACTTGAGACAACGCCGGACCTGCTCGCGCTCCAGTCGCCCTTCCACCTGCTCGGCCACCTCGTCGAAGACCGGGGTGTGCGAGCGGGCGGCGACCTTCTGCTCCCGGTCGGCGGCCGCCTGTGCCGAGCGCACCCGGTCCACCGCCCGGCGGTGAGCCATCGTCAGGACCCAGGACAGCACCTCGCCGCGCTCGGGCTGGTAGCGGGCGGCGTTGCGCCAGAGGTCGAGCATCACCTCCTGGGTCACCTCCTCGGACTGCGCCGGATCCCGCAGCACCCGGCGGACCAGGCCGAAGACCGGCCCGGCGACCGCGTCGTAGAGCCGGCCGAAGGCGTCCTGGTCACCGAAGGCGGCCTTGGCGACCAGCTCCTGGAGATCGGGGCCGCGCCGCTGGGGGCCGGAGAGCTGGACGACACTGCTCACCTGGCCACCTCCCGGCCTCGGTGCGGGCCGATGTGGGGCATGCGGTTACCTCCAGAGCTGCCGACGGGTCACCCCGCCGGTCGGTGCGGACTCGACACCCATTGTTCGGAGCCGTGGCCCGAGCGGATGGGTCCCCCCGCCGGGGAGTTCCGAACCGATCCGGCGGGCGGTCGGCTCCGAATGTCCCCCGCCCCGGAACGTCACCCCGAAGGACCGTCACCATGCCTGCCGACCAGCGCCCGCACCGCCTGCTCGATGTCCGCGAGATCCACGCCGAGCCCGAGGCGCTCGCCTCGGCGCGCGGCCGGCAAGTGGTGGAGCGCTTCCCCGCCGCCCGGATCGTCGAGGTGGCCTCGCACTGGGGCATCCCCGGGCTGCACGGCAACCAGGGCA
Organism: Kitasatospora sp. P5_F3; assembly: GCF_054049135.1. Lineage (NCBI taxonomy): Bacteria > Bacillati > Actinomycetota > Actinomycetes > Kitasatosporales > Streptomycetaceae > Kitasatospora > Kitasatospora sp. P5_F3. Next base: position 1,451 of record NZ_JBFUMY010000056.1, on the reverse strand, counting down.
ACGTGGAGCGGTGGGCCAGGATCAAGAGCGAGGTGCTGGTGCTCGGCGTGAAGAAGTCGCTCACCGCCCGCCCGAACGGCCGCTCCGCCGACTGGATCGCGCCGAGTTCCGCCAACGGCTGCGCTCTCGCCTGCGCGTACTGCTACGTGCCGCGCCACAAGGGGTACGCCAACCCGATCACGGTCTTCACCAACATCGACCGGATCATCGGCTACCTCGGCCGCCACGTCGCCCGGCAGGGCCGCAAGCACGAGCCGAACCAGTGCGACCCGCGCGCCTGGGTCTACGACATCGGCGAGAACAACGACTGCTCGGTGGACGCCCTGGTCTGCGACAACACCGCCGACCTGATCCGGGCCTTCCGGAACTGGCCCAACGCCAAGGCCTCGTTCGCCACCAAGTGGGTCAACCGCGACCTGCTCGGCCTCGACCCGAGGGGCCGCACCAGGATCCGGTTCTCGCTGATGCCGCCTGCCGACGCCCGACTGCTGGACGTCCGCGCGGCGTCCGTCCCGGACCGGCTGGCCGCCGCAGGGGACTTCCAGGCGGCCGGGTACGAGGTGCACTTCAACCTCTCGCCGGTGGTGCTCAGGCCGGGCTGGCAGGCGGACTGGGCCGAACTGCTGCAGCGGATGGACGACTTGCTGCCGACCGCGGTGAAGCAGCAGTCCGCCGCCGAGATCATCATGCTGACGCACAACCAGGGATTGCACGAGGTGAACCTCGGCTGGCACCCCAAGGCCGAGCAGGTGCTCTGGCAGCCCTGGCTCCAGGAGCCCAAGCGGTCGGAGAACGGCAGTTGGAACGTCCGCTACCGGGCGGGCCGGAAGGCCGAGGCGTTGGCCGAACTCCGTTCCCTGATCGACCGGTTCGCCCCGTGGCTGCACGTCAGGTACGCGTTCTGACGGGTGCGTCGAGGCCGATCCGGAGAGAGTTCCCGATCCGACCCATCCGGCGGTGCCAGTGCACCGAATGGGGACCGTGAGCACACCACAGCCCCGTCGCAACCGTCCGGTCCGGATCGCAGCAGCAGCCGTGATCGGCCTGGCGGCCGCCGTGGCGGCGGTCGGAGCCGGTGAGTTGGTGGCGGTCCTCACCGGACCGGACACCGCCCCCGTGCTCGTGGTCGGCTCGGCCGCGATCGACCTGACGCCCACTCCGCTCAAGGAGTTCGCCGTCCGGAGCTTCGGGACAGACGACAAGCCGATCCTGCTGGGCGGCATCCTGCTCACCATGGCGGGGCTCGCGGTACTGGCCGGACTGCTCGCGGTACGGCGACGTCTGTTCGGGGCGGCCGTCTTCGTGCTCTTCGGTGGGCTCGGCGTCTGGGCCGCACTGTCGCGGCCGGTGTCCGGCCCGGCCGACGCGCTGCCCGCAGTGGCGGCGGGTGCGGTGGGCGCGGCGGTGGTGGCGTGGCTCGCCATCCGGCTGCGCCCGGCGCGGCTCGGGCC